>DAOTGE010000007.1:0-73829 GCA_035446965.1 Eubacteriales bacterium
CTGTGACCCCTTGCTTGTAAGGCAAGTGCTCTCCCAGCTGAGCTATGCTCCCCCGAACATCACAAACGCAAAACTAAGTATAGCGTATGAAATTATTCGTGTCAACGGAAAAGTGCCTCTTATGCGCAAGAAAAACAAACGGAATTTTACAATGCCCGAACAGCAGACTGATCTTGCAGAACATTTTGTTCGCACGGGCAAAATGCAAAGCCGGCACAGGCAAAAGGAAGGGATGAGTTTCCCGATTTCGGGTTGAACAAGCGCAGGCGAACCGGGTTTTCCCGGTGCGCACGGGAAAAAACCCACGGCCGATTCCGCGTATTCCATTGATTATGCAGCCGTGATGATATATAATATGGAAACTTCAAGGACTGCGAGGGCGTTTGAATTGGAAATTTCTGATAAGCGAAAAATGAATACGAAAAACCTCGTACGCGCGGGCATCCTGTCCGCGCTGATTATCGTGATGACCGTTGTGCCGTACACCGGCTATATCTACTACGGGCTGATCGAAATTACGACGCTGCATATCGTCGTTGCGGTCGGGGCCGTTTTGCTCGGCTGGGAATACGGCGCGGTGCTGGGGCTCGTTTGGGGCGTGAGCTGCATGCTGCGCGCACTGACGAATCCGCTCTGGGCGCCGTTCGTCAACCCTTTGATCTCGGTTGTGCCGCGCGTGCTCGTCGGCGTCGTCGGCGGGCTGACCGCGAGCGGACTGCGCAAGCTTAAGCTGCGCAGCGGCCTCGTGTCCGGCCTTTCCGCCGCCGCGGCGACGCTCACCAACACGGTGCTGGTGCTCTCGGCGCTTAAACTGTTTTCAACGCTTTTGACCGGCACGCCGCTGCTCGGCACGATCTATGCCACGCTGATCGGCGTAAACGGCGTGATCGAACTCGTCGCGGCGATCCTGCTGGTGCCTGTGATCGTAGCTGCGGTCAAGCCGCGCGAGCTTGTGCTCGGCGTTGACATCGGTTCTTCGACGACGAAGTTCGCGCTGGTGAAAAACGGCAGATGTGTCAAGCAGATGCGCAAACCCGACGGCCAGCCGTTTGAAGAAGCGCTTGCGGAGTTCGGCACGGACGGCGTAAAGCGCATTGCGATCACCGGCGTCGGCGCATCCTATATCAAAGGCGATATCCGCGGGATTCCGACCGTACGGCGAGATGAATTCACATCCGTTTCGCGCGGCGCGGTGCGGCTTTCCGGGAAGCACAACTGCCTGGTGGCCAGCGTCGGCACGGGCACGTCGTTCACGCGCGTCACGCCCGTGCGCGCATGGCATGTCGGCGGCACGGGGCTCGGCGGCGGAGCGCTCAAAGGGCTCAGCGGCAGGATGTGCGGCACGGACGACATGGAGGAACTCCAGCGGCTTGCGGCCGGGGGCGATCTGCACGAAATCGACCTGCAGCTCATGGACGTCTGCGAGGGCACAATTTCCAACCTCACGCCGGACACGACCGTGGCCAACATGGCCAAACTCACCGCGAATTCCGGGAAGGAAGACGCGGCGGCCGGGCTCTGCAACCTGATTTTCCAGACGATCGGGCTGATGGCAGCGTTTGCCGTCAAGCGGCATTTTACAAAAACCATCGTGCTTGTCGGCACCATTACCGACTGGCCGATTGCAAGGCGCAGCCTCGACGAAGTGGCCGCGCTGCATAACGTTCGGTTTATTATCCCCGACCATGCGGCGTTCGCAACGGCGATTGGCGCGGCACTGGCGGAGTAGGAGGAAGAGTGAAACAGTATCAGGCAGCCATTTTGGGCTTTGGAACGGTCGGCAGCGGCGTATACCGCGTGCTGACGGAAAACGGGAAACAGATTACGCACCGCGAAGGCATCGAAATCGCGGTCAAGCGGATTCTTGTGCGCGATTTTGAGCACGAGCCGAACCTCGGCCTTGCGCCGCGGGACGTGTTTACAACATCATTTGACGATATCGCCGCCGATAAGGATATCGGCATTGTGATCGAGTGCATGGGCGGCATCGAGCCGGCGCGCACGTTTATCCTCAAGGCGCTCGGAGCGGGCAAGACCGTCGTCACATCCAACAAGGAGGTCATGAGCAAGCACTGGCCGGAATTCGAGCAGGCCGCCAAGGCCACCGGCGCGGGGCTGTATCTCGAGGCGACCGTCGGCGGCGGCATTCCGATTTTGCGAACGATCCTCAACTCCATGCAGGCCAACAACATCTCCCGCGTGATGGGCATCATCAACGGGACGACGAATTATATCCTCACGCAGATGACCGAGTGCGGCCAGAGCTTCGAGGACGCGCTCAGAGACGCGCAGAGACTCGGTTACGCGGAGGCCAACCCCACGGCGGACGTGGAGGGCTACGACGCCATGTACAAGCTCTCCATCCTTTCCTCGATGGCGTTCCATGCGCATATGCCCATCGAGGTGATCTACCGCGAGGGCATCACAAAGCTGACCAAGGCGGATTTTGAAACCGCACAGCTGCTCGGCTACCAGATCAAGCTGCTGGCCATCGGCAAGAAGGAAGGCAACCGCATCGAGGTGCGCGTGCATCCGACGATGATCCCGGCGGAGCACCCGCTTGCGAGCGTGCGCGGCGTGTTCAACGCGATTTTCCTCACCGGCAACGCGGTGGACGACGTGATGCTCTACGGGCGCGGTGCGGGCTGTCTGCCGACGGCGAGCGCCGTCGTAAGCGACGTAATCTATGCCTGCCATGCCGAAAACAAGCATCAGTACATGACGTTCTTCAACAGCGCGAACATGAGCAGCGAAATTGAGCTGGTCAGGGATTTTGCCTGCACCTACTGCGTGCGGCTGCACGTTGCGGACCAACCCGGCACGATGGCTGCGATTGCGGGCGTTTTTGCCGAGCACGGCGTGTCGCTCAAAAGCGTCGTCCAGCTGGGTCAGTCGGACGGCGAGAGTTCGCATATTACGTTTTTAACGCATCTTGCGCACGAATTCGCCGTTCACGAAGCGCTGGAAGAGATTCGTTCGCTGGACTGCGTGGACGAAATCGAAAGCCTGATCCGCGTGGAGGATTAACGCGCCAAAAGCGAAATAACACTTGCAATGAACCTTCAGCTTCGCTATAATGTTCGTTGCGAGCGCTGGTGTAGCTCAGTCGGTAGAGCGCGTCATTGGTAATGACGAGGTTCATGGGTCCGATTCCCATCACCAGCTCCATGAAACGGAAAACGCACCCCGATTTGGGGTGCGTTTTACTGTGAAAATCCGATGAAATATCGCAGGAACCGACAAACTCCGTCATTTGCGGCATCGAGGGAAATGATATAATTTTACTAAAGCTGAACGTAAAGGAGGTTCTCCATATGTCCCGGACACCAGCACCCGATGAAAACACGCGATATGAGAACTGGAACGGCGTTGTGCGTGAAGCCGAAAGCCTGTATCAAAAAGCGGTAGATGCCGAAGGCGAGCGACGCGAATATTTTCTCCGGCAGGCGATGAACGTTCTCGATGGAGTTCCCGATGCGCATCCGGACAAAGCAGGTCTGGCAAAGCGAATCCGATATATGCTTTAAAAATTGCGCAGGACGTTAGCAAGGACCCCGACCACAAAACAGGGCCGGGGTCTTTTGTTGTCCGACAATGAAATTTTGCCGGCGCTCAGTTTTCCTGTGTTTCGTCGTCTCGATCATCGCCGGGCTCGTTCGCGGAGGGTGCGCCGCCGTCCAGCAGCCGTTCGCATTCTGTTTCTTCCGCCGCGGCGCCGCCGTGCGGCTTCCTGCGGACCAGTTTCAAAACGGCGTATGTCAGCGCCGCGAACAGCGTTATAATGCCGATATACTGCGCAACCAGCAGCAGTGCGCCGGACAGGGAACCGCTCTCGCCGCCGTTTCCATTGCCGTTGCCGTTGCCGTTGCCGTCGCCAAGACCCTCCCCGCGTCCGTTGCCATGCCCGCCGGAGCCGGCGTAGTCGTCGCCGGACGGTGCACTCGGCGTGCTGCCGTCCTGCTGCGCGTCGTTATCGGCAGGCGAAGGGACCGGCAGGTTGGATTCCGTGCCGGCGTCCGGCAGTTCGCTCAAGTCCATCGGCCGCTGTTCGTCGGCGCCGTCCAGCGCGATGTCCCCGCTCGGCGAAAACGTCGCGTGCGAGATGCTTGCGGCCTGAATCGGCGCGGTCAGGAACGAAACAAAGCTGGAGGAATACAGGCTGTATCCGCCGAAGAGGACGGCCGCGGTCAGCACGGCGGCCAGGGTGATTTTTGCCGCTTTGCCCGCGCTCTTTTTCAGCAGTTTGCCGAAGATATAGTCCGCGTGGAGGCCGAGATGAACGCCCATCAGGATTACGCTCAGCGCGGCGGAGAAATAGTGCAGCGTTTTAAAATTGCCCGTCACATGGAAGGAGAAAACAACCTTGCTGATCAGAACGCCGGTGATGCCGACGGTTAACAGCGCAAGCAACAGCAACGCGTCCACGATATAGCATGCGCGCGCGTGAATTCCGGTCGATTTGGAAAACAGGCGCTTCGTGACCGCGCCGATCCACCTGGCGTTAAAGAGCAGGTGGATCACGACAAGGCCGACCAGCGCCAGCCCGCCGACCTCGTGGAACGTCAGGCTGATTACCTGTTTGCGATACATCAATATTAACAAGACGAGCATGACCGCATCGAAAATCAGTTTCCAACTGCGTTTCTGTTTCGCGGTGAGGCCGGATTTCATAGGTTGAAGAACCCCCTTCTTACTTATGATCTCAGCATACCGTGCAATCGTGCGGCGGCGGTGGACGGATTGCGACATTCGTTTGTCAAATTGTAGCAAACCGCGCGAAAAAACCGCCCGGAAAGGGCGGCATTAGGCCGTAAATCAAGGGAATGCGCTGAGCCTCCGCCTCCAAGCCACCGCTTGTGGCCGATACGACCCCAAGACCCCAATTTTAAGCGTTCCGGCGGGTTGCGGCGCCCTCAGCGATAAATCAGCCCGACCAGCGCGTTGGTCCAGGTTGCGGGCAATACCTTCGCGAGGAAAACGAAAAGCCGGTAGGAAGCGCCAACCGTGCGAAACGCGCGCGGGCTGCGCTCGGTCGCCGCGTGCAGAATCGCCCTTGCGACCTTTTCCGGCGGCATGCCGGTTTGCTCGTCGTGCTCCATAACGGCAACGGCGTGTTCGAGCGCTTTGCCGTAAACGTTCTCGCCGGCCGCGCTTTTTCTCCGCGCGGCGGTGAAGCCGGTCTTCACATCCCCGGGAAGCACGGCGCAGACCTTGACGCCGAAAGGCTTTACTTCGTTTCGCAGCGCCAGCGTCAGCGAATTGACCGCCGCCTTGGTTGCGGAGTAGAACGACTGAAACGGAATGGCGATCGGCGCGGCGACGGAACTGACGTTCACGATATGCCCGCTTTTCGCCGCCCGCATGGACGGCAGCACGGCCTGGATGCAGTTGAGCGCGCCGAAGAAATTGACCTCAAGCTGCGCGTGCGCGTCGGCGGGGTCTGTGAACTCCGCCGCGCCGGAAATGCCGAAACCCGCGTTGTTGACGAGCAGGTCTATTTGCCCCTCTTTCTGCAGGATGTGCTCCACGGCGGCCTGCACCTGCGCAGGGATCGTCACGTCAGCCGTGATATGCAGAATCGCGCCGTCGTCCGCTTCCCTGCGGGAAAGCTCGTATACGGTGTAACCGTTTTGCAGCAACAGGTCTGCCGTGGCTTTGCCGATGCCGCTGCTGCCGCCCGTGATCATGCATACGCGCTTCACAGCGTTTCCTCCCCGAGCACGCCCGCCATGATGTCCATCGCCTCGTCGAGCAGCGGTTCGGTGAGCGTCGCCATATAGCTCGTGCGCAGCAGGCATTCTGTTGCGGGCGTTGCCGGCGGCAGGACGGGGTTGACGTACACGCCCGCTTCGTAAAGTTTCTTGGCGATGACCAGCGTCCGCGTGGCTTCGTACGTATAGATCGGGATGATCGGCACCTCGGTGTACTTATGCGGGATTTCGCGTTCGCTCAGCCCGGACTGCGTATACATGCAGATATCGTGCAGGCGCTTCACGCGCTGGGGTTCCTTTTCAAGCACACGCAGCGCGGCCAGCGCACAGGCGCAGTTGGCCGGCGTCATGGAAGCCGAGAAAATGAAAGGACGCGAAGTATGCCGCACATATTCGGCCACGACTTCGCTGGAGGCCATATAGCCGCCCAGGCTGGCGAGCGATTTGCTGAACGTGCCCATGTAGATGTCGACCTCGTCGGCGAGGCCGAAATAGTCCGCCGTGCCGCGGCCGCCGTTGCCGACCACGCCGAGACCGTGCGCGTCGTCCACCATGACCCGCGCGCCGAACTCCTTTGCCAGCGCGACGATTTCCGGCAGTTTGGCGATGTCGCCGCCCATGCTGAACACGCCGTCGGTGACGATGAGCCGCCCGGCGCTCTCCGGGATTTTTTCAAGCGTGCGGCGCAGGTCGTCCATGTCGCTGTGCCGGTAGCGCACCATGGTCCCGTAGGAGAGTTTGCAGCCGTCGTAGATGCTCGCGTGGTTTTCCTTGTCGCAGACCACATAGTCGCTGCGGCCGACCAGCGCGCTGATGATGCCGAGGTTGCTCTGAAAGCCGGTGGAAAACGTCACGACCGCCTCCTTGTTCAGGAAACGCGCCAACTCGTCTTCAAGCTCCAGGTGCATGCGCAGCGTGCCGTTGAGGAAGCGTGAACCGGAGCAGCCGCTGCCGTAGCGTTCCAGCGCACGGATGCCGGCCTCGATTACCTCCGGATGGATGGTCAGCCCGAGATAGTTGTTGGAGCCGAGCATGATGCGGCGCTTGCCTTCCATCATGACCTCGACGTCCTGTCGGGATTCAAGCGCGTGAAAATACGGATAAAGCCCCGCTTCACGCGCTTCTTTTACCGCGGTGTTCCGATAACATTTTTCAAACAGGTCCATGAAAAACCCCCCAGGTTCTGTCTGCCGCGGAAGCAATGCCGCGGCGGGTCGTTGTGTTCCCGGCCGTTATGCGTTTGCGGCGAGGCAGCGGTTCAGCTTTTGAAAGAGCCGCAGAAACAGGGCGGCCTCCGCTTCTGAAAACGAAGAGAGCGCGGAAGAAACCGCGCCGTCCACGTCCGGAAGCTGCCGTCCGTAGTAGTCCATGAATTTTTCGGTTACGCAGAGATGCGCTTCCCGGCGGTCGCTGTCGCTGCCGACGCGCTCAAGATATCCTTTTTGCACGAGAGCGGCAACCTTGTAGGATGCGTTCGGCTGCGAAATGCCCAGGAAGCCGGCAAACTCGCCAACCGTCGGATGATCGAGCAGATAGATTACCTCTACGGAAAACGCCTCCGTTGCGCTCAGGCTGCCGGCCTTTTCCTTCAGCTGATTGAAGAGGTTGCGATAGTGCCGCAGGCGGAGGTTTCGGTACAATTCGGACACCGAATCGCCAAGCAGATTGGATGAAATAAAAACCACGCCCTTTCCAACGGAAATACATAAATATTTTTATGTATTTTAGCAGAAAAAGACGTGGTTTGTCAATATAATTTGAACGTAGCGTTCAGATTTTACAGGCGTTTTACAATCGTTATTCGGGGATTTTCTCCGGTTCGCCAAAGTCCTCGCCAAAGGTTTCCACGCGGAGCTTTTTAATCTTTTGTTCGACGATCGGCTTGCTGCCGATGCCGGTCGCACAGGATGCGATGGCGTCCACAACGTCCATGCCCTCGACGACCATGCCGAACGCGGCATAATCCTTGTCGAGATATTCCGCGTCCGCATGCAGGATGAAAAACTGACTGCCAGCGGTGTCGTATGCGCTCGCGGGGTTATAAGGGTTGCCCTGCCGCGCCATGCTGACCACGCCGCGCTCGTGCGACAGGGGATTATGGAAATTGTTATTGGAAAATTCGCCCTTGATGCGATACCCCGGGCCGCCGGTGCCGGTGCCGGTCGGGTCGCCGCCCTGAATGACGAAGTTTTTTACCACGCGGTGAAAGACCGTGCCGTCGTAAAAGCCGCTGTTGGCAAGGGAAACGAAGTTTTTGACCGTGTTGGGGGCGACGTCCTGATATAATTCCATTTTGATGACGCCGCCGTTGAGCATTTCGATGGTCGCTACGGGTACTTTGGTAACCAAAAAACTGTCCTCCTGATAAAAATTTTCGGCGCGCCGGTTCGGGGGACAGAATCCACCGTGCCCGCGTGCCGGAACATGCGCTGCCGCACGGACGAAACAGACCGCCATACATGCGCTGTTTTTGCCCGGCAGTACCTATTCTCGGCCAAATACGCGCGCTTGTCAATGGACGAAACCTGATTTTTCTATGAATGTTTTTGGAAGGAATTACGCACTGTGGCGATATCCATGCTTTCGCTGGCCCGGCACACAGCAAGACGGCGTAATTTTGTGGAATTCCCAAGCGGGGAACGCGGACGGTGTGATACAATATTCGATAAAGACGGCCTGTTACGGCAAAACAAAAATTTCGGAGGCTTACAATGGCATACACGGCAAACGACGGGCGTTACGCGGCGATGACCTATCGCCGCTGCGGGAAGAGCGGGCTGAAGCTCCCGCTGCTTTCACTTGGCCTTTGGCATAATTTCGGCAGCGGCGACGACTACGCGAACATGAAGCGGATGTGCTTCTGCGCGTTCGATCAGGGCGTGACGCATTTTGACCTTGCGAACAACTACGGTCCGGTGCCCGGCAGCGCCGAAAGCAATTTCGGGCGGATCCTCCGAGAGGAGCTTTCCGCTTACCGGGACGAGCTTGTCGTCAGCACCAAAGCGGGGTATTACATGTGGCCGGGGCCGTACGGCGACCGCGGCAGCCGCAAATATCTGCTTTCCAGTCTCGACCAAAGTCTTAAAAGGCTCGGCCTTCCATATGTGGACGTCTTTTATCACCATCGCATGGACCCGGAAACGCCGCTGGAGGAAAGCATGCTCGCGCTCGACACGGCGGTCAAGAGTGGGCGCGCGCTGTACGCGGGTATCTCAAATTACGACGCGCAGACCGCTCTGCGCGCGGTATCGATCCTGCAGGAACTGCACTGCCCGTTTGTGCTCAATCAGGTGCGCTATTCCATTTTCGACCGGCATATCGAGCCGGATGGGCTGCTGGAAGCGGCAAAGGAAGCGGGATTCGGGATTATCACGTTCAGCCCGCTTGCGCAGGGACTTCTGACCGGGCGCTATCTCGACGGGATACCGGCGGACAGCCGCATCGGCAAGGGCGGACCATTTTTAAAGCGCGAACAGCTGACACAGGCCAGGCTTATGCAGATCCACACGCTCAACGATATCGCCGCCGCGCGCGGACAGACGCTTTCGCAGATGGCGCTGAGCTGGGTCGTCCGCAGTGACGCCGTTACGAGCGTGCTCATCGGCGCGTCGTCGCCGGCGCAGATCACCGAAAATCTCGGCGTGCTGAACGCGCCGCCGTTTTCCGAAGAAGAGCTGGCGCAGATCGATGCAATTTCCCGTGAAAACGGATAAACGCCGCTTTTGCTGAGCGCGGAGGACGGGTGGCCATGACGAATCCGCGTGCAAGACTTCTGCTGGTTAAAGCGTTTCTGGAGGAGCGTACGGACGAACTGCATCCCGCCGCCGTGCCGGAACTGATTGCGTATCTGGAGCGCAGGGGGATGGCGGCCGACCGACGCGCGGTCTACCGGGACCTTGCGCTGCTGCGCGAAAGCGGCATGCAGATTGCGGTGCGCCGCGGGCGGGGCGGGGGCTTTTTTCTGAAAGAGCGGCTCTTTGAGTCCGCCGAACTGCGGCTGCTGGCCGACATGGTGCGGCGGAGCCGCATCCTGACGCAGGCGAGGACGGATGCGATACTGAACAAACTGGGGTCTCTGACCAGCGGGTCCGCGGCGGCGGCGCTGACGGCGAAAAACCGCGCCTTTAGGAAGCGAAAAGCGAACAGCGAGGATGTGCTTGTCAACGTCGGACGCATATTCGAGGCGCTGGAGAGCGGCAGACAGCTCTCGTTCGTTTACCGGCAGGGCGGAATGCAGCGCCCGGGCGTATGCCGCGGCGCACAAACGTATACGGTGAATCCGATGTTGGTGCTCTGTGCGGACGGAATGTATTATCTCGCCGCCGATTGCCCGCTGCAGGAAGGGCTGATGCATTACCGCGCGGACCGCATGCAAAAGGTGCGCGTGCTGGCGGAGCCGTCCGCCGCGGCCGCCCCTGCGGCGAACCCGGAGGCATACGAGCGGTCCGTTTTTTCGGCGGAGCAGGGCGAGCGCAGATGGGTCCGCCTTGCGTTTGAAAAAACACTGCTCGATGAAATGAAAGACCGCTTCGGCGCGGATGCGCCGCTGGCCGAAATCGACGAAAAAACCGGTTCGGTCTGCGCGGGCGTTTGCGTTTCCCCGGCGTTCTTCGGCTGGGTGTTTCAGTTCGACGGCCGGGTGCGCATCCTTGCGCCGGACGACGTGCGCGAGACGATGTCGCTGATGGCCGAAAACTGCAGACAGCTTTGCAGGCATGAAGCGGTCCGCGAAAGATAACGAGGAGAAAAGGAATTGTTTCATATTGTTTTGGTGGAGCCGGAAATCCCGCAGAACACGGGCAACATTGCACGCACGTGTGCGGTGACCGGGGCCGTGCTGCATCTGGTGCGTCCGCTGGGCTTTTCGGTGGACGAAAAGCAGCTTAAACGCGCCGGACTGGACTACTGGGACAAGCTGGACGTCCGCTATTACGACAGCTTCGAGGAAGTGGAGCGCACTTATCCTGCCGCGCGCTTTTTCCTTCTGTCCACGCATGCAAAAAAGTGCTATGCCGACGCACGGTATCAGGACGGGGATTTTCTGGTGTTCGGCAAGGAGACGGCGGGGCTTGGGCCGGAACTTCTGCGGCGGCGCAGCGCCGACGCGGTCCGCATCCCGATGCGCAGCGGCCTCCGCTCGCTCAACCTCAGCAACGCCGTTGCGCTGGTGCTCTATGAGGCGCTGCGCCAGACCGGATTTGACGGTCTTGCGTTCTGATGCGGCGTATTGGGCGGAAAACGTGAAAAAACGCGCGTTTGCGGGAAAATAACGCTTGCATACCCTCCGGGCGCGTGGTAATATAGTTCTGTTCGATTTTTAACAAGGAGGTGGACTACTCGCATGGGAAAATATTGTGAAGTCTGCAACAAGGGTGTCATGTCCGGCAATCTGGTCAGCCACTCCCACCGCAAGACCAAGCGTGGCTGGGCGCCGAACATCCAAAGCGTGCACGTTGTCGTCGACGGCAAGCCGACTAAAATGAACGTTTGCACGCGGTGCCTCCGTTCCGGCAAGGTAACCCGCAGCAAGTAATGCAGCGCATCGATTTGTTTTGAAAACGCCGTGTGAAGATTCGCACGGCGTTTTTCGTATGCCGGCGGGTCCTCGCAGGTTGCCAAGAACAGGACGAGTCGATATAATAATATGGAATTCGCCGGAGTGACGGCGCGTGTTTTGAATGGAGGGAACGTTTATGGAGTTTGGGACGGTCCGCCGGAAAAAGCGGTGGGTGTTTCCGCTGTGTCTCGGCCTTTCCGCGCTGTTTCTTTTGATCTGTACGAAATCTTCTTTTTTTTATCCACTCAACGACTGGGTGGACGTCGACATCTATTTTACCATCGGCAAGGGTATGATGCACGGCCATGTGCCGTATACCGACCTTTACGACCAGAAGGGCCCGACGGCGTTTCTGCTCTACGGGCTGGCCTCGCTCGTTTCCGGCGAGTCGTTTTTGGGCGTGTATCTGCTTGAGACCATTTCGTTCGCGTTTTTCCTGTTTGCAATTTACAAGATCGCTTCGCTGTACGTTAAAGACGGCGCGCTGATTATCCTGCCCGTCGTTTCTGCGGCCGTGCTCGGCAGTTTGAGTTTTTCACACGGCGGCAGCTTTGAAGAACTCATGATGCCGTTTTTTGCCTGGTCGCTCTACGATTCGCTTCGATATTTTAAGGAAATTTATCCAAAGCGCGTGCCGCTTTCCATGATTGCACGCAGCGCGTTCTTTGCCGGGCTGATGCTTTTCGGCAAGTTCGTCCTGCTTGCGTTTTACATTGCTTGGATGGGCGTGATTGCGATTGCGCAGTTCCCTGCAAAACACTGGAAACGCGCGATTTCGGCGAGTCTCCTGTTTCTGGCCGTCATGTTTGCCGTCGGGATTCCCTGGGTGATCTATTTCTCTGCAAACGGCTCACTGGGCGATTTCTGGAACTACTATTTCTATCAGAATATCTTTGGCTATTCCTATCTGGACTCGCCGCTGATCGTTACCATGCCGGTTGCGATCATAAAGAGCGTCGGCGCGTTTTCGTTTCGCAATCCGCAGATCGCGCTGTTTATCGCGCTCGGGCTCTTCTGGCTGACCTTCAGCAAGCGGGACAAAACGAAAACGGTCGAAAAGATCAATTACTGGCTGCTTGCCGCGTTCCTTGCGGCGGGCATCTACTGCGGCGGTCAGGGATACCGCTACTACGGGCTGGTGCTCACACCGTTTATGGCGCTTGGGTTCGTCCCGCTGCTCCGCCTCTGGAACGAGCGCGTTGCGCCGAAACTGCGGCGGCGCGCGCCGAAAGCCGCTTTGTATGCGGGGCTTTGCGTCGTGACGTTTGCGCTCGCGCTGCTGACGACGGACAATCGCTATATGCTTTTTACAAAGAAGGAAGACACGCCGCAGTACCGTTTTGCCGAAACGATGGCAAAAGTCGATTCGCAGAGCGCCGATTCGCTGTTTTGCTATGGGTTCCCGGATTCCGGGTTCTATTTGGCCGCGGACGTGATTCCGCAGTATCAGTTTTTTGCAACGTCGAACGCGGCGAAGGAAGAAGTAGCGGCGGCGCAGGAAAGCTATGTGAGCCAAAAACTCCCGGCGTTTATCGTAACGCGGAACAAGGAACTGACACAGAGCGGATACGAATTGATCGATTCGGCGGAATTCCGGTACGAGGAGTCCGTGCGCACCTACCGGCTGTATGTACGCACCGCGGAATAAACCGTGCCGGAGGCTTGATTTAAACTGGTCCGGCGAAAGGCGCCGAACGGACGAAAACGGAGGGAAACGGTTCCCGAAGGAAAGGTAGATTGGTCTATGCGATTGAAACCGCGTGCGCTGACGCTGCTGCTTGCGCTGTTTTTGTTTTTCACGGCGCTCCCTGCCGCGTCGCGTGCGGAAGAAGGGGAAACGGCGGCGGATTTGACGGCGGCGTGCGTTTTCACGCTGCCGGAAGCGGACGCGGACAAAGAATACCGGCTGACGGACGGATATGTGGAGAGTTATCTCGTGATTCCGGACGAAGAGACGTTGGAAATCGCCCTGCCGGCGGGAGAAACCGTGCAGGGGATCTATCTGGAATGGTACACGCTGTCCAAAGCGTACACGATTGAGCAATACGGCGCTTCCGGAGAACTGATCGGCAGCATTGCGCGGCAGGACTTTGTCAACTGTTATTATCCGCTGGACGCATCCGCCGCGACGGTTAAAATTGTTTGCGATTCGGAAGCGGCGCTTTCCTCCGTCACCGTGTACGGGGAAGGGACGCTGCCGGACGGCGTTGAGCAATGGGAACCGACGCTTTCGGAGGCCGACCTGCTCTTTGTTGCGTCCACGCCGGAAGCGGCGGTCACGGACTTTTACGCGCTTCTTGCGCTTTATACGGTTGAACATCAGGTTCCGACGGTGCTCACGGTGATTGAGCGCGAGAGCCGGACGGAGCAGGGGGAACTGCTCGCCGGACTTTGGCGGATGGGGATCAGGACCTATCCTGTATTCGGCGATTTTTACTGCGTCAACAACGAGGCGTATAAGCGCGTGCGTTCTTCCTGGGGCGTCGGCGCGACGGATTCGTTCGTGGAGGACGAGCTTTCCGCTTACGGCGAGAAAATTATCATAACGCACGAACCGGAGGAAATGGCTTTCGACGGCGCGTCGCAGTTCACCGCGGAAGTCGTGCTGGACGTGGTGGACGACGGGGACGATTTTGAAGCCCTGCAAAAGGTTTACTGCGTGTCCTCGGAAGACGGTACACAGCCGGACTTTTCGCAGGCGTTGATTGCGTTTGACGGCATGAGCGTGCTGGAAGCGGCGAACGACGCATATTTGGAAAATGCGGACATGCGGCGCTTCCACAAAACGCTGGTTCCATCCTCCGTATTCCAACTGGCCTACACGACGGTGGGCGAGGATGCGGCCGGAGACGATCTGCTTGAAAATATCGACACAGCGTCGCTGGCGGGTTATATCGACCCGACGCCGTCGCCCACGCCCACGCTGGAACCGACGGCAACGCCCGAACCTACGCCGACGCCGGAACCGACCGCAACGCCGCAGCCGACGCTGTCCGCGGCGGATCTCGATTCCGCCGCGGACGAAATCGAGATGTATATGGTGCTCGGCATGTTTGTTGCGCTGCTGCTGGGTATCGGAGGGAGCCTTTGGATCGTCGCCGCGTCGTACCGGTATATGAACGCCCGGTATGGTGCGGGGCGGGCGCTGATTACGGCGCTGCTGCCGATTCTGACGGCCGTGCTGCTTGTGGCCGTTTTCTACTTCGCGGTGCGGCCAGTCCTCATAAAATCGATTGCCGAGCAGGCGTTTGCCGAGCGGATAGCCGCAATAACGCCGGAGCCGACCGCGTCGCCGACCCCGGAACCGACCGCGACACCCGAACCCACGCCGGAAGCGACGGAAGATGAGACCGAGACGGCGGAAGCGGGCGGCGTGGACGACGACCAATATTATCGTTCGGCGGACGACCCGGAGGAAGTGATCCTCGTTGATACGGACGCGGGACACTGGGAATACCGCACGGACACGCTTTCCATCATCATCGACCGGTATACCGTGGAAGAACCGAAACTGAACTGCTACTTTGTCGCGCACATCCGCATGCGCGACGAAAACGGCTTCCGCACCGTGCAGGCGGCGGAGAACCGCAACGGCATGGGCGCGGTGCGCCCGTGGATTCTTGCGCGTGAGACGAAGTCCGTGCTGCTTATTACGGGCGATAACCTGATTGAGAGCGACGCGGGATATAAGGGAATCCTGATCCGGGACGGAATCGTGTTTCAGTATACTTCCGCGTTCGGCTGTATGGCGATGTACCCGGACATGACCATGCGCCTGTTCGAAAAGAAGACCGTCAGCGTGGACGATCTGCTCGAAGACGGCGTGCGGGACGTTTTCTCGTTCGGTCCGGTGCTGGTGCAGGACGGCGTTGTCAACGAGGCTTCCGGCGAACATCGCCTGAGCCGCAGAAACAATCCGCGCACCGGAATCGGCATGGTCGAACCCGGACATTTTGTGGCGATCGTCGTGGACGGCCGCCAGTCGGATTACAGCGTCGGCATGCTGCTCCCGGAATTTGCCGAGCTGTTTGTAGACGAGGGCTGCAGCGTTGCATACAACCTCGACGGCGGCGTTTCCGCCTGCATGGTGTTTATGGGCGAACAGCTCAACCGGCACGGCAACAAACGCGTCGGAACCTATCAGGATACATATCAGCGGCGCGTGCCGGACGGCCTCGTCTGGGGCTACTCAGATCAGGTGCCGTCCGAGGACGATCCCGTTTATAACACGGGTACGAGCGAGACCGCAACGCCCTGAGAGCGTTGCGGCTTGCCCGCCCGCGAATGCAGGAAGGCAGAAAGTTTATTCCTGCATGTGGCGAAGGCTTTGCGGACATTTCTGGGAGGGTGGCTTGAACTGCGCCCGGCACTTCAGACCTGCGCCGGACTTACCGGCGTAATAAGGCGGTAAAACGATTTCAGACTCCTATTATAATGGCGGCACTGCAAAAGGTGATTTCCAGACAACAAAAAAGAAAGCGGAGCTGAAGCTCCGCTTTGCGATCATTTTCTTACCGGTAATTCCTGCGGCGCCTGCGCCCGCCGGCGCGGAACTGCAGCATAAGCAGCACGACGGCAAACAGCAGCACGATCCCGCCGCAGATGTAGACCCAGGCGTACGTGCCGGTGGAAACCGGTTCGAGCAGCGTCTGCGAGGCGGTGGACTCAAAAGGCTTCACACTGCCGGTGTACTGCACAGAGGTTTGCAGATAATTGTCGTCCGCGGCACGGCTGACTTTCAGCGAATAATCCTCGTTTTCGCGTGCGGTCACCGTCACCGTGTATGTGCCCAGCGCAGAGGCGTTGGCGGGCTCAATCTTGCAGCCGGCGGTTTCGACGCTGATTGCGCCGCTTCCGCTGCCGCCCGAAAGGTTGATTTCAAACGAATCGCCGGAGAAGACGTTTTCGCTCCATCCGGACACGAGCAGAGCCGCCTGGTTTGCACCGGCGGTCGTGCCGGAAACCGTTTGTTCCGCCGCCGCTTCATAGCTTGCGTCGCCCGCTTTGGCGACGGTGAGGGAATATCCGGTTTTTGCAAACGAGTAGACGGAGACGACATACACGTTCGTTTCGCCGGACTTCAGGCGCGCGGTGCAGCCTTCGTCCGTTGTAACGGAGATTGCGCCGTTGCCGCTGCCGCCCGCCACGGTGATTTCAAACGAGCTCCCCGCGGGCGCACAGTCGATCCAGTCTTCCACATGCAGTGCACTCTGAACGCCTTTGCAGGACTGCCCGTGATAGGTGCGCGTGCTGGAAGACTCATAGCTCTCGGTCCCGTCCATCACGGCGCTGAGCGAATACCCTTCTGCAGATGTGACGGTTACGGTATAGTTGGTTTCATTTGTACCGGTCGCAGGCGAAACGGTGCAGCCGCTGGCCAGAAAACTGATTGCCGCGCCGCCGACCCCGCCGCTGATGCGGATCGGGAACGAATCGTTGCAGCTTCTGCTTTCGCTCCAGCCGGAAACCGCAAGCGAAGGCGCGCTCGCCTTGCAGGAAACGCCGCTGACCGACGCGCTTTCGGAGAAATAACCATAGTTGCCTGCGCGGCTCGCGGTAACGGCATACGGCCCGACCGTGCCGACGCAGACTTCATATTCGTTGCCGGACACGTTTTCCACGGTGCAGCCGATGGCTTCCAAAACCAGCGATTCGCTCGTGGTCCCGCCATAGATGCTCACGCTGAACGTTTCGTTGCAGCAGGCGGTGTCCTGCCAGCCGTCGATGTGAATCGGCGCCTGCGCGGATTTGCTGGAGCATCCGCTCATCGTTGCGGAATATCCGGTGCTGTAGTTGCGGTCCCCGTCCATCAGCGCTGTAAGCTCATAGCTGCCGACGCGCGTGACCGTCACCTCGAAGACGGTGTTCGCATTGCCGGTTTCGGGTGTAACGGTGCAGCCGTCCGTCTGGAAGGTAATTGCGCCGCCGGTGCTCCCGCCGGAAACCGCAATGCTGAAAGAGCCGTAATAATCCTGCGCGCCGCCCCAGCCGCTGACGTTCAGCGGGACCTGGTCCGCTTTTCCGGCTACGCCGTTACGGGTGTCGCAAATAGCGTCGGACGTTTCGCCGTCCGTCACGGCGGTCAATGAATAAGCGCCCGCTCCGGTCACGGTGACGGTATAGGTGCCGTCGGCGGAACCGGTCTGCGGGAAGACGGTGCAGTTGCTGGAAATAAAGCGGACGGACTGGTCTTCTTCGATACCATGCAGGGTAACATCAAAACTTTCGCCGCAGTTCTTTGCGCCCTGCCAGGAAACGATGGAGAGAGCGCCGATGTTCTGCAGTGCGCTGTCGGCGCCGCTTTCGATGAGAGCGTCCTCGGCGGGCTGCAACTGGACGATGCCTTCGGAAACCGGTTCCTCGGCGGGAGCGCTTTGCGCTTCCTCGGCAACGCGGAAGGACTGGAGCAGGGTTTTGGTTGCGGCACTGGCCGGCTCCAGGGCGAAAATGGCGACAAAGGAAAGCACGAGTATGCATGCAACCAGCGTGAGCGCTTTCTTGCGCCGTTTCTGCTTTGCATACCGACTAGACCGGTCGCTTTTCGCGAAACGGTTGGGCTGAACGGTATCATTATTTATGCGTTTACCCGCCTGACCCATGCGTCTTCCCCCGGTTATGAATATTCAGCAACATCCTCAAAACATGTGAGGATACGAAGATGAAAAACGTGTAACAGATTCGTTACGGTATATTCATGGAAATTTAATATTATACTATCCTTTAAAGTATCTTCTGTCAAGAGGCAACTATCAAACTCTTGTGTTTTTTCCTATCATACAACACAATTTGTTGGGGTTGTCGAAAAATGTTTAAAAAAATTTTTTTAGGACGTTTATACGGCGATCTGCATAAAGGAGAGCAATATGCATTACAGGTGGGGAAGCGGTTCTGTTTTTTAGTAAAATTTGGTATAATAAGAACGGATTTCGTATTAAAATGCATTGATTATGGCGCAATGCGTGGCCTGGCCATGCGTGAACGCCCATTTTTACGGAGGAAGCCTATGCTCAATGTCCTTTCGCTCGAAAAAGCATGTGATATTCTGAATAAAATCTGCCTTATGCAGCCGCTTGAAACGGAGATGGTCCCGCTTGCGCGCTCTCTTGGGCGTGTGCTCGCAAAATCCGCCGCCGCAGCGGAGGACGTCCCCGGGTTTCACCGCAGCACGGTGGACGGGTACGCAGTAGCGGCCGCGGACACGTTCGGCGCTTCGGTGGCGATGCCGGCGCTGCTGCGGCTGGCGGTGGAGGTAAAGATGGGGCAAAAAGCGGACGTCCTGCTTCGTTCGGGCGAATGCGCCGCGGTGCCGACGGGCGGGGAGCTACCACACAGCACAGATGCGATGGTCATGCTGGAAGACGCACAGGCGTTTGCGGGCGGGATGATCGCCATCGAAAAACCCGCCGCGCCGGGAAACCACATCATTTTTGCGGGCGACGACGCGAAAAAAGGGAGTATTGTGATTGCGGCGGGCAAAAAGCTGCTGCCGCAGGATATCGGCGCGCTGGCCGCGCTCGGGTACGCCGAAGTACCGGTTGCGCGCAGGCCGCGTGTCTGCGTGCTCTCCACGGGCGACGAACTCGTCGACCCGTCGCAGACGCCGAAAGACGGCGAGGTGCGCGACGTCAACGGCGGCATGCTGACCGCGGCGGCGGAAGCGGCGGGTGCGGAGGCGGTCTTCTGCGGCCGCGTGCCGGACGAAAAGGCGCTGCTGGCCGAACGGATTCGCGGCTGTGCCGGGAAATGCGAGATGCTGCTGCTTTCCGGCGGCAGCTCGGTCGGCGCAAAGGACGCGGCGGCGGAATGCGTCTCCGAACAGGGAGAATTGCTCTTTCACGGGCTTGCCGTCAAACCGGGTAAGCCGACGTTCGCCGGGCGGATCGGCAAAACACTGGTGATCGGTCTGCCGGGGCACCCTGCGGCGGCGTTTTTTATCTTTCAGCTGCTCGTGCGCCCGGCGCTGGAGGCGATGATGCGGCAAGCGAGCCTTGTGCGCATGGTCCCGGCGCGGCTGCGTGCGGCGGTCCCTTCCAACACCGGCCGGGAGGAGTACGTGGCCGTGCGGCTCGACGGCGGGGAGGCGGAACCGCTGATGAGCAAGTCCGGCCTGATCTCCGTGCTTGCGCGCGCGGACGGCTACATCCGGATTCCGCGCGACACGGAAGGATTTTCCAGCGGCGCGCAGGTGGACGTGCGTTTATTCTGAGAATTTCTGTTATAATCAAGGAGAGACGAAAACCGAACGAACGGGGACCGGATAAAATGAAATATGAGTTTTTGAGCAATACGCCGCTGACGGAAGCGGTGCGCGGGTATCTGACGTTTTTAAAGGAAAACGGGATGGCGGGCCGGACGGAGCGGATTTCCGTACCCGATGCGTTCGACCGCGTGACGGCAAGTGCGGTGTATGCCGTTCTTTGCGCGCCGCACTATACCGCCTGCGCAATGGACGGCATTGCGCTGAAAGCCGAGCGTACCTTCGGCGTGACGGAGACCACGCCGGTACTGCTTTCGGAGAACGATTTTGTCCGCGTCGACACCGGCGACCCGCTGCCGGACGGGTGCGACGCGGTGGTGATGATTGAGGACTGCGTGGAGCAAGCGGACGGAATCCGGCTGTTTTCCGCCGCCGCGCCCTGGCAGCACGTGCGGCAGATCGGCGAAGACATCGCCGCCGGGGATATGATCCTGCCGTCGTATCTGCCGGTCGAACCGGCGATGATCGGCGCGATGCTGGCGGGCGGCGTTTCCGAAATCGAGGTGCTGGCAAAACCGCGTGTCGGGATTATTCCGACGGGCGACGAAATCGTGCCGCCGAGCGCGCATCCAAACGCGGGCGATGTGATGGAGTTCAATTCCGCTATCTTTTCCGGCATGCTGCGCCGCTGGGGCGCGGAACCGGAAGTTTATCCGATCGTGCCGGACGACCCGGCGAAGATTTCGGACGCGGTGAAACGCGCCGCGGACGAATGCGACGCGGTGCTGCTCTGCGCGGGCACGTCCGCCGGACGCGACGACGACACGACGTCGGTGATTGCGGCGGAAGGGGAACTCTATCTGCATGGCGTTGCGATCCGCCCGGGCAAGCCCGCCGCGCTCGGCCGGATCGGCAAAAAGCCGATCCTTGGCGTGCCGGGGTATCCCGTTTCCGGCATCGTCGTGCTCGAAGAGATTTTTAAGCCCGTCATCGATGCGCTGCTTATGCGCGAGCCGCAGGGAGCGGAGTCGGTCTGCGTGCGCATGGGAAGAAAACTGACGTCCTCGCTGAAATACCGCGAATTCGTCCGTGCGACGCTTGGCTACGGTGCGGACGGCCAGCTTTCCGCCGTGCCGCTGGAGCGCGGCGCGGGCGTTGTGAGTTCGTTCACCAAGGCGGACTGTCTTTTGGACGTTCCGCAGAACTGCGAAGGGTACGAGGCGGGCGGGCGCGCGTTTGCGCGGCTGCTCAAGCCGGTCGACCAAATCGGGCGCACGGTGCGCATCCTCGGCAGTCACGACCCGCTGATCGACGAGGCGGCGGACGAACTGCGCCGCACGGACGTGAAAGCGCATGTCTCCAGCACGCATGTCGGCAGCATGGGCGCAATCCTCGCCGTTTCGCGCGGCGAAGCACAGCTTGGCGGCGTGCACCTGCTGGACGAAACGGACGGCAGCTACAACGTTTCCTATGTGGAGCGGTTTTTCCCGGAAGGCGGCGTTGCGCTGATTGAATGTGTGCGCCGCACGCAGGGATTTATGGTCAAAAAAGGCAATCCGAAAGGAATTCGCGACGTGCGCGACCTTGCACGGGAGGACGTTTCCTATGCCAACCGGCAGAAAGGCGCGGGTACGCGCGTGCTGCTCGACTATCTGATGAAGCAGAGCGGCATTTCGCTCGCGCAGGTGCGCGGGTATACGCGCGAGGAACTGACGCATACCGCCGTCGCGGCGCAGGTATCCTCCGGCGGCGTGGACTGCGGGCTTGGCATTTTTGCGGCGGCAAGGATTTACGATTTGGACTTTATCCCGGTGTGCGAGGAGCAATACGACTTGCTCGCGCCGCTTGCCGCGCTGGAAAATCCGCAGGTGCGCGCGTTTCTGCGTGTGCTCGCCGGAGAAGAGTTCGCGGCGCGGCTGGCCCGGCTGGGCGGGTACCGGCTGGAGCATCCGGGCCGGATACGAAAAATCTGGCCGGAACAAAAGAGCGAATAACGGCGGCCGCCGGCCGGGCGGCAGGACATTCGGAAAGGACGGTATGGTGCATGAATGAAGCGCTGACTCATGTGGACGAGCACGGCGCGGCGCGCATGGTGGACGTTTCCGAAAAGGACGTGACCCATCGCGAGGCGATTGCCGAATGCGTTTTAACGATGAAACCGGAAACGCTGCAGATGATCGTTTCGGGTGGCGCGCCCAAGGGGGACGTGTTTGCCGCGGCGCGCATCGCGGGCATTCTCGCGGCCAAGCGGACGGGCGAACTGATCCCGCTTTGCCATCCGCTGACGCTTACTTCGGTGCGGGTCGATCCGATCGCCTGCCCGCCGGAGAGCGTGCATATCGTTGCCGAGGTGCGCTGCGACGAGAAGACCGGCGTGGAGATGGAAGCGCTGACCGCCGCGAGCGTTGCTGCGCTGACCATCTACGACATGTGCAAGGCGGTCGACCGCGGCATGGAGATTAAGCACGTGCGGCTGCTCAAAAAAAGCGGCGGCAAGAGCGGCACGTTTGAGCGGAAGGAAGAAACATGCGGGCCGAACGGCTGACGATCTCCCCTGCAAAGGGGGAGCGCACCGCCGCGGACCGGCTGACGCTGGACCCGGCGCGCGGCGTGCTTGGCGACGTGCGCAGTCGGCGCGACGGCTCAATAAGCCTGCTTGCAGGTGAAGCGGAGCGGGGAATCCGGGAAGCGGGCGGGCTCTGCACCGGGCGCTTTGCCGCCAACGTCGTTACGGCGGGGCTGGATTATGCGCGGCTGAAAAAGGGGACGCGTCTGCGCATCGGCGGCTGCGAAGCGGAAATCCTGCGCGTTGGGAAACCCTGCTATGAAGAATGCCCGCTGGCGAAGAACGTGCAAACCTGCCCGCTGCAGAAAAACTGCGCGTTTGCGCGCGTCGTTTCGGGCGGGGAACTCTTTAAGGGCGATGAAATCGTCTTCGTGAAATAACGACAGCGTTTATGAACGCGGAAAGATTTATAAACGGATGAACGATCATTTTGGCCGGACGATCGAGTACCTGCGGCTCTCGCTGACTGAGCGCTGCACGCTCAAATGCGCGTACTGCCGCGCGGGCGAAGGGCTTTGCCCCAAGAAAAGCGAACTGCCTGCGGAGGCGTTTCTGCGCATCGTTCGCGTAATGGCCTCGCTCGGCGTAAAAAAAGTGCGGCTGACCGGCGGCGAGCCGATGCTGCGGCGTGATCTGCTTGAAATCGTCTCCGGTATCCGGGCGATCGAGGGGATTGAAGAGATCGACATGACGACCAACGGCCAGCATCTGCCCGGGCAGTCGCGTTTGCTGCGGGAAGCGGGGCTCGACCGGCTGAACGTCAGCCTGGATTCGCTCCGGGCGGAGCGCTTTACGGCGATGACCGGCGGCGGTTCGCTGGAAAAAACGCTGACGGGCATTGAAGAGGCCCTTGAAGCGGGGTTTCGCCCGCTCAAGATCAACGTGGTGCTGCTGCGCGGGGAAAACGACGATGAAACGGACGATTTCATCGCGCTGACGAAGGACAAACCCGTCTGGGTGCGGTTTATCGAATGGATGCCGCTCGGCGAGAGCGACTGCGCGGACAAGCGCGTTCCCGGCGGGGAACTGCGCGCGGCGCGGCCGTATCTGGAGCCTGCGCCGCCGGTTTACAAAGGTCAGCCTTCGCGGGATTATATGGTGCCGGGATATATGGGACGCGTGGGGTTCATCGACCCGGTGTCGCATCGGTTCTGCCAATACTGCAACCGGGTGCGGGTTACGAGCGACGGCATGCTGCGGCCCTGCCTCGGCAGCAATCTTGAAATTCCGCTGCGCGAGGCGCTGGACAACCCGGACGACGCGGCGCTGCGCGAGGCGATCCTGCGCGCGGTGCGGCAAAAGCCGGAAGCGCACGGATTCGACGGCGCGTTTTGCGCCAACCGGAACATGAGCCGCATCGGCGGCTGAAGGAGAGCATCAGATGGCACGAATCGTTTCTGTTAACATGAGCCCGAAAAAAGGCACGTTCAAGTATCCGGTCGAAAGCGCGGAAATGAAGGTCGATTTCGGAATCGACGGGGACGCGCACGCGGGCAAATGGCACCGGCAGGTCAGCCTGCTCGGGCAGGAGAGCATCGACAAAATGACCGCGATGGGCGTCGACGGGCTGAAACCCGGGATGTTTGCCGAAAACATCACGACGGAGGGAATTGAGCTGTATTCGCTCCCGGTCGGCACGCGGCTGCGCATGGGCGTATGCCTCGCGGAAGTGACGCAGATTGGGAAAAAGTGCCATAACGACTGCGAAATTTTCCGCAAGGTCGGCAAATGCGTCATGCCGCACGAAGGGATATTCGTGCGGATTCTGGAAGGCGGGGTGCTCCGCGCCGGGGACCCGATCAGCGTGGAACAAAAAGCGCAGTAGCGAAGGGGAAATATCAAAGACCGCCCTAGAACTGGTTTTTTGACGGGTTAACCGTTCTTTGCCTCTCGTCCTTCGGACTCCCGGGCGGCAAAGAACACAGAGAAACCTCCCATTCTGGGCGATCGTACTGTGCCGGATGAACCGGCACAGCCGGAAAAACGGGTTAAGGACTGTGGCTCTTAACAATCCCAAGGACTTTTTTGACAGGCTGATACCGCGGGGATTTACCCGCGGTCTTTTTTCAGGCCGAAAAAAGCGTTGTTTTCAATCGAGAATAATGGTATCATATAGGCGGTGAATATCGATTGCCGTATTCCTGTTTACTTTGCATTTTTGTTTACGAATTAAGCGACCCTCCGCAAAGTTCGTAATGCGTGTCCCGGCGGAAGACGACCGGCGGGGCGCAGGGTCCGCCGTCATGCGGTTTGGCGGCGGATTTTTTATTTGCGCAGGGAGGGAGCAAATAAAAACACCGGCACGTTTTGCACGCCGGTGTGGTATGATGAATTCAAATCAGAATACAGCGGAGGGAAAATACGGTGTTTCAGGCTTCGGTCATTACGGTGAGCGATAAGGGGTTTTCCGGCGAGCGCGAGGATACCTCCGGCCCGCTTTGCGCGCAGATGCTGCATGAGGCGGGATATGAGGTGCTGACGGTTTCGATCGTGCCGGACGATCAGGCGCGAATCGAAGCCGAACTGCGCCGGCATGCGGACGAGCTTGGCGCCGCGCTGATTCTTACCAGCGGCGGAACGGGCTTTTCCAGGCGGGACGTGACGCCCGAGGCGACGATCGCCGTCTGTGAGCGGCTTGTGCCCGGCATTCCGGAGGCGATGCGCGCATACTGCCTGCCGATTACGAAAAGGGCGATGCTTTCGCGCGCGGCGGCGGGCATTTATCACGATTCGCTGATTGTCAACCTGCCGGGCAGCCCGAAGGCGGTGCGGGAAAATCTTGCGCCCGTGCTGCCCGCGCTGGAACACGGGATTTGCATGCTGCTCGGCACGAAAAACGAATGCGCCGCGGTGCCGGTTAACGATTAAAACTGCTAAAGCGGGCAAAAAACAAAAGCGCTCCGTTCAGAGCGCTTGAGACCGTCAAAAAACCAGTTTTTTGACGGGGTAACCACGTTTTGCCTTTCGCCCTTCGGGCTCCCGGGCGGCAAAACGCACAGGGAAACCGCCCTAAAGGGCGATCCGTTGCGCCGGATGAACCGGCGCAGCCGGAAAAAACGAGTTAAGGGCGGCGGCCCTTAACAATCCCAAGGACTTTTTTGACAGACTGCAGCGCTCCGTTCGGAGCGCTTTTTTGCATAATTCGCTTCAGGATTTTTCCGGAACGCCGAGATACGTCGAGGTGTCGAACGCAAGGATGCATTCAAAAATGATGGAGAGGAAGATCAAGCCGACCGCAAAACCACCGCTTTTGCCGAACGCCTTGGCCAGTTTGACCATGGTGATGATGCCGATGACGATATTCGCAATCGGAATCAGCATCAGCAGGAAGCTCCAGCCGTTCCCCCAGGTGATTTTGAAGAGCAGGTACGCGTTGTAGAACGGAATAATCGCACCCCAGCCCGGCTCGCCGGCCTTTTCAAAGATTTTCCAAAGCGCGATGATCGCCAGCACGGCGACCGCGAGGCTGATCAGCGTCGTGCCGGTGCTGAATTTTGGATAGTAATAGTACCCGTAGTCATAATTCCAAGCATTCATCATAAAACAAATCCCCCTTCCTAAAATATATTTTATTATAGCATGAATGCGGCAAATAGTGAACGACAGGTTCACTTTGCGTCAATCCGTATAATTATGAAACAACCGCAGCAACCCGCGGTATGGCAAAGGAAAACCGCAGTGTCTGAATGCCGGGAACATCGTTGGAATATTCCCTTGTGAACGACGGTGCAGCGTTGACATTTTCAGGGAGCCTTGATACCATTGAAGAAAATCACAAATGGGGGGCGTATTATGGCTATAGCATCTTTAGTTTTAGGTATTGTTTCGCTGATTATCGGAGTTTTTATTTCGTCGATCGGATGGCTTGGTGCTCTGGTTGCGATCGTGGGTATCATTCTGGGCGCATATGTGCGCAAAAAGCATGACGATCAGTACAAAATCGCTACGGCCGGCATGGTCTGCTCGATCGTCGGCGTCGTAATTAATCTGATTTTCTACATCGCCTGTATTGCATGCGCCGGTGCTTTTGCGGCTGCCGCTCTATAATTACGAACCAAACGGGCGGCTCCTTTTTCGGGGCCGCCCGAGACCGTCAAAAAACTAGTTTTTTGACGGGTAAACCGTTCTTTGCCTGTTGTCCTTAATGACTCGTGGACGACAAAGAACACAAAGAAACCGCTCGTTTTTGAAAACATGTTTCCTTATATTACAATCGGCACGCTGACACTGCCGACATACGGGGTTATGATTGCAAGCGGGATACTGATATCCGGTTTGCTTGCTTTTGTTCGCGTTAAAAAAGCCGGATTGTCGGTCGACGACTTTCTGATGATCGCCGCCTGCGCCATAGGCCTCGGTCTGTTTGGCGCATGGCTTACCTATGTGCTCGTGAGTTTTTCCGTTGCGGAAATCGTCGCGATCATCCGCGCCGGACAAATCGGCCTGCTGCTGCAGGGCGGGATGGTGTTTTACGGCGGGTTTATTGGCGGCGTCCTTGGCGCGTTGCTTGGCGCGCGCATTGCCGGAGCGCCGCTGACCGATTTTTTAAACCCGGTCGTGCCGGTGCTGCCGCTGGCGCATGCGATCGGCCGAATCGGCTGTTTCTGCGCGGGCTGCTGTTACGGCGTTCCGACGAACAGCGCTCTGGGCGTGGTTTACACGCATCCTGTCGGCGGTGCGCCCGTCGGCGTCGCGTTGCTGCCGGTGCAGCTGTTCGAGACTGGATGCAACCTGCTGATCTTTTTGTTTTTGATTGTTTTTACGAAAAAAACAAAGTCGAAAACGCTGGTGCTGCCGGCATATGTGATCTGTTATGGGTGCGTCCGCTTCTGCCTGGAATATATCCGTTACGATTTCGTGCGGGGTGCGCTGCTTGGGCTGTCGACGTCCCAGTGGTTCAGCATTGGGGGCGTTCTGCTTTCGGTTGCGTATATCGTTTATCACCGGCGCCGGGAAAAGAAGCGGTCTTCAGCCTGCACGTAAAACCGCAAATAACAAGAAAAAACAGCCGTCCGCGTCGAGCGGCCAACGGCTGTTTTTTTTCATGCAATCTATTGCAACGAAAGCCTTTACATCAGGTTGCTTAAAAGCGTCGTTGCAATGGTGAAAAAGACAAATATGGAGCAGGCGTCCGTAATGGTGGTCAGCATCGGCGCGGCGACCACCGCCGGGTCCAGCTTGAGCTTTCTCGAGAGCATCGGCAGCAGACAGCCGAGCGATTTTGCGATGAACACCGTCGCAATCAGCGTCAGCGAAACCGCCGCCGCGATGAGCACGCAGTTGGGGTTCGAGTGATACTGTATGACGATGCGCGCAAAGTTGACGATCGAAAGCGTCAGCCCGACCATCCCGGCCACGCGGACTTCCTTCCACCAGACGCGGAATACGTCCTTGTTTTCAATTTCGTCCAGCGCCAGGCCGCGGATGACCATGGTCGAAGCCTGCGAGCCGCTGTTGCCGCCGGTGTCCATGAGCATCGGGATAAACGAGACCAGCAGCGGGATGGTTGCAATCGCCGCTTCGTAGTGTTCGAGCAGCGAGCCGTTGACCATGCCGCTGATCATGAGAATCAAAAGCCACAGGATGCGGTTTTTCGCGAGCTTCCACACCGGCGTTTTGAGATAGGTGTTTTCGCTTGGCGACATACCGGCCATGCGCTCGAAGTCTTCGGTGTTCTCTTCCTGAATGACGTCCACCGCGTCGTCGACCGTGATGATGCCGACAAGGCGTTCCTCCTTGTCCACGACCGGCAACGCGATCAGGTCGTAGTGCGAGAACATCTTTGCCACGTCCTCTTTGTCGTCGAGCGTGTGCACGAAGATGGGCGCGGTGGTCATGATGTCGCCCACGAGTTTGTCCGGGTCGGCCAGCAGAAGTTCAAGCACGGAAACAACGCCCTCGAGCTTGCGCTCAGGGCTTGTGACATAACAGGTGTATACCGTTTCCTTGTCGATGCCGGTGTTGCGGATGACTGTAAACGCGTTTTTGACGGTGAGCGTTTTTTTCAGGTAGACGTATTCGCAGGTCATCAGGCTTCCTGCGGAATCGTCCGGATAGTCCAGGTATTGGTTAATAAGCCTGCGGTTTTTCGTGGAGGAATTCCGCATGACCCGCTGCACGACGTTGGCGGGCATCTCTTCGACGAGATCGACATAGTCGTCGAGATACATGCCGTCCAGGATATATTTGAGTTCGGTGTCGGTGATGGCCTCGATGATGCGCTGCTGCACGTCCGCATCGAGATAGGAAAACACCTCTGCGGCGTTATCCTTCGGAATTAAACGAAACAAACGAAGCGTCGTCTCAGGATCGGAAACTTCATCGAAAATTTCCGCGATATCCGCTTCGTGCATCGTCAAGAAGGTTTTTTTCACTTCCGGATAGCGTTTTTCTTCCAGAAGGGTGAGAACATGGTCGATCATGCTGCACGTCCTTTCCCGGGAACGGCGGCCGATCTGCTAGCAAACGCTTACGAACGCCTTCCCGCTGTATGAAATTGTAACGGTATTGGTACTCGGGTAAGGCCCGGCGTCCATATGTTTGGATCCCCTTTCGTTCAGAGTTTGCTTTTCGCATGCTTATTGTACCAAACTGGTTTTAGGATGTAAACCTTAAAAAAAATCGGGGCAGCCGCCCGTTTGCGCCGCAGCGTTTGGGCATTGACAAAACTGCTCAAAGGCGTATTCTTTTAGTAGTCATATCAAATCCATTCAGGAGGCAAAACATGTCGGACTATTCTATTGCCGCGCTGGAAATTCTGCGCAATCCGCAACTTACGCTCAAATGGTATGTCGTGCCGCTGCTTTTGATTGTGATGTACGTTTATCACAAGGAAATCAGCGCGAAGAACTGGAACGTCGTGCTTGGCGGGGCCGCCCTGTGGGGAATGGACCTGTTCAACGAAATCTGGAACAGCATCGTCTTTCATGCGACGAACTTTGCGCCCGTGTGGGGCACGCCGGGCGGCGTTGGGGACACCGCGCTGCTGATCCTGATCGGCTACAACATTGAAATCTCGTTTATGTTCGCCATGATGGGCGTGGTCGTCTGCCTGACGCTGCCGCAGGACCCGAAAAAGAAAATCCTCGGCGTCAACAACCGCGTGTTCTACACGATTCTGTATACCACGCTCGCGGTGATCATCGAGTGCTTCCTGAACTACTCCGGCGTGCTCACCTGGGAATATGCCTGGTGGAGCCGTTCCTGCCCGTACCTGATCTGGCTGCTCGGCTATCTGCCGTTCTTTGTGATGGCGTTTGTGGTGCACGACATGAAGAAGATGAAAAACAAGTTCATTACGCTCGGCATTATTTACGGCGTGGACGTCCTTTCGCTGGTGATATTTGGCCTGATAGGCTGGATGTAAATGCAGCTCATAGGATTATGACCAACCAAAAGCTCCGCCGGATTTCCGGCGGAGCTTTTTTGTCGATAAAAGGCGCTGCATTGGAAGATTCGCATTTAGGTCACCGTTTCGGGTTATACAGTCCTGAGGACCCATTTTCATAAGAACGTTTGCGGAATTTGGAATTTCCCAAGGGACGTGTCCCTTGGGTGGGGCAGGGGTGAAATCCCTGCAAAAGGATCTTTTGCGTGCATGCGCAGGGATCTCCGGCGGTTTCCTTTCCAGCGGGCGGCCAGGGGAAAGATCAGAGCGAAACGCCGTAGAGCCGCATCGCATTTTCGAACGTTGCGGCGGCGGCTTCCTCGCTGGAAATGCCGCGCACGCGCGCGAGGGTTTCCAGCGTGAGATGAATCAGGCCCGGGTCGTTGCGCTCGCCGCGGTGCGGCTCCGGCGTCATGTACGGGCAGTCCGTTTCGATCACGATGCGCTCGAGCGGCAGTTTTTCCGCAATCGCGCGCTGCTTGACCGCGTTTTTGAACGTGAGCGCGCCGCCGAAGGCGATGTAGAAGCCCATGTCGATATAGCGCACCGCGTCTTCGTAACTGCCGGAATAGCAGTGCAGCACGCCGCCGAGTTTGCCGCGGCGCGCGGAGAGCATCTCCATCGTGTCGCCGTGCGCCTCGCGGTCGTGGATGATCACGGGCTTGTTCTGCGCAACCGCGATGTCCAGCTGTTCGCCGAACGCCGCTTTCTGCACGTCCCGCGGCGAAAAATCGTAGTGATAGTCAAGACCGATTTCGCCGACGGCGACGATTTTTTCGTTTTGAAGCGCACGTTCCACAAGAAGCAGGCTGTTCTTGTCCGCCGTGTCCGCGGAATGCGGGTGAATGCCCGCGCTGCCGAATACGTGGTCGTAGAGCATGACCAGCGCGGCGATTTTCGGGATGTCCGCCGCTTCGGTGCAGGCTTCGAGAAATCCCGCAACGCTCTTTTCCGGCAGGGCGGGAATCAGCGCGCCGCGGTCGTGATCGAACTGCGCGTCCAGCAGATGCGCATGTGTGTCGAATAGTTTCATAATAAATGGTTCGTCCTTACGTTCAGTTTTCGTCGACGGTCAGCGGCAAATCCATCAGGATTTCGTCGTAATACGTCCCGCGGACGTTGATGCGCCCCTTGTGCCGGCCGATCTCCCGAAAGCCGAAGCGCTTGTAGAGCGCGATGGCGCGCTCGTTGCCTTCGCGCACCTCGAGGCAGAGCGTGCGCAGATAATTCGTGCTTTTGGCAAAATCGATCATTGCCTGCATGGCGATGCTCCCGATGCCGAGCCGCCAGTAGTCGCGCTTGACGGAGATGGCGACGCCGGCGCAATGCGAAATCCGCTTGCGCGCGGCGGCGCGCACGTCGCAGACGAGGACGATTTCGCCATCCACGACGCCGACGAACATCTTGGTGTTCGCGGCCTCCAGCGTAGCGGTAATCCATTCCCGTTCGCCTTCCAGCGTCAGCCCGTCGATGCCGTTTTCGTCGCAGAGCAGGAAGTCCGTTTCCGCGCCGACGACCTTGAGAAAGCCGAGCAGTTCCTGCGCGTCTTCCAGCGCCGGGTCGCGCAGAATCAGTTTGCGCCCGTCTTTGAGGATGTGTTCGCTCATGCTGGGTGCGTCCCTTGCTTGTGAAAAGAAAGGACCGAAGAAACGTCCTTTTCCGGGGCCGCGTTTTTTTGCGCGGCGTCCGGGGAGCGCTGCGAAGTTACCGGACTTTCAGCCCGCTGTCCATTTCGGAAAGCGTGGTCATCACCGAGAGATGTTCGTCGCTTTCGTCCGACGCCGCAAGAATCATGCCGCGGCTTTCCACGCCGCAGAGCGTGACGGGCTTGAGGTTTGCCACCAGTACGACCGTCTTTCCGACGAGGTCGTCCGGCGCGTACCATTTTTTGATGCCGGAAACGACCGTCCGCGTTTCGCCGCCGACGTCCAGCGTCACTTTCAGGAGCTTTTTGCTCCGCTTGATCTCCTCGCAGGCCGTTACCTTTGCCAATCGCAGGTCGAGCTTTGCAAAGTCGTCGTAGTCGATTTCCGGCAGCGGCGCGTCTTCGTCCTGTTCCGGTTCGGCCGTCGGTACGGTCTCTGCGGCGGCTTTCGCTTTTTCGGTCTGCTCGGCAAGGTAGGCGAGCTCTTTTTCCACGTCGATGCGCGGGAAGAGCGCTTCGCCCTTCTGCACGCGCGTGCCGGGGACGCTTCCGCCCCAGGCGACTGCCTCGTAGTCCGTCTTTTCGCCGGACACGCCGAGCTGATCGAACAGCTTCTGCGGCGTGGAGGTCAGAAACGGCTTGAGGAGCACGCCGATGATGCGCAGGCTCTCCGCGAGGTTGTAGAGGACGGTTTTCAGCCGTTCTTTGCCTTCTTCCGTCTTTGCGAGCAGCCAGGGCGCGGTTACGTCGATGTATTTATTGCATGCGCCGACGAGCTTCCAGATTTCGGCGAGCGCTTCGGGGATATGCAGTTCGTTCATCTGCGCGTCGACGCTGGCGGGCAACTCCTGCGCGAGCGCAAGCAGCGCCGCGTCCTCGTCCGCAATCGCGGCGGGTGCGGGCAGTTCGCCGCCAAAGTATTTCTCGATCATCGCGACCGTGCGGCTCAGCAGGTTGCCGAGGTCGTTTGCAAGGTCGGTGTTGATGCGGGCAATCAGCGCTTCGTTGGAGAAGTTGCCGTCCGAACCAAACGGGACTTCGCGCAGCAGGAAATAGCGGATCGCGTCCACGCCGTAACGCTCGCAGAGCGCGACGGGGTCGACCACGTTGCCTTTGGATTTGCTCATCTTGCCGCCGTCGAGCACGAGCCAGCCGTGCCCGAACACCTGCTTGGGCAGCGGTTCGCCGAGCGCCATGAGCATGATCGGCCAGATGATGGTATGGAAGCGCACGATCTCCTTGCCGACGATGTGGATGTCCGCCGGCCAGTACCTGCGATAGAGTGAGTCGTCGTCGCTTCCCCACCCAAGCGCGGTAATATAGTTGGAAAGTGCGTCAAGCCACACATATACCACGTGTTTCTCGTCGAATGTGACGGGGATGCCCCACTTAAAGCTAGTGCGGCTGACGCAGAGGTCTTCGAGGCCGGGCAGGAGGAAATTCTGCAGCATCTCGTTCGTGCGGCTGACGGGCTGGATGAACGTCGGGTTGTCCTTGATATACTGGATCAGCCGGTCGGCATATTTCGAGACGCGGAAGAAATAGCTTTCCTCTTCCACGAGTTCCACCGGGCCGCCGCAGTCCGGGCACACGCCGCCCGCTTCCTCAATCTGCCGGTCGAGCCAGAAACTTTCGCATGGCGTGCAGTAATGGCCGGTGTATTTCGACTTGTAGATGTCGCCCTGGTCGTAGAGCTTTTTAAAAATCTTCTGCACGGCCTTAACGTGATATTCGTCCGTCGTGCGGATGAACTTGTCGTAGGAGATGTCCAGCAGTTTCCAGAGGCTCTTGAACCCGGAAACGATCTCGTCCACGTACTGCTGCGGGGTTACGCCCGCGGCCTTCGCCTTGCGCTCGATCTTCTGGCCGTGTTCGTCCGAACCCGTCAGGAAAAACACGTCGTAGCCGCGCTGGCGCTTATAGCGCGCAATCGCGTCTGTGGCGACGGTGCAGTACGCGTGCCCGATATGCAGGTTCGCGCTGGGGTAGTAGATGGGCGTCGTAATATAAAACGTCTCTTTTTCTCCGGTTTTTTTGGCTTCCATTTGTCGTTTCCTCCCAAAATCACAATTCGCCTGAATATTTTCCGCGTTTACTGGCAAATAAAACGCGCCGCCCTCTCGTAAGGACGGCGCGCACAAAACACGTCCGTTGAAAACCACCTTACTTCCCCAAAACCGCCGGGGGCATAAGTTCCCGCTGTATCGGTCGGGGTCCGCTGCGGTTCAGGCAAATGGAGCGTTCGCCGCGAGGAGCTCGGGAGCCATGTTCGGCTGCGTTGCGCCGCCGGGCTTTCACCAGTGCTCCGGCTCTCTGCATGCGCGCGTGCGGCTTACTCTTTCCGTCTTCGCTCATATTCGTTTACTGAGCATATCACGCGCTCAAGCTTGTTGTCAAGAGAGGCGAATCATGCTAAGATAAACTGGATTTGTATTGGAGGACGGAACGAAATGCACATTGTTGCCGGGCTTGGAAATCCGGGACTGACCTACCGGCGTTCGCGCCACAACGCGGGGTTTCAGGCGCTGGACGCGCTGGCCGAGCGGCTCAACATCCGCGTTAAAAAGCGCGGATTTTCCGGCGTGTACGGCGAAGGATCGTTGCATGGCGAACGGGTCGTATTGATTAAGCCGACGACGTATATGAACCTTTCGGGCGATTGCGTGCAGCAGGTGCTGCACTTTTTCAAGTGCCCGGTGGAAAACCTGATCGTCCTGTTCGACGACATCGAACTACCGGTCGGCGCGCTGCGCATCCGCGAAAGAGGGAGCGCCGGCACACATAACGGCATGCGCTCCGTGGTCGCCTGCGTGGGCAGCGAAAACTTCCCGCGCGTGCGCATCGGCGTGGGCGACCGCAGCGGCGGGGAACTCAAGGACTTTGTGCTCGGCAAACCCAGCAAGGCCGAACAGGCCGTTTTGAAGGAAACGTTTGAAAGCGCCGCGGACGCCTGCGTTTCGATTATAGAAGGAAAAATCTCCGACGCGCAGGCGAAATACAACAAACGCCATATCGGCGGAACGTCGGGTGCGCGCGACTAGTCCGCATAAATTGAGGGGGTAGTTTGACACAACAACCGAATAACAATCCGATACTGGATGTTTTGGATACCGCAGCGGACTTCAGGCGCTTTTCCGGCGCGCTGGAGGGGGGCAAAGGCCCGGCTGCGGCGTTCGGCGTTGCCGCAAACGCAAAGGCGCATCTGGCCGCCGCGCTTTCGCGCACGCGGCAGGTGCTGTTTGTAACCGCAACGGACGTGACCGCCGCGCAGCTGCACGAGGCGGCCGGCCTTTTCGGCGCGCAGGCCGAGCTGTTTTTGCCGCGCGAAACGCCGCTGGTCTATGTGCACGCCGTCTCCGGCGAACAGCGCTCCGAGCGGATATCCGCGCTCTGCGCGCTCGCAGCGGGCGAAACCTGCGTCGTCTGCGCAAGCGCGGCTTCGCTGATGCAGGTGCTCGCGCCGAAACAGGCGTTTTGCGAAAGCATCTTTTCGCTGTCCGTCGGCGACTCGCTCGAACCGAGGACGCTGACCGAACGGCTCGTCGTCGCCGGATACGAACGTGTGGAGATGGTTGAAGGGCGCGGGCAGATTGCCGCGCGCGGCGACCTCGTGGACGTGTACGTCCCCGGCGGGGAATACCCCGTGCGCATCGAGTTTTTCGGCGATGAGATCGACCAGATGCGCTTTTTCGATCCCGTGACGCAGCGCAGCGTGGAGCAGGCGCCTTCGGTGCAGCTTCGTCCCGCGCTGGAAACGCCGCAGCCGAAGGAGCGCACCGCAAAAGCGCTCAAAAAGATCGCCGGGCGGGTCGGGCTGATGGATCAGGAACAGGCCTGGTCGGAAGGCGTCGCCAGCGTCGGCGGGGACGTGCTGCTGCCGCTGCTGTATGAAAAATGTGAAACGGTGTTCGATTATCTTGCGCCGGACGCGGTCATCGTCGTCGACGAAGCGCTGCTTGTCGACGAGGCGCTGCGCACCGAGCAGATGCGCTTCCACGAAACCGTACAGGCGATGCTCGAGCGCGAAGAGGGCGTTGCCGCGCAGGGCGCGCTGGAGCGCAGCGCGAACGAAACGCTCGATCGTCTGCATACGCCGCGCACGGCGCTGCTTTATGCGCTCTCGCGCACGCATCCGCAGTTTACGGCAAAGGAAGTCGTCACGCTGGAGTCGCGCGGTGCGCCGCAGTATATGGGAGCGATGGACGAACTGGCGCGCGAACTGGCCCGCCTGAACGGCGCGGGCGAGCGCACGGTGATCTGCGCCGGCGAACAGGCGCGCGAACTGCAGGCAAACCTTGCCGAATACGGCGCGCAAACGGCGCTGACGGAGCAAATGCCGCACGAATTTCCAGCAGGGAAAACGCTGATCGTTCCGGAGCGCCTTGCACGGGGATTTTCCTATCCTGCGCTGCGTTTCAACGTATTCACGGAGTACGAAGTCAGCGGCAGGACGGAGCGCACGGTCCGCCGCGCACGCTCCAAAAAACACCTGTCGTTTTCCGAACTGAACGTCGGCGATTACATCGTGCATGAAGCGCACGGCATCGGCCGGTTCGTTAAAGTCGAGGCGCTGACGGTGCAGGGCAACACCCGCGACTACCTTTTAATTGAATACCGCGGCGCAGACCGGCTGTATATTCCGACCGATCAGCTCGACCGCGTGCAGAAATACGTCGGCGGCGGGGATGAAGACACAGCGCCTCCGCTGAGCAAGCTTGGCGGTGCGGACTGGGCGAACCGCGTCAGCCGCGCAAAGAGCGCGGCGAAAAAACTCGCGGTCGACCTCGCGGCGCTCTATGCAGAGCGCGCGGGCGCGAAGGGATTTGCGTTTTCCAAGGACACCGCATGGCAGCGGACGTTTGAGGAGCGCTTCCCGTACGAACTTACGCCCGACCAGAAGCAGAGCCTGGATGAAATCAAGGCGGACATGGAAAGCCTGCGGCCGATGGACCGTCTGCTCTGCGGAGACGTCGGGTACGGCAAGACCGAGGTGGCGCTGCGCGCATGCTTTAAATGCGTGCAGGACGGCAAGCAGGCGGCCATCCTTGTGCCGACCACGATTCTGGCGCAGCAGCACTACAACACCATGCGTTCGCGCTTTGCGGATTTCCCGGTCAAAGCCGCGTGCCTTTCCCGGTTTCAGTCCATGAAGGAGCGCAAGGAGATCAAGCGTGCGCTGGCGGAAGGGACCATCGACGTGATCGTCGGCACGCACGCACTGCTGGCAAAGGACGTAACGTTCAAGGCGCTCGGCCTGCTGATCATCGACGAGGAACACCGCTTCGGCGTGAATCACAAAGAGCAGATCAAAGCGTATAAAAAGACCGTGGACGTGCTGACGCTCACCGCAACCCCGATTCCGCGCACGCTGAACATGTCCATGACGGGCGTGCGGGACATCAGCGTGATTGAAACGCCGCCGGAGGCGCGCTACCCCGTCCAAACCTACGTGCTCGAATACACGGACGCGCTGATCAAGGACGCGGCCGGGCGGGAACTCGCCCGCAAGGGGCAGGTGTTCGTCGTCTACAACCGCGTGCAGAACATGGAATCCATGGCGCGCAGGCTCGAAACGCTCCTGCCGGAGGCGCGCATTACGATTGCGCACGGGCAGATGGGCGAAACGCAGCTGGAAGCGGCCATGCTGGAGTTTCTGGAGCACCGTTCGGACGTGCTGCTTTGCTCCACCATCGTCGAAAGCGGGCTGGACATCCCGAACGTCAACACGCTGATCGTCATCGACGCGGACCGAATGGGGCTTGCGCAGCTCTATCAGCTCCGCGGGCGCGTCGGCCGCTCCAGCCGGATCGGATACGCATATTTCACCGTGCAGGCAGGCCGCACTATGAACGAAAAGGCGGCCAAACGCCTGATGGCGATCCGGGAATTCACGCAGTTCGGCGCGGGCTTTCAGCTCGCCATGCGGGACCTGGAAATCCGCGGGGCTGGCTCGCTGCTTGGCGCGGAGCAGCACGGGCATATCTCCGACGTCGGATACGAATATTATGTCAAGCTCGTGCGCCGCGCGGTGGACGAACAGCAGGGCCGCGCGCTCGAGCCGGTCACGGAAACGAGCGTGGACATCCCGATCGACGCGCATATCCCGCATGACTATGTGCCGAGCGAACTGATGCGGCTCAAAGCCTACCGGCGCATTGCGGATATCGACGGCGCGGACGCGGTGCTGGACGTGACGGAAGAGTTCATCGACCGCTATGGCGAACCGCCGCAGAGCGTGACGAACCTCATGCGAATTTCGCTCGTCAAGGCGTATGCGGCCCGCGCATACCTCGAAAGCGTGAGTGTGCGCGACGGCGAGGCGAAGATGAAGTTTTCCGAATATGCGCATATCGACGGCGGGAAGCTGATCGCCGCGGTCTCCGGTATGGAAGGTGCAAAACTGATTGCGAGCGATCCGCCGGCGATTGAAATACGGCGAAAAGATGCGGATGCTTTGGCAATCACGGAAAAACTGCCACAATTCCTTAACACAATTGTCCGTTGCGTTGATACGGACATGGGCATATAATGTCAAGTGATACTTACGCGTTCTTTGCGTTTGACGCGGAATATAAGAAAAAGGGAGAAATCGAAACATGAACAAATTCCACTGGAAGCGGCTGCTTTGCGTGCTGCTTGCCTTGTCCCTCGTGCTGGGCGCAGCCGCCTGCTCGCTCAATGACGATGAGGAGGCAACGGCGTCGGACGCCGAAACAGCCTATACGGACGAGGAGCTTGATCAGGTTGCTGTCCAGATCGGCGATTATACCATCACCAAAGGCGATATCGTCGACCAGTACGACTATATGGTGCAGCTGTATTCGTATTACGGCATGAGCACGCCCACCGAGGATTCCGAAATCGAATCGATGCAGGACAGCGTGATCTCAACGCTGGTTTCCGATAAAATTCAGCTTTATGAAGCGGACCTGATGGGCATTACGCTCACGGATGAGGAACTTGCGGACGTCGAAGCTCAGGTTGAGGAAGAGATGCAGTATTACATCGACTCCTTCCGCGCAGACGCCGAGGATGAAGGCGCCGAAGACCCCGATGCACGTGCGCTGGAAATCTTTCAGGAACAGCTTGACGCCGCCGAGATGGATATGGACGTCGACGGATTCCGCGAATATATCCGTGAAGAATACATGAACGATGCGCTCAAAACCGCTCTGGAAGCAAAGGTAACGGCCGACGTGACCGCAACCGACGACGAGATTCAGGATTATTACGACGAAAACCTTGCGTCCCAGATGGAAAGCTATACTTCCACACCGACCGATTATCTCTCCGATGCGGAATCGTTCCAGATGGACGGCGGTTCTCCGGTGCTCTATACCCCGGAAGGGTATGTGCGGATCCGCTCGATCTCCATCACGCCTGAAGAGGATATTTCGGACGACTATACCACGCTGAAGTCCGACCTGGACGCGCTTGCCGCGGAATACGGCGAAGCCGCGCTGGACGCGCTCGCTGCGAAGTACATTGCGCAGGGCGCCGACCCCGCGACCACGACGCTGAACGTCACCGCCGACGAGATCGAAGGCGGCGCGGAGATCATCAGCGAATACGTCGAGAAAAAAGCGCAGGCCGACGAGCTGTATGAAGAATACATCAAAGACGCGCGCGCCAAGGCCGAAGAAGCCTACGCAGCGCTCGAAGGCGGCGCCTCGTTCACCGATGTTCTGAGCGAATACGGTGAGGACGACCTCTACACGACCTATCCTTCGTTTGTGGAAAGCGGCCTTCTGATGTACATGGCCGGCGATGATTCGACCTGGGATGAACAGCTTGTCAAGGCGGCCGGTCTGCTCAAGGCCGGCGAATACTCCGCAATCATCCAGATTGACGATGTATTCTACATCCTCCAGCTGGTTGGCGACGAAACGGCCGGCGCAAAAGAACTCAGCGACGTTTACGACGACATCAAGGCGGTCATCATTTCCCAGAATGCGGACACGCTTTGGAACGAAACGCTGGACGCCTGGGAGAACGACACCTCGATTGCGACCTACTATGAGGATGTTTACCGCGATATCGGTAAATAAGCTCTAAACGGACAAAAAGCGGGCGGTATTGATGCCGCCCGCTTCAGTTTACCCAAAAAGTCCTTGGGATTGTTAAGGGCCGCCGCCCTTAACTCGTTTTTTCCGGCTGCGCCGGAATGTCCGGCGCGGCGGGCCGGCTTAAACGGGGGCACATACTGAAAAAGCTTGTTTTCCGGGGATTGTTTTGCTATATTGAGGGCAGGACGATGCGCGGACGGATTTTGACCGGACGCGTGCCGCCGCACCGCCGGGATACGGGCGATTCCGGCAGAATAATTGAAAAAAATATGCAGGAGGTTTTGCACAATGAAGTACGAATGTGTCTGCGGCTATATTTATGATCCTGAATTAGGCGATCCGGACAACGGCGTTGCGCCGGGCACCGCGTTTGACGATCTCCCGGAAGATTGGGTCTGCCCGGTCTGCGGGCTGGACAAGAGCGCGTTTACCGCGATCGAATAGCGCAGTAAAACAAAAAAAGAGCGTTCCGGCTTTTGCCGGAACGCCTTTTTTGTGCAGCGATTCTGAATTTGTTTGGAGAGACCGTCAGCGCTCCGCCGGTTTTTTGGACGCGGCTTTTTCCATAAAGCGCTCGTTTTCAACGATGAAGCGCTCCTGCGTGCCTTCGCCGATCAGCCCGGCGTCGTCGAACGCGCGGCAGAAGAACACGAGCCGTCTGCGGTCGGCTTCGGTCAGTTCCGTTTCACAGCGGACCGTCATGCCGACAGGGGTTGCGGAAAGGTGCTTTACATCCAGCCGTGTGCCGACGGTCGAGCATCCTTCCGGGAGTAAATCCGCGACGCTTTCCGCAGCGCAGAGTTCCATGAGCGCGAGCATCGCGGGTGTGGCGAACACCGGCAGGCATCCGCTGCCGAGCGCGGCGGCGGTGTTGTCCGGCGTGACCGCAACGCTCTTCTGCGCGGCGATTCCGGGTTCCAGCGAAGGGAACTGCATAAGCGTACACTCCAGTCGTGATAAAAGATTGAAAAATTGAACCGGCCGGCCGCCGGTCGTTAAGTCGGATGCCAGCGCTCAAAGGAGGCGGCAGCCGATCGGTTCCGTAAGAAGGCGGCTTAAAGCCGCCGGAAAAATTCTACTCGTAGTCTACCACATCTACCCAGCGAAACAAAAGCTCTCTTTCTTCCGGTTTGCCTTTTACGGACTGGGAGGCCGCGACGATCGGAATCCATTTTAGCACATATTCCCGCGCCGTGCCGCTTTCCCGGCAGAAAAGATCGAGGTATGCTTCCGCCGTTTCCGTTTCGCCGGCGAGCGAAAAGAGCAAATAGGTGCGCGCCGCGTCCGCGGAGGCGTTGCCCTGGGTCGCGTGCGACCAGTCCAGGATATACGGCGTTGTGTCGTCGCCGATGATGATGTTGGTGGGGTTGAAGTCGCCGTGGCAGAGTTTGTTGTGCCGCGGCATGGACTCCAGCCGCGTATGCAGGTCGTATTTGGTCGCCGTCGGCAGCTCGGTCTGGATGATCTTGCGGTCCATCTTGTCGCGCAGGCGCGGCAGCAGGGGACAGATCTGCTGATGCATGGTCAGCTGCAGGCCGACGAACAGCGCGAGGTATTCGTCCATCTTTTCCGGATTCTCCGCCATCAGCGCGGCCAGCGTCTTGCCTGGGATGAATTCCGTCATGAGATACCATTGCTCGCCGATGGTGCCGACGCCGAGCAGCTTTGGCACATGCAGGCCGGTTTCCTCCACGCGCGCATGGTTGAGCGCCTCGTTGAGCACGTTTGCTTTGCTGTAGCCCTTTTCAAACACTTTGACGACCGTATCGCCGTCGCGGTAAATCGTTTTGTTTGCGCGCGCCGCAATCACATTCGTTAATTCCATGGCTGTTCCTTTCCGCCGGTGAAGCCCGGCCGCGGTTTTGCTTGCAGCGGTCCCGTACCGGATTTATGAGCCGGTACGGAACCGCGAAATCGTCTTTTGCGCCGCTCAGACGGGGACGTGCGTGCCGTAATAGGCGTTGAGGTACATCTGCCTGATTTCGCGCATGAGCGGGTAGCGCGGGTTCGCGCCCGTGCACTGGTCGTCGAAGGCCTGTTCGGTCATCGCGTCCAGCCGGTCGAGGAAGTCCTTTTCGTCCACGCCGTAATCGCGGATGGTCTTTTTGACGCCCACGCGTTCTTTGAGCGCGTCGATTGCGGAAATCAGGTTCTCCAGTTTTTCTTCGTCCGTTTTGCCCTTTAAGCCGAGATAATCCGCAACCTCCGCGTAGCGCGCGAGCGTATGCGGGTGGTCGTACTGCGGGAAGGTGCCCATCTTGACGGGGACTTCCGCGGCGTTGAAGCGCAGCACTTCGCCGATCATCAGCGCGTTGGCTATGCCGTGCGGCAGGTGGTGGAACGCGCCGAGTTTATGCGCCATACTGTGGCAAACGCCGAGGAACGCGTTGGCGAATGCCATACCGGCCATGGTGGCGGCGTTGCCCATCTTTTCGCGTGCGACCGGGTCGTTCGGCCCGTTGTCGTAGGCGCGCGGCAGGTAAGCGAAGATCGTTTTCAGCGAACGCAGCGCCGTGCCGTCCGTGTAGTCCGTCGCCAGCATGGAAGCATAGGCTTCCAGGTCGTGCGTGACCGCGTCGATGCCGCTCGCGGCGGTGAGGCCCTTCGGCGCGTTCATCATGAGGTCCGCGTCCACAATCGCCATATCGGGCATGAGTTCGTAGTCCGCCAGCGGGTACTTCACGCCCGTCGTTTCGTCCGTGATGACCGCAAAGGGCGTTACCTCGCTGCCCGTGCCCGCCGAGGTCGGCACGGCGATGAAATAGGCCTTTTCACCCATCTTCGGGAAGGTGTAAACGCGCTTACGGATATCGGAAAAGCGCATCGCCATATCCAGAAAGTCCGCTTCGGGGTGTTCGTAGAGCACCCACATAATTTTGCCCGCGTCCATTGCGGAGCCGCCGCCGAGTGCGATGATTACGTCCGGCTGGAAGGCGCGCATCTGCTTTGCGCCTTCGCGCGCGCAGGCCAGCGTCGGATCGGGCGCGACGTTGAAGAAGGTTTCGTGGACGACGCCCATCTCGTCGAGCTTATCGGTCACGGGTTTTGTGTAGCCGTTCTGATAGAGGAACGTGTCCGTCACGATGAACGCGCGGCGTTTGCCCATGACGGTTTTCAGCTCGTCCAGCGCCACCGGCAGGCTGCCTTTCTTGAAGTATACCTTTTCGGGTGCGCGGAACCAAAGCATGTTTTCTCTCCTTTCGGCGACGGTCTTGATGTTGAGCAGGTGCTTGACGCCGACGTTTTCCGAGACGGAGTTGCCGCCCCAGCTGCCGCAGCCGAGCGTCATGGACGGTGTGAGCCTGAAGTTGTACAGGTCGCCGATGCCGCCGTGCGAGGACGGGGTGTTGACGAGGATGCGGCAGGTTTTCATGCGCGCCGCGAATCTCTCCAGCTTTTCCGTTTCCGTCACGGCGTTAAGGTAGATGCTGGAGGTGTGGCCGTAGCCGCCGTCTGCAACGAGGCGCTCCGCTTTGCCGAGCGCTTCGCCGAAGCTCTTTGCGCGGTACATTGCCAGCACGGGGGAGAGTTTCTCGTGTGCGAATTCTTCCGAGAGTTCGACGCTTTCGACTTCGCCGATGAGGATTTTTGTCTGCTCGGGCACGGCAACGCCCGCGAGTTTTGCAATGGTGAACGCGCTCTGACCGACGATTTTTGCGTTGAGCGCGCCGTTGATCAGAATGGTTTTGCGCACCTTCTGGGTTTCTTCGGGATTAAGGAAATAGCAGCCGCGCGCGAGGAACTCTTGTTTCACGCGCTCGTAGACCGCGTCCAGCACGATGACGCTCTGTTCGGAAGCGCAGATCATGCCGTTGTCGAACGTTTTGCTGTGGATGATGGAGTTCACGGCCAGCAGGACGTCCGCCGAATCGTCTATGATGGCGGGCGTGTTGCCGCTGCCGACGCCGACGGCGGGCTTGCCGCTGCTGTAGGCGGCCTTGACCATCCCCGGGCCGCCGGTGGCCAGGATCAGGTCGGCTTCCTTCATGGCGAGGTTGGTCAGCGCGAGGCTCGGCGTGTCCACCCAGTCGATGATGCCTTCCGGCGCGCCTGCGGCGACCGCCGCTTCCAGCACGACCTTTGCCGCGGCGATCGTACAGGCCTTTGCGCGCGGGTGCGGGCTGATGAGGATGCCGTTGCGCGTTTTCAGCGCAATCAGCGTTTTAAAGATGGCGGTCGAGGTCGGGTTGGTCGTCGGGATGACCGCAGCGATCACGCCGACCGGCTCCGCAATGCGTATCACGCCGAAAGCCTTGTCTTCTTCGATCACGCCGCAGGTCTTCGTGTGGCGGTACGCATTATAGATATATTCGCTTGCATAGTGGTTCTTGATGACCTTGTCTTCGGCGACGCCCATGCCGGTTTCTTCCACAGCCAGTTTGGCCAGTGGGATGCGCGCTTTGTCGGCCGCGCTCGCGGCGGCCAGAAAGATTGCGTCCACCTGCTCCTGCGAATAGGTGGCGAAGGTCTTCTGCGCTTCCCGCAGGCGGGCGAGCGCCTGCTCCAGCGATTCGATGCTGTCGACCGGGATTCTTGCTTTTTCCTTTTTCATGCTCTTCATACGCTCCCTTGCCTCGATTTCACTCCGGGGTGCCCGGAATTGTGCTTACGGTGCCGGCAGATTGACGGTCTGATTCGGTATTGAAAAACCGATTCGGTGCTGCTGCCGGTTGTCCAGATTTGCCTGTTCTTGCGAAAATGGGCCGTTTGATACGCTTTCCCTTTCTGCAATCCTAGCGTAGAAGATTTTTGGCAAAAAAAGAAGACATCAAAACGGAATACCGATATATTAATATCGATATAACAATACTGATATGACGAATTAGCAAAGGACGGAGTATGGTTCGCGTTACAAAATATCGTTGGCCGCCGCGGATTCCTTCAGCTTTTCGAGGAAGAGGCGGTCCTGTTTCGTTTTGCGGTATCCCGCACGGAAAATGAGCACGTCCCGGCACTCGTTCTGCGGAAGGTCGCAGGGTTTTTGGAGCAGGTTGAAGCAATTCCAAACGCTCTGTGGCTCCGGCGGGACGAGCGAGTATGCGCCGGGGATGCTGGCGAGCAGTTCCATCTGGCTCGCCCGTTCGAAAACGGAAACAGTCTTTTTGTTTTCCTGCGTCTGCGCCAGCTGCCGCGCCTCCGAGACGGGCAGGGAAGGCACGGACCAGTCGCCATAGAGGATTTCCGTGAACGGCTCCAGGTCGGCGGCGGCAATCTTCTCTATTCCCGCGAGCGGGTGGCCGCGGCCGATCAGCACGGCGCGCGGGAACGTCCGGACGACCTCGTAGGTCAGCGAGCGTTCGGCGAATTCACCCAGGAAGTACGGTTCGTACGCGAGCGGGTACCGCACGACGCCGAAGCGTGTGATTTCGTTGGAAACGCTCTTGATGGCGCGCATCGGCCCGCTCTCGCGGTAGGAAAAGCAGATGTCTGCATCCGGGCCGAGCGACGCGGTGAACGCGGCGAACGCGCGGCTGATATAGCCCGCGCGCGGCGCGCAGAGATCGAATTTGAGCCGGTGGTCGTCGGCGGGGCGGTAAAGCGCCTCCATCTCGGCTACCTGGGAAAGGATGCTGCGCGCATAGCCCAAAAACTCCCGGCCTTTTTCGGTCGGCACGACGCCGCGCGCGGTGCGGTCGAAGATTGCGATGCCGACGTCGTCTTCCAGCTCGCGGATGGCCTTGCTCAGGTTCGGCTGATTCATAAAAAGATTTTCGGCGGCTTTGCTGATGGAGCCGGTTTTCTCCACCTCGACCGCGTATTTTAGCTGCAGCAGGCTGTTCATATGTGTGTCCTTTCCTGATGAGAGGCCGCCGGCGATGCGGGTTTGCGATCTCGTGTGCCGTTATAAAAGAAAACCGCCGTTTGTTTCGATATGCACATGGTACCATACCCGGGCGCAAAATTGAAGCGTACCCGGCGGGCGCAAACAGGAAGCGGACGGCTTTTTCCGATTTGCTCGATTGACCGGGCCGGTTTGCTCGGCTATAATATCGTTAAATGAATAGCGTGTGCATCTGCGCCTGAAAGAGGCGCCGGCGGACAAGCGCCGCCGAGGGAATACGGATGAAATTTCCGGGCTATCCCAGTAACCGTGAAGCCGACGAACGGACAGCGTGCCACTGCTTTAAAAAGCGGGAAGGCGTCCAAGTAGGATGAAGCCAAGCCGGGAGACCTGTTTGCACATGGACGCTTCTGGGGTGGAGTAAAGCTATGCGGCAAAGGCATGACGCGCGATATGATTCGTTGCTCCTCTCGATTATGAGTGGAGCAATTTTATTTTCGCTCCTTTTCACTATTCATTTGAATATTTTTGAAAGGGGTATTTCATAAAATGAAACACCAGAAACTACTTGCAATTCTGCTTGCGCTCGTGCTTGCGTTCGGCGCGCTGTCCGGCTGCGCGGCGGGCACCGAATCCGCCGTGACCGGCGGCGAAGCGCAGGTCACGGCCGCGGACGCGGCTGAAGAAGCCGCCCAGCCTGCGGAGACGGCTGAAGAAACGGCTGCAGAAGCCGTCAGCTTTACGGACATGGCGGGCCGCGAAGTCACGCTGGATGCGCCCGCGACCCGCGTGGTCGCGCTCACGGCGGCGGACTGCGAAATCCTGTACGCCATCGGCGCGGGGGACACGCTGGTCGGCCGCGGCGAATATTGCGACTATCCCGCCGAAGTGGCGGACGTTGCGTCCGTTGAATCCGGCGCGGAAACCAACCTTGAGCAGATTATCGCGCTTCAGCCGCAGGTGCTGATTATGAGCACTATGGCACAGACCGAAGAGCAGGTCGCCTCTCTTGAGGCGGCGGGCGTGACGGTCGTCGTTTCCGACGCGCAGGACATCGAGGGCGTATACACCGCCATCGAAATGATCGGTACGCTCACCGGCAAAACCGAAGCCGCCGCCGAAGTGATCGCCTCGATGCAGCAGACGTTTGCCGATCTTGCGGCGCGTGCTTCCGAACTGGACGGCAAGACGGTCTATTTTGAAGTGTCCCCGCTGGCATACGGCCTCTGGACGGCCGGCAGCGATACGTTTATGGACGAAGTCGCCGACATGCTGGGCCTGATCAATGTGTTCGGCAATGCGTGCGGCTGGTGTGAAGTGTCCGAAGAACAGGTCATCAGCCTGAACCCGGATATCATTGTGACCATCTCCATGTATTACGGCGAAGGCCCGACGCCGGAAGAGGAAATCCTTTCGCGCGCAGGCTGGCAGGACGTTACCGCCGTGAAGGAAGGCGCGATCCTGAACCTGCCGGACAACGAGCTCTCCCGCCCCGGCCCGCGTCTTGCGGACGGCGCGCAGGCGCTGTTCGACTTCGTGCTGTCTGTTGTGGAAACGGAAAATGCCGCGTAAGCGCAAGGAACATAAGGGGGACGGCGTTCCGTCCCCCTCGCTTAAAAGCGCGCCCATAAAAACGCGGGAAGGGTTCCGCGCGGGCGAGCTTCTTTTTTTCGCGCTCGCAGCGCTGTTTACGGCACTGGTCTGCGTTTCCGCCGGGAGCGTAAACGTGCCGCTCAAAGAAACCTTCGGCGTGATCTGGAATGCAATTTTCTCCCTGCCGCAGCCGGATACCACGAGCGTGCCCATCATCCTTTCCGTCCGGCTGCCGCGCGTGCTCTGCGTTGCGCTCACCGGCGCGGCGCTTTCGGTCTGCGGAGGCGCGATGCAGGGGCTTTTGCGCAATCCGCTTGCCGACGGCAGCACGCTTGGCGTTTCGAGCGGCGCGTCGCTCGGCGCGGTGATCGCCATCGCGTTCGGCGTCACGTTCCCGGGGCTCCCGCTTGCGGGCACGATGGTGCTGGCGATGGCGTTTGCGTTTCTTTCGCTGGTGATTATTTTAGGGCTTGCGTATAAAATCGATTATTCGCTTTCCACCAACACGATCATCCTCATCGGCGTGATCTATTCCATGTTCGTTTCAAGCATCCTTTCGCTCGTGATCACGTTTGCTTCCGATCACATCAAGAGCATCACGTTCTGGACGATGGGGTCGCTGCTCGGTGCGAGCTATCAAAACGCGCTGGTGCTGCTCTGCGCGCTGGTCGTCTGCGGCACGGTGATCCTGCGCTATGCGCGCGAGCTCAACGCGTTCGCCATCGGCGAAGAAAACGCGCGGCACATCGGCGTGCCGGTCAAGCGCGTCAAGCTGATCCTGATGATCGCCGTGTCCGCGCTGATCGGCGTTTGTGTGTCCATCGGCGGCAGCATCGGCTTTGTCGGGCTTGTCACGCCGCATATGGTGCGCATGATCGTCGGCCCGAACCATAAGCGCCTGCTGCCTGCGTCGCTGTTCGGCGGGGCGATTTTCCTGATGCTGGCGGACCTTGTTTCGCGCGTGATCCTCAGCCCGCTGGAACTGCCGATCGGCGTGGTCACCTCGTTTGTCGGCGCAATTCTGTTTGTGGTAATCTTTTACCGGGCGAGGAGGGTGCGCGCATGAGACTGCTGGATGTAAAAAACCTTTGTGTGCGCTACGGCGAACTGACCATCCTCGACCGGGTGAGTTTTTCGCTGGAGGAAGGGCAGTGGCTCATGCTCGTCGGGCCGAACGGAGCGGGTAAAAGCACGCTCGTCAACGCAATTTCGCAGGGCGCGCCCTACACCGGCGAAATCCGCTTTGACGGAACGGACGTAAAGAAAATGCGACCGCAGGAGCTTGCGCAGAAGATCGGCGTACTCTCGCAAACGCATTTTGTCGGGTATGCGTTCACCGTCGGGTCGGTCGTCCGGCTCGGGCGGTATGCGTATTCGCCGGGCATATTCGGAGGCAGGCGCGAAGAGGACGAGGAGATGGTGCGGCGCGCGCTGGCGACGACCGGAATGGAGGAACTGGAACAGCAGTCTGTTCTGACGCTGTCCGGCGGCGAACTGCAGCGCACGTTCCTTGCGCAGATCTTTGCGCAGGACCCGCGGGTGCTGATCCTCGACGAGCCGACGAACCACCTCGACCTCGTGTACCAAAAACAGGTATTTGCGCTGATCGGCTCCTGGCTGAAACAGCCGGGGCGGGCGGTGGTTTCCGTCGTGCACGATCTGAGCCTGGCAAAGGCATACGGCACGCATGCGCTGCTGCTTGAGCGCGGCAGAACGATTGCGCAGGGAGAAGCAAAAGAAGTTTTTTCGCCGGAGTATTTGGACGCGGCATACGGCATGGACGTTTCCGGATGGATGCGGAGCATGCTGGAGCAATGGAAAGAGGAATAGCGAATGGATTTTTTGGGACTGAACCGGCGGATGACGGCGCCGGACGAAGCCGCCGTCAAGGCGGCGAAGGTGCACTGGGACGGAATTGCAAAGCCCGTCGGCAGTCTCGGCAGACTGGAAGAACTGGTGGTCAAAATTGCCGGGATTCAGGGCACGGCCGCACCGGACATTGCAAAGCGGGCGGTGCTGGTGCTCTGCGCGGACAACGGCGTGCTCAAGCAGGGCGTTGCCTCCACGCCGGGCGAGATTACCGCCGTGATGGCGGACTTTATTGCAAGAAAGCGTTCGGCGGTCGGCATTATGGCGGGAAAAGCGCATGCGGACGTGATTACGGTGGACATGGGCATGTTTCGCGCCGTCGATACGCCGGGCGTGCTTATGCGGCGCATCGCGCCGGGCACGGCGGACATGACGCAAGGGCCCGCCATGACGCGCGCGCAGGCGGAACAGGCGATTGCAGCCGGAATCGCGCTGGTGAAAGACTGCTGCGAACAGGGTTATAAAATCATCGCTACGGGCGAGATGGGCATCGGCAACACGACGACTTCAAGCGCGATTGCCGCCGTGCTGACGGCGCGCGATCCTGCGGAAACGACCGGGCGCGGCGCGGGGCTGACCGACGACGGGCTGGTGCGCAAGCTCACTGCAATCCGCCGTGCAATCGAGGTCAGCAAGCCCGATCCCGAAGACGCTCTGGACGTATTGAGCAAACTCGGCGGATTCGACATCGCCGGACTCTGCGGCGTTTTCCTCGGCGGCGCGCTGTACCGCATACCGGTGATTATCGATGGGTTTATCAGCGCGGTGTCGGCGCTCTGCGCGGCGCGCCTCTGCCCGAACGCCGCGAACTGCATGCTGCCGAGCCATACTTCGGCGGAGCGGGCGGCAAAGCCCGTCCTCGACGAACTGCGACTGCTTCCGATTTTGCATGCGGACATGCGCCTCGGCGAGGGGACGGGCGCGGTCGCGCTGCTGCCGCTGCTGGACATGGCGCTGGCGGTCTACGACTCGCTTATGACGTTTTCGGATATCGGGATGTGATGCGGATGGCAAACCGGATTCTGGTCACCGGCGGTTCCGGCTCGGGAAAGAGCACGTTTGCCGAAGCGCTTGCGCTGCGGCTGCCCGCGCCGCGCGTCTATCTTGCGACCATGCGCGTGTTCGGAACGGAGGAAAAAGCGAAAGTCGGGCGGCATAAAGCGCTCCGTGCTGGAAAGGGGTTCGTCACGATCGAGCGGGAGACCGATCTTCCCGGCGTCAGCCTGCCGGGCCGCGGGACGGTGTTGCTGGAGTGCATGTGCAACCTCGCCGCGAACGAGATGTTCGATTCCTGCGGGCAAATCCGGGACGCATACGAGACGATCCTTACCGGCGTGCTTTCACTGGAAAAACGGTGCGGCTCGCTGATCGTCGTGACCAACGACGTCGGCGGCGACGGCGGGGAATACGCCGAAAGCACGATGAAATATGTGGAATTGCTCGGAAGGCTGAATGCTGCGCTCGCGGCGCGCTTTGAGTGCGTCTGCGAGATGGTATGCGGCATTCCGCTCGTTTTGAAAGGAGATTTGCCATGAGGGTGCTTCGCTCGATTGCGCTTGCGTTTTCCATGTTCTCGCGCGTGCCGGTGCCGCGCGTGGAGTGGAAGCCGGAGAACATGCGCTATGCGCTTGCCGCGCTGCCGCTGGTCGGCTGCTTCGTCGGCCTGGCGCTCTGGGGCTGGGCGTGGCTGAGCGGCGCGTTATCGTTTGGCAGGCAGCTGTTTGCGGCGGGCATGGCGCTGCTGCCCGTGCTGATTTCCGGCGGAATCCATCTGGACGGTTTCTGCGACACGGCGGACGCGCTGGCAAGCTGCACCGCGCCGGAACGGAAACGTGAAATTCTGAAGGACCCGCACACCGGCGCGTTTGCGGTGATTGCGTTTTGCTGCTATCTGCTGGCGGACTTTGCGCTGTTTACCGAGGTGGCCGTTACGCCGCGCTCCATCCTTGCCGCCTGCCTGATTCCCGTAACGAGCCGAACGGCAGGCGCGCTGACGAGCGTATGCGCCAATCTGGCCGGAACGGGCCTGCTGCACGCGCTGCGCGGCGCGGCGGGGCACACGACGGCGACCATCGCGCTGAGCGTGTGGCTTGCGCTTTGCGCGGCGGGGCTGATCGTGCTTTCGCCGCTTTCCGGCGTTGTCATGACGGTGATTGCGGGGCTTTGCGCGTTTCTCGTTTTTCGGATGGGAGAAAAGCAGTTTGGCGGTATGAGCGGCGACCTTGTGGGATTTTTGATTCAGACGACGGAACTGATGATGCTTCTCGGGCTGGTACTGGCGCAAAAGGCGGCGGCGTTATGATTTTGGTAATTGGAAGCGCATCGTCCGGAAAACGCGAATATGTGAAATCCTTGGGATATTCCGACGCGGATATGGCAAACGGCGTGCTCGACGGGCGAAAAGTGGTGTATAATCTACAGAATATCGTGTTTCGTGCGCCCGAAGCCGCGCCGCAGTTGCTTGAAGCGCTGCTTCAAAAAGAAGTGGTTGTCTGCAACGAGGTCGGCAGCGGGATCGTGCCGATGACGCGGGAGGCCCGCGAAGCGCGCGAGGCCACGGGCAGGCTCTGCATCAATCTCGCGCAGCGCGCCGGGCGCGTCGTGCGGCTTGTCTGCGGAATCCCGGTGGTGATCAAGGAATGAGGACGAATCGATGGAATTGATTTTACTGCGGCATGGAAAGACGGCCGCAAATCTGGAAGGCCGCTATAACGGTCGCACGGACGACCCCCTCTGTGAAGAAGGAGCCGCCGAAGCGCGCGCGGCGAAAGCGTATCCCGATATCGGGGTCGTTTACGTCAGCCCGCTTCTGCGGGCGCGGCAGACGGCTGAAATTTGCTTCCCGAACGCGGAGCAGATCGTGATTGACGATCTGCGCGAAATGGACTTCGGCGATTTTGAAGGCCGCACGGCGGAGGAGATGCAGGAGGATCCGGCTTACCGGACGTGGGTTGCGGGTAACTGCACCGGCGTTTGCCCCAACGGCGAAAGCATCCCGATCTTTGCCGCGCGCGCGGCAAAAGCGTTTGGCCGGGTGGTGGACGACGCGGCGCGGCGCGGGCTGAAGCGCGCGGGCGTTGCGGTGCACGGCGGCGTGATCATGGCCGTGATGGACGCGTTTGCGCATGAAAACGTTCCGTATTTCGACTGGTATGTGCTTAACTGCGGCGGCTTTCGGGTTGAACTCGACGAAGCGAACTGGGCAAAGCAGCCGGGGTTTACTTCCTACGAGCGTTTCGGCGAGGCGGGGGACAGCCAGACGATGATTGAAGGGACAAACGAAAAGTGAAAACGCTTTTCAACCTCACGACCAGCGCGCCCGATCTGGAACGATTTGAAGACCGGCGCTCGCTGGTCGATTTTATGCGCGGTTTCGACGGCGTGGAACTGCTCGTCTGCGAAGAGGACAAAAAACAGATCGTGCCCGAAGAGTGCGTATTCGGCATCCACATGAGCTATTTTCCGTACTGGCTGGACTTCTGGCGCGGAGACGAAGCGGCGCTGCAAAAGGAGTTCGGTACGCTCGAAGACTGCGAGCGTTATTACGGCGGGACGGACAGAAGCGCGCTGCTGAAGCGGTTCCGCGCGGATTTGGCCGCCGCCGAGCGCTATCGGGCACAATACGTCGTGTTTCACGTTTCGGACGCGAGCATCGAAGAATCGTTTACCGGGCGGTACCGGCACACGAGCGGGGAAGTGATCGCCGCGGTCTGCGAACTGCTTGACGAGCTGTTTTCCGGCGCGGCTTACCGGCCTGCGCTGCTGCTCGAAAATCTTTGGCAGCCGGGACTGACGTTTACCGACCCCGCCGTCACGCGCGGACTTCTGGAAGGCGTTGCATACGAAAACACGGGTTTCATGCTTGACACGGGGCACCTTTTCCACACGAACGAATCGATCCGCACGCAGGAGGAGGGTCTTGCCTATATCAACGCGATGCTGGACGCGCACGGCGCGCTCTGCGAGCGAATCCGCGGCGTGCACCTGCATCAGTCGATCACGGGTGAATACTGCCGCGCCGTGCGTGCAGACCCGCCCGTGCTGAAACCGACCTACGAAGAGCGCGCATGGCAGATGTTCGAGCATGCGTTCCGCGTCGATCTGCATCGTCCGTTCACCTGCCCGGGCGTGCGGGAGCTGATCGGGCGCATTTCGCCGGAATATCTGGTTTATGAATTCATCACGCAAAACCGCGGTCAGCACCGCGCGTTTTTGCAGGAACAAAAAGAAGCGCTGCGCTAGGGCGTTTTTTTAGCCTGCAGGATGCGGTTTTGCCGCCCCCCGCTCAAGCGGCGCGTCCCCTGAAAATTTCCGAATTCCGCGCAGGAGTGCTGTAAAAAAGCGGGTTCTTAGGGCTCGGCCCTAAGCGGTGGTTTGGAGACGGGGCCTCCAACCAACTTCCTTATCGGCAAGCAAAACGCCGGCAGAATTCTGCCGGCGTTTTTTTGCGTCACTGGATTGGGTTACGCTTCGATAATCTTTGCTTTCTGCAGTGCGAGCACCAGAATCGGGATGATGATAATCTGGATGATGATGCCGGGCAGCGCGGTGACGAACGCGGCGGTCGTCCAGACGGCAAGCGAGTATTCGCCCGCTTTGAAGATCAGCGCGTTGAGCACGCCGAAGGTGATGCGGCCGAGCAGCATGGCGGAAATCAGCGCGATGTAGATGTCCAGCAGCGGTTTGCCCGTCTTGACGAACTGCTTGATCAGGCCGGATGCAAAGCCGTACACGGCGAGTTCGCAGACCATGCTCGGCACATACGCCATCGGCGGCATGCCGGTGAGCAGACTGGAGAGAATCGGCGCGAGCACGCCGCAGGCCAGGCCGTATGGCCAGCCGCAGATGATGCCGCAGAGCAGGACCGGGATATGCATCGGCAGAAAGATGCTTCCGGCGTTGGCGACGGAATGGAACGCAATCGGCAGTACGACGCCGAGCGCGAGGCAGAGTGCGGCGAGTACGAGCCGCTTGGTTTTGGTCATCGACTGAGACATAATAAAAAATCCTCCCTGTACTATAAAAAAATCAGCCGCAAAGGCGCGGCCCGAATGCATCGGACCAGCAGCCTTCATGGCTGTATTCATCGTTTTTGAGAAATTGAAACCTGTTTGCTTACCTTCATGATAAGCGCTGCCGTTATTTTACGAAAGTATAGCGGCCCTGTCAAGAAAAAGCGCGGTTTTCGTCCGAACAGAATTTCACCGCTTCCTCGACCGCCTGGCAAAGCAGTTCCCTGATCGGCAGGTTTGCGGTGCCGACTATCGCGGTGCCGCAGAGGTTCATCGGAATCAGCAGCCGCTCCGCCGGGCTCTGCCCGACCGCCGCTGCCATTGCCGGGGAAATTTCACCCATCATAGAATCCGCAATTGCAATGCCGAGCGGGCCGACGATCAAACCCGCGGTGCGGCAGTTGACGACGACGGCGTTTTCGCCCGTGCCGCCGCGGTCTGCGCCCGCTTTCATCATTGTGCTGGTGGCGATGCTGTTGGTGCCGACGGCGACGATGTCCGCGCCCGGCATCCGCGCTTTGATGCCTTCGATGATCTGACGGCCGACGCCTCCGCCCTGGCCGTCGATTACGAGGATGATGCTTTGCTTCATGTTCCGGAGTTCCTTTCGGTTGCGCTGGAGAGATCATACCATATTTTACAGGCCTGCGGACGTGCTTTTTTATGAGTCTGCACGAACGGACACAAGCGCCGGGCTGCGGCGGCTACTGCGCGGCCAGCTTGCCGACCAGCCACAGAAAGAGCAGCACGCTCAATACGGTCACAATGATTTTCAGCCAGCCGCCGTCCTTTTTTCCGCCGCCGTTTCCGCCGCCGGAGCCGCGTTTCTGCGCCTCCATATACTGGATGTACCCTTCGAGCTTTTTGCCGAAGTAGCCATAGTCGTCGTTCATGCGAAACCTCCCGGCAGGTGTTGGTAAAGGCGTGCTGAAGACAGGATTTTCAGTCAAGGTCATTATAACATGCAAAAACACCGGTTCACCGCCGGATTTGCACGGCAAAAGATCGATTTGTCGGCAAACAGCACACCACAGTGTTTAAACAGCGGTTTATTATAGAATAAACGGTGGGGGAAGACACCCTGCCGAAGCAAATCTCCGCGCTGTGCCGCTTTAATCGGTACGTCGCATTTTAAATCAAGCGGAAATTATAAATAAAACAGGAGGAAACCCAAATGAAAAGACTATTATGTGTTTTACTTGCGGTGCTGATGGTGTTCGGCGCGACCGCCTGCGCTTCCCCGGAAGCGGAGTCCGCCGCCGCACAGGCAACGGCCGAACCGGCCGCCGAAGCGACCGCCGAACCGGTTTCCGAATCGGTCGTCGTGTTCACCGACCCGGTGCTGGAGGAAATGGTGCGTGCCGCGATGGAGAAGCCCGAAGGCGACATCACACTCGCCGAGGCGGCGGAAGTGACCGAGCTCGATTTGCAGATGGAATCTGTCGACTGGTCGGAACCGCGGATTTCCGATATTTCCGCGCTGCAGTACTTTACGGGGCTGACGTATCTCAACCTCGGCTGGGCGCTGCAAAACGACGGCCTCGGCGTCGACCTCAGCCCGCTTTCGGGGCTGGACAAGCTGGACACTCTTTTCCTCTGCTGCGACGACATCCGGGACGTCACGCCGCTTTCATCGCTGACACAGCTCGGCAGTCTCTGGCTGTTCGGCTGCGACGGGGTCAGCGATCTTTCGGCAATCTCCGGCCTGACCAACCTTTGGGACATCTGGCTGCAGGATTGCTCCATTACGGACGTTTCCCCGCTTTCCGGCATGACGGAGCTCACGCGGCTGTACCTCGGTAACAACATGATTACGGATATCTCCGCGCTTTCCGGCATGACGAAGCTGACCGAGCTGACCCTTGCGGGGAATCCCATCCTGGACTATTCGCCGGTCGAGGGGATATTCGCCAATTTGACCGAGCCGGATTTCGACCTCGACCCGGACAACGACGTACTCGTGTTTGACGATTCCGTTCTGGAGGCAAGAGTGCGCGAAGCGCTCGGCCTGCCGGACGGCGAGATCACGTTTGCCGACGTGATGGACGTTACGGACCTTTCGATCGACAACGACTGGCAGGAAAATTTCCCCGAAGGTTCTCAGATTTCGGACATCACGCCGCTGAAGTATTTCGTAAACATGAAATATCTTGGCATACAGTTCCACGCGATACGCGACATCACGCCGCTTTGCGGGCTGACAAAGCTGGATTCACTCTGCCTTGGCGGCAATCCGGTGCAGAATGTCGACGCGCTGAAAAACCTGACGAACCTTGCGAACCTCACGCTCTGGAACTGCGAGGCGCAGGATTATTCCGCGCTGGCGGGGCTGACGCAAATGCGTACGCTTAACATTGCGTATTCCACGTTCAGCGATCTGAGCCTGCTTTCCGGCATGACGGAACTGAGCGAGCTGGACGTCGTAAAATCGAACGTTATCGATCTTTCCCCGCTGGCCGGCATGACGCAGCTGAAAAAACTCTGGGTCGAAGGATGCCCGATTTACGACTATGCGCCGCTGAACGAAATCTATCCGAATCTGGTGGAAACGGACTACGACCCGACGTCCGTCGATATCGAGGCGCTTTCGCGCTATCCGGAAGACGAAGTGATCGTGTTCAGCGATCCGGTGCTCGAAGAAAAAGTGCGTAACCAGACGGGACTGCTGGACGGCGACATCACGTTTGCGGACGCAAAGAAGGTAACGGAACTGGAGCTTGGAATCGATTATCAGCAGGAATACCCGGCGGGCACGCAGATTACGAATATCGACGCGCTGAAGTATTTTGTGAATCTCAAGAGCCTGGGGCTCGGCTTCCACGCGGTGACCGACATTTCACCGCTTGCGGGTCTGACGAATCTGGAAAGCCTCAGCCTCGGCGGAAACCCGGTGGAGGATATTTCCGCGCTGTCGAATCTGACCAAAATCGGGTTTTTAACGCTTTTCAGCTGCTGCGCGGAGGATTATTCTCCGCTGGCGAACCTGACCGAGCTTTGGACGCTCTACATCAGCTGGAGCACGCTGAGCGATCTTTCGGTGCTTTCGGGGCTGACCAATCTTGAAACGCTCGACGTTTCGCACACGCTCGTAACGGACGTTTCGCCGCTGGCGAATCTGGTAAATCTCAAAAAGCTGATACTGGAAGGCGATGAAATCTCCGATTATTCCCCGCTGCAGGACATCTATCCGAATCTTAAGGAAAAGGACTTTGAAATGCCGTAAAAGCAAGGCGGCGCAGTCGGAAGGCATGGGTTAAGGGGCGCAACCCTTAACAATCCCAAGGGCTTTTTAACAGACTCAAATCCCCCGCAGGTATGCGGGGGATTTGCTGTTTCATGCGTTGCGTGGGGTGCAATAGACCCGGCTTACCGGTACGACGCGCGGTAGATTTCGAGCACGTCCTTTTTGGTGAGCGTGCAGGGGTCGACCCGGAACAGCCCGCCCATGGTGTCGAACGCGTTGTCCACATAAGCCGGCAGTTCGTCGTAAACGATGCCGTAGTCGCTCATCTTTAGTTTGTCCACGCCGCAGGCGGCCTGCAGCTGCGTCAGCGCGGAAACGAAGTCCATTGCGGTTGCCGCGTCCGCTTTGCCGAGCGCTCTTGCCATGTCGGTCATGCGCGCGTCGCAGCAGCCTGCGTTTGCAAAGTGCGTGTAATAGGCTGCGCTGATCATAATCAGCGCCGCGCCGTGCGGGATTTCCGGGTTGAGTGCGCCCATCGCGTGCGCAAGCGAATGCTCGGAAATGCAGCCGGAGGTGGATTCGACAAGGCCGGAAAGCGTGTTTGCCAGCGCAATGTCCGTGCGCGCTTCCAAATCGTCCCCGTGCGCGACCGCGCGGGCGAGCGATTTGCCGACGAGGCCGATGGCGCGGAGGCTGAACGCGTCGCTGACGGGATAGGCCGTGGTGTTGAGGTAGCCTTCCGTGCTGTGGAACAGCGCGTCGAAGCCCTGGTAGGCGGTCAGTTTCGGCGGCACGGTCAGCATGAGCACTGGATCGACCACGGCGAGCACCGGGAACGTTTTTTCGTACCCGAAGCCGATCTTTTCGTTCGTTTCTTCCTTGGTGACGACCATCCAGGGGTCGGCTTCCGTTCCCGTGCCCGCGGTGGTCGTGACCGCGACCACGGGCAGCGGATCGTTCGGCACGCTTTGCCCCTTGCCGCTGCCGCCGGAGATATAGTCCCAGTAGTCGCCGGGGTTGGCCGCCATCACGGCGATGGCCTTGCCCGCGTCGATACTGCTGCCGCCGCCGAAGCCAACGATGAAGTCGCAGCCGTTTTCTTTTGCGATCCGCGCGCCTTCCATCACCTGCGTTTTGGCGGGGTTGGGGGTGATTTTGTCGTAAATCAGACTCTGCACGCCCGCAAGCGCAAGTTCGTCCTCCAGCATCTTGAGGCAGCCGTTTTTTCGCAGGCTTTTGCCGCCGGTCATGACGATCAGCGCTTTTTTACCGGGCAGGTTTTGTTTATGCAGTTCTTTGAGCGTTCCCGCGCCGAAGAGCAGGCGGGTCGGCATGTAATAATCGAAATTCATGGGGTGGCCTCCTTGCGTTCAGCATTTTTTGAGTTGCTATCGTATTGCATGTGCTGCGTTATCTGTCCCAAAGCCAGCCGAACAGCACATACCGCACGATCTTTTGCTTTGTGGTGTAATAGACCTCCACGGAGCACGCCGACGACGCGAAGCCGTCGTTCGAGCGGCAGGTGATCACCGCGCTGCCGATGCCCTCGGCGGTCACGAGCCCCGTTTGGCTCACGCTCGCCACGCTCTCGTCGGAGGACGACCAGGTTACGCTTCCGTCTTCCGCATCTGCCGGGAGCACCTCCGCCGTCAGCTGCACGGCGGACGCATATGGCAGGCTTAGCGAGTCGCGGTCGATTTTGCAGGAAGAGACGGCGACGAGTTTCGGGATCGTCTCCTCGGCCAGCAGTGCGCCGCATTCCTCGCAGTACTGCCGCTTCACGCCTTCGCTTTCGTAGGTTGGTTCCACTTCGGTGATCCATTCGCCGGGAGTGTGCGCGGGCGCGGTGTAATCGTCCGTATAGCTGTAGCCGCTGTTCGGGTTTATGTAGGTCGTGTAGCCGAACGCCGTGTCGCGCGGCGCTGTGACTACGGCCTCGTAGACGGGGTTTTCGTCCATGTCCGGCAGGATCGGGCGGCTGTAATCCGTCGATTCATTGCTGATAAAGCGGATGGTTTCGTTACCGGAGACGATTGCGGACTTATTTTGCTTTTCGCCGATGTACGCCTTGCAGTACGCGCGCCGGTCGTCGGTTTCTTCGTAAAACGAGATGCTCGCGTCGAGCGTGCAGTTTTTTACATACCCGCTGTGTTCGCGGTTTTTGGGGTTGATGTCGTCCAGCCCGACGAGCCCGCCGTTATGCGCGTAGCCGTGCACGGAGGCGTATCCGGCCAGCACGACGCTGCAGCCGTCGATATCCGCATATCCGTTTGCGAGCACGCCGCCGAGGTATTGTTCGCATTTGAAGTCACTGGGCGTGGCGACGACGGTCAGCTCAACGTTGAGGTCGCAGTTTTGAATCAGCCCGTTGCCGAATCCCGCGATTCCGCCGACGCCGCACTGGCGGCTTTCCGCCTGCACGAAAATCCGTCCGCTGACGGTGCAGCCTGAAATTTCGCTGTATTCCATGTGGCCGGCAATACTTGCGGCAAAGCAGGGCTGGTCGGTCGTAACGTTTACTTTTACGTTCAGGAGGGTCAGGTTCTCAATCAGCGCGTTTTCCACATAGGAAAACAGGGAGGCATAAACTGTGTGATAGCCGCGGTGACAACCGTCGTAGGTGATGGAGGTGTCCTCGCTCACGCGCGTAATCGAAAGGTTGTAGAGCACGTGCCCGCCGCCGTCGAACGTGCCGGAAAACGGGATCGGCAGCCAGTCCACGCCGGACATGTCGATATCCGCCGCGAGCAAATAATGCCCGGCGGGGTCGTCCGCAATGGCGAGCATGCCCGCCGCGTCCGTGATTTCGATCGGTGCGGTTTCTCCTTCGGCGAGCGCGTATGCCGGAAAAAGCGCGGCGAACAGCAACAGGCTCAGCGCCAGCGCGAAAATTCGTTTCTTCATGAGCGGTACCCTCTTTTGCATTCGATCGGTTGCGGTATCAGTTCATTGTAGTCTTGCGCACGCCGCCGCGTCAACTTCGACGGGGGTATCTTCCGCACCGGCCTGTATAAAAAAGCCGGGCGGCTGCGCCCGGCTGACTGCTGAAAAAGTCTTTTTTTTTGCAGGGGATTCTCCCCTGCACCCACCCAAGAGGGGATCCCGACCCCGCAAAAAAAACCGGTTCTTAGGGTCGTTCGGATTCTGAACGGTGGTTTGGAGGCGGAGCCTCCGACGTATCCTTCATCATCGCAGATTCACTTCTTTTTCCGGTAGGAAAGCACGCCTTTCGGGCAGGCGTCGACGCACTCGCCGCAGAGGATGCAGTCGTAGGCGCGCACGCCGCCGCGCTTAGCCTGCGCGCAAACGTCGATGCTCATGGGGCATTTTTGATTGCAGCGTCTGCACTCGATGCAGCTTTCCGCGTCCGCGTGGATTTGCATCTGCGGCAGACGGAGTTTGCGTCCCAGCCACATGCCCGCGGTCAGAAACGGGGACATCCAGCAGACCGCGTGGCACGCGCCGCGCCTGCCGATTGCAATGGACAGCACGAAGAACAGCCCCACGACAAAATAGTACACGATGTATTTTGCGGGTTCGTCCACAGAAATGCCGGTTTCGGTCAACCGCAGCGGGTCGATTCCTTTTATGCCGCCCGCCAGCACGAATCCGGCGACCAGCACCGCAAACCACACGCCGAAGATGGAATACCGCACGATGCGCAGTTTCTTTATGCTGACCGGCCTGGAATTGACGAGCATGCAAAGCTCGCTCAGGCCGGAGGCGGGGCAGACCCAGCCGCACCATGCGCGCCCGAAAAACAGGCCGGAGAGGAACAGCAGGAGAAACATCAGCACGCTGCCGGAAAGCACGCCCGCCATTGCGCCGTCGATGGAAACATACGGCGAGAGAAAGTTCATTGTGACGGGGAAGAGGAACAGCGAGATAAAGATAATGGATTTACGGATTTTCTGACGCATCGGCCTGTTTCCTTTCTAAATATGCAATCGTTTCCCGGCTCCAGTCGAGATACGCGCGGTTGAGTTTCTGCCCGCAGTCGATCACGCGGAGGACGTCCCGGTGGTTTTCGTCCCGGTCGATGATGCCCTCCAGTTCCTGCTGAAATCGGCTTAGTATTTCGAGCTGCTGCATGTGCGCGGCCTCGAAGCGCCGCAGATGCGAGAGCATGACGGCGGGCTCGGTGTAATTGGAGAAATACATCTTAAGCAGGATTTCCAGCCGGTAGCTCTCCTTCCCGACGGGCAGGGAAAGCCAGTTTTTCAGCGCAGCGCTCCCCTGCGGCGTAATGCGGTAGGTTTTGCGGGTCCGCCCGTCCTGCACCGCGGGTTCCGCTTCCTCGATCAGCCCGTTTGCGGCGAGCGACTTGAGCGCGGGAAAAATCTGCCCGAAACTTTCGCTCCAGAAGAAGCGGAAGCGAATGTCCACGATCCGCTTGATCTGGTATCCGCTCAGCGGTGCTTCGCTTAGCAGGCCGAGGATGACATAGTCCGTCTGCCGCATGCATTTCCTCCAAATATATCTAATAGATATATTATAACGCGATGCGGACGGATTGCAACCCGAAAAGGAAATTCTTCCGGATGGATTTTCCAATACGGTTCAAGACCGATTCGCGTTCCTCGCCGGCGGTTTTGTGCTAGAATGAACAGCAGAAGTATTTTGCCGCGCTGCGGCATCGATCAGGAGGCGGAATTATGACGGCAAAGGAATTTCAAAACGGCGATATGCTCGTCGTGCGGCTCGAACGCGGCGAGGACGTCGTGCAGGGCGTTCTTGCGGCGGCAAAGGAGCATCATATTCAGGCGGGCGTGGTCAGCGGCATCGGCGCGGTCGCCGGCGCGACGCTCGGCTTTTTTGAACTCGCGACAAAGCAGTATCACGAAAACAAATACGACGAGCCGATGGAGGTTGCGCATCTTTCGGGCAATCTTTCGATCAAGGACGGGGAGCCGTATGCGCATCTGCACGCCACGCTCGGCCGGAAAAACGGCGAAGCGCTCGCCGGGCATCTCGTCGCGGCGCCCGTTGGCGTAACGGCGGAAATCTTCATTCAGACGCTCCGCGGGACGCTGGGACGGCGTACGTCCGACATTGGCATCAACCTGCTTGAATTCTAGTGTCCGGCCCGCCGGATCAAGCGGGCGGTGAATGCGATTCCGACCAGTCTCAACAAACAAGCATCCCCGGCGGCTAGTTAGCCGCAGGGGATGCTTTATCGTTTATGTGGTTTGCCGTTTTTAGCCGACGGCGGCGACGCAAAACCGCTATTCCGGTTTGCGCGTTTCGAGCCGGTAGACGACCTCGCCGTATTCGATCCGCCCGTCCGGCACGAAACCGAGACTTTCGTAAAGCGCTTTGGCCGCATCATTTTCCGGCTCGAAACTGATGTAGATTATGCGGTGGTCCTCGTCCGCGCGGATGCGGTCGATCAAAAGCCGCATCGCTTCGCGCCCGTATCCGCGGCGCTGGAACTTTTTGTCGATCATGAGCCGGTAAATCCAGTATTCATGGTCGTTTTCGTCCAGCGCGTACATTGCAAACCCGACGGGCTTGTTTTCGGCGTACAGCGCGAGCGGGACGCACTCCGGCTGAACATAGGCCTGCGCGAGCGAGTACATGTTGCTTGCGACAAAGCGCTTTTGCTCGTCGGAAACGCTCAGTTCGATCACCGGGAGGTAGTTATGCCGGTCGATGTCAACAAAACGCACCATGGGAAAGCCTCCTTTTTATGGGCGGGTGCATTGGATGAAAGTACGCCTACTGCTGCTTGCGGTTGGACGCTTTGACGCGCTGGTCCTTGGTGAGCAGTTTTTTGCGCATGCGGATGCTCTTTGGCGTGATTTCGACGAGCTCGTCTTCCGCGATAAACTCGAGGCACTGTTCCAGCGTGAGCTGTACGGGCGGCGTGAGACGGAGCGCCTCGTCCGAACCGGAAGCGCGCATGTTGGTGACGTGCTTCTTTTTGCAGACGTTGACGACGATGTCCTCGGCGCGCGCGTTTTCACCGACGATTTGCCCTTCGTAAACGGGTACGCCCGCGCCGATAAAAAGCTTGCCGCGCTCCTGCGTGTTGAACAGGCCGTAGCTGGAGGTTTCGCCCGTTTCGTGTGCGACCAGCGAACCGGTCGCGCGCTCTTCGATGGGTCCTTTATACGGTTCGTAATCGTGGAAAATATGGCTCATCACGCCGTTGCCGCGCGTGTCGGTCAAAAGCTCCGAGCGGTAACCCATCAGCCCGCGCGCCGGGATGAGGAACTGCAGCCGGACGCTGTTGTCGCCCTGATTGGCCATGTTCGTCAGTTCCGCTTTGCGGCGGCCGAGCTTGTCCATCACCGCGCCGACGTATTCGGTGGGCACGTCGATGGTCAGTTCTTCGACCGGCTCGGTGGTCTCGCCGGACGCATTGGTATGCAGGATGACGCGCGGGCGGGAGACGGCGAATTCGTATCCCTGGCGGCGCATGGTCTCGATCAGGATCGAGAGATGCAGTTCGCCGCGGCCGCTGACGCGGAAGGTGTCGGTCGAGCCGGTTTCCTCAACGCGCATGGAGATGTTGGTCTTGACTTCGTTGAACAGGCGGTCGCGCAGGTTGCGTCCCGTGACGTATTTGCCCTCGCGCCCGGCGAACGGACTGTCGTTGAGCATGAACATCATACTCACGGTCGGCTCGTCGATGCGAACGAACGGCAGCGCTTCCACACGGGACGGATCGCAGACGGTTTCGCCAACGTTCAGGCCTTCCACGCCCGCGACGCAGACGATGTCCCCGCAGGGCGCTTCGTCCACCTCCACGCGCTTGAGCCCTTCAAAGCGGTACAGGCGCGTGATCTTTGCGTCCAGGCGGCGGTCGTTTTCGCCGCCGCAGATGACGATCGGCATGCCTTTCTTGGCGGTGCCGCGCTCGATGCGGCCAACGCCGATGCGGCCGACGTACTCGTCGTAGTCGATGGTGGAAAACAGGATCTGCAGCGGTTCGTCCGGCTGAAAGTCAGGTGCGGGGATCGACGAAAGGATCGTGTCGAACAGCGGGCGCATCCCGTCGGTCATTTCGTCCGGTTCCATGCCGGATTTGTTGTCGCGCGCGGACGCATACACGACGGGGAAGTCCAGCTGCTCCGCCGATGCGCCGAGCTCGATGAAGAGTTCGAGTGTTTCATCCACGACTTCCAGCGGGCGCGCGTTCGGACGGTCGACCTTGTTGACGACCACGATCGGGACTTTGTTGAGTTCGAGCGCCTTGCGCAGCACGAAACGCGTCTGCGGCATACAGCCTTCAAACGCGTCGACCAGCAGCAGCACGCCGTCCACCATCTGCAGGATGCGTTCGACTTCGCCGCCGAAGTCCGCGTGGCCCGGCGTGTCGACGATGTTGATGCGCGTGCCGCCGTAGACGACCGCGGTGTTTTTTGAAAGGATCGTGATGCCGCGCTCCCGTTCGAGCTCGTTGGAATCCATAATGCGCTCGACGTCCTGTTCGCCTCTGCGCAGCACGCCCGCGTCGCGCAGCATTTGATCGACCAGCGTTGTCTTGCCGTGGTCGACATGCGCGATGATGGCGACGTTTCTAATGTTCATGCTTTCTTTTCCCTCTTTCTTCTATACAAAAACAAGTCATTATACAACCGTTTCCGGCGAAACACAAGGATTTCCGGCGGCGGGCCGCGGCGGTAAACGCGCATTTTTAAAAAAAGCACGGAGCGGGTATTGACAAAATGAAGGCATGTGTGTATAACTGTATTAAGCAAGTAGAACATTAATACAGCAACACACGAAAGGAGGAGAACCGATTGGCTTGGCAATTTACGTCCAACCGTCCGATCTACAGTCAGATTGTAGACGAGATCGAACTGAGGATTTTGAACGGTACCTATGAAATGGGGATGCGCCTGCCGAGCGTGCGGGACCTCGCCATGATGGCGGCGGTCAACCCGAACACCATGCAGCGCGCGCTTTCCGAGCTGGAAAGCATGGGGCTGGTCAACACGCAGCGCAACGCCGGCAGGACCGTTACGACGGACGAAGAGGCCGTGCGGCGTGCGCGGAGCGCGAAAGCGCACACGCTTACGCAGACATATTTACTGCAGATGAAAGCGCTTGGGCTCGACCGGGAGGAAGTGCTCGAACGGCTGGCCAAAGGGGAAACGAAGGAGGAAGAAAATGGACGCAATTCTTGAAGCGAGGGCGCTCACGAAGCGTTATGGCGCGACATTGGCGCTCAATAACGTCGATCTGACGCTGCCCAGGGGGAAAATTATCGGGCTGCTCGGCCCGAACGGCAGCGGAAAGACAACGCTGCTGAAAATTGCGGCGGGGCTTTTGACCCCGACGAGCGGCGTGATTCTGGCGGACAACCGCCCGATCGGCGAGCAGACGAAATCCGTGATTTCGTTTTTGCCGGAGCGCACCTACCTGCCGGACTGGATGACCGTGAACGACTGCCTCGATTATTTTGAGGATTTCTATTCGGATTTCGACCGCAAACGCGCGGTGGAGATGCTCACACGGCTCGCGGTGCCGGCAAACAAAAGGATGCGCACGCTTTCAAAAGGCACGCGCGAAAAGATGCAGCTGGTGCTCGTAATGAGCCGCCGCGCGAAACTTTATCTGCTGGATGAACCGATCGGCGGCGTTGACCCCGCCACGCGGGATTATATCCTCGACACAATCATCGGCAATTACGACAGCGAAGCGACAATCCTGATTTCCACGCACCTGATTTCGGATGTGGAAAAGGTGCTCGACGAGTTCCTTTTCCTCAAAGAGGGCATCATCACGATGCACGACACGACGGACAATATCCGCGAAACGCAGGGCAAGTCGCTGGACGAGCTGTTCCGGGAGGTATTCAGATGCTAGGCAAATTGATGAAACATGATTTCCGCGCGCTTTCGCGCACGCTGTTCCCGCTGCAGATCGGCATTCTGGCCGGCGGCCTGCTCGCAACGCTTTTAACGGTGCTTACCGTGCGTCTCAGCAACGCCTCCTGGGCGGGCAGCAACGGTTCCACAATGCTCAAAGAGCTGATTATGGCCGCGTCCACGACCATGTCCGTGCTGATCGGCATTGCGATTGCGGCATCCGCGTTCGTCACGATCCTGCTGATCTGCATCCACTTTTACCGCAGTTTTCTCTGCGACGAGGGCTACCTGACGTTTACGCTGCCGGTTTCGACGAGCAATCTGCTCTGGTCGAAGCTGCTGACCGGCATCTTCTGGCTGCTGATCAACGCGGTGGTAATCTGCGTAACGATTCTGATCTTTGCGGTGTTCGGCACAACAAGTGCGGGCATTGCCAACCAGAGCGTGCTGGATTTGATTAAGCAGTTCTTTACGGAGTTCCTGCCCCGGGCGGCGCAGTATATCAGCATTCCGCTTGTGATTGTGGAATGTGTGATTGTCGGGCTGCTGGCGATTGCCTCGCAGATGCTGGAACTCTACTTTGCAATTATCGTCGGCGGGCAGATCGCCAAGAAACACCGTATCCTTGCGGCCATCGGCATGTATCTGCTCATCAACATGGGCGTGGGCATCATCAGTTCGGTCTTCACGTCCGTTGTGGCGTTCGGAGAGGGTGTTTGGGAAATTACGCTCAATACGGCGCAGGAAGTCGGCACGTTCTTTACGTCGGTGTTCGGCTGGTACGGCGTGCTGTTCGCAGGGCTGAGCGTGCTGTTCTTCCTGGTCTCGCGCTCGATCCTCAAAAAGAACCTGAACCTGCAGTAACGCGAATTCAAATAAAAAGAAGCGGGTTTTCCCGCTTCTTTATTATTTATGTTTCGCCAGGCGGCTTGCTTTTTGCGCCGGAAACCTCCTATAATAACGTTCATGAAACGCGTATTGGGCAGCATCCGCCGCGCGGATGAAAAATATCATATGATCGAAGACGGCGACAAGGTCTGCATCGGCGTGTCCGGCGGGAAAGACTCGCTTTTGCTGATGGAGGCCATGAAGCTATACCAGCGGTTTGCGTATACGAAGTTCGACGTGATCGCCGTGATGCTCGACCTCGGGCTTAAGCGGCAGGATACGTCTGCGATCGAGGCGCTTGCCGAGCGGATCGGCATGGAATTCACCGTGGAAAAGACCGATATCGGCAAGGTCGTGTTTGAGTACCGGCAGGAACGCAGCCCCTGCGCGCTCTGCGCAAAGCTGCGCCGCGGCGCGCTCAATACGTTCGCCGTGGAACACGGCTGCAACAAAGTCGCCCTCGGGCATAACCGCGAGGACGTGATTGAGACGTTTTTTATGAGCATGCTCTACGAAGGGCGTATCAACACGTTCGCGCCGGTGACGTATCTGTCCCGCCGGGACGTGACGGTGATCCGCCCGCTGATCTTCCTGCCGGAAAAATACGCGCAGTCCGTCGCAAAAGCGCGGAATCTGCCCGTCCTGCCGCCCAACTGCGACATTGCGGGCAAGACCAAACGCGAGGAAGCGAAGCAGCTCGTTTCGTATCTTTGCAGGCTCACGCCGGACTTTGAGGAGAAGTTTATGCATGCGCTTTCAACCACCGAGACCTATGGGCTTTGGGACCGCATGCGGCTCAAAGGCGACGAAAGCCACCGGCGGTAAGCGTCAGACGGAATCGCCGCGCGCGCAGCGCTCCAGCAGGGGGATTACGTCCGCAAGGGAATGTAACTGCGCAAACGAAAGCCGGCGGATTTCTTCGTCCGGTTCGGCGAGATCTGGAATCAGCACGGGTTTCATGCCCGCGCGGTGGGCGGCCAGAATGCCCGCCGGGGAATCTTCCAGCACCAGGCACGCCGCCGGGGGCAGCCCCAGCAGCTCGCCCGCTTTGAGAAAAATGTCCGGCGCGGGTTTGCCGTTTTGAACGGAGTCCCCGCAGACGACGCCGTCGAAAAATTCAGACAGTCCTGTTTTTTCAAAATAATAGGCAACCCTGGCGGCGGCCGTTGAGGTGGCGAGCGCGATTTTGTAACGGTTGCTCCGTAAATACCGCAGCAGTTCGTGCAGGCCGGGCTTGACGGGCATTCCGTGTTTTTCGATAAAATCGTCCACATAGCCGAGCTTGACGCTGCGGAGTGCGTCGAAGTCGAAATCCTCGCCGAAACGCTCTGCGAAAATCCGTTTCGTGTGTTTTATGTCCAGCCCGACGGTTCCTGCGACCAGCGCCTCGCTCACCGCATAGCCCGCTTCCGCGCCGGCGCGCACCCATGCGTCGACGGAGAGGCGCTCCGTATCGAACATCAGCCCGTCCATGTCGAACACGATTCCCTTGATCATTTGCATTGTCTCCTGTTTTTGCTTTCAGAAACGCACACAATTAGAAAAAGAAGCCAATCTTTCGATCGGCTTTTTTTACGCTAACTTCCTGATGGGGTGTGCTGTGTTTCGTTTTTGTTAACTGTGTCTGCTCAGTCCGCCACGTACGGCAGCAGCGCGACGATGCGCGCGCGCTTGATGGCGATGGCAAGATCGCGCTGATGCTTGGCGCAAACGCCCGACATCCGGCGGGGCATGATTTTGCCGCGCTCGGTCACGAATTTCTCAAGGGTACGGATATCCTTGTAGTCGATTTTCATGTTTTTATCGGCGCAAAACTTGCAAACCTTGCGGCGGCCACGCCTCGGGCGGGGACGCATTCTGCGGTTTTCCATATCGCAAGCCTCCTAATCAAAATAATTGCCGCGGGGATTGCCCGCGAGGTTCAAAACGGAATGTCGTCGGACTGGATGTCGGTAAAACCGGCCATGTCCTGCGCGCTTCCGCTCTCGCTTGTGCGGGAGGGTGCCGGCGCCGCGCCGTCGTCCTGCTGCTGGCGGGGCGAGAGGAACTCGACCTCGTCGGCCTGCACGTCCAGCGACAGGCGGGTGGTGCCGTCCTTGGCCTCGTAAGTACGCGCCTGCAGTTCCCCGACGACCGCGACCTTGCGGCCCTTGGCGAGGTACCGCGCGCATGTTTCGCCGAGCTGACGCCAGGCGTTGATGCGGAAGAAATCGGTCGGTCGTTCGCCGCCCGCGCTTGCAAAGCGGCGGTTTACGGCGATGGTGAAGGTGCAGACGGTGACGCCGTTCGGCGTGGAACGCACATCGGGGTCATGCGTCAGGTTTCCGATGAGTGTGATTTTATTCATGCTTCATCCATCCTTTCGGCACTGGTTCTGGGTTACGCTTCCTTGCGCGTCACGAGATAGCGAAGGATCGCTTCGTCGTTTTTGAAGTTACGCTCGAGTTCCTTGGGAAACTCCGGCGCACATGAAAACGACATCAAAACGTAGTAACCTTCGGTCTTGTAATCGATCGGGTACGCAAGGCGCTTCTTGCCCCATTCGTCGATGGCGGTCACTTCGCCGCCGTTGCTTTCAACGATCCCTTTGAACTTTTCGACGGATGCTTTAACGGATTCCTCGTCCAGCGTGGGCACGATGATGTAAAGAACTTCGTATTGATTCATTCATTTCACCTCCTTATGGTCTGATGGCCCGGTCCCGAAGACCGGGCAAGAAGGAACGTTAGCGGAAGCGAGTATATCACAACGACCGCCGGGATGCAAGGGCTTTTCCGGCTTTCCGGCCAATACTGCGCCGCTTTTACGGCGTTTTTTGCGCGCGCCGTTCAAACAGGCGGGCGAACCGGACAAGCCCGAACGCGGCGTACGGCATGAGCAGCACGAAATACGGAATCGCATAATAAGATTTGGCTTCAAACAGCAGGTGATAGCAAAACCCGCCCAGGACGATCAGCACGGGCACGGCGGCTTCGAGACGGCCCACATGAAGGCCCTCCGCGTCGTCCCCGGCCGGCGTTTTGCGCCGTCTGGAAAAGGGAAGCAGCGATACCGCGGCAAAAACATAGACAAACTGCGTATAGTGCTCAAAATAGTTCGTCAGCGCGTCGCCAAGAGCGCCGTCGTACACGTTTTGAATAAACGCAGAAACCGGTTCTTCGTGCTCGCGGGCCTTGCTGGACCAGATGCTTTCAAACGAGGGTTCGTTCCACTGGCTCAGGACTTTTTGAAAGAAGAAATCCGCGGCGTAGTCCGGATCGGCGGCGAGCGCCTGCATCCGCGCTTTTAAATCCTGCCGGACGGTTTCTGCGGCCAAATCCGTGTCCCAGCCGGAATCTTTCAGCACGGAATACGTGTAGCCGTTATACCAGCCGGGCGCGCGCGAAGAGTCCGAAAGGCCCATGACCAGCCACGCGGTCTGCGGCGTGCCGCCGCCGAGGTCGACGTCCGCACGCCGCTCGTATGCGAAGCGGACGCCGTACGTCAGAACAAGCGGGGCGATCACGACCGCCAGCATGCAAAGAATCCGGGCGGGCCGGAATTTCGTCAGCAGGCTGACTGCAAGGACGATGCAAAAAGCGGCGACGGCGATCCAGTTGTTCGGCTTGACGGCGACGCCGAACGCGCACAGAAGCGCGATCCAGAGGATGTTTAGTTTTTGCTCCGTCTGCAGGAAGCGAATCAGGAAATATGCCGCCCAGGCCATTGCCGCAAGCCCCGGGAGAACGCCGTAGAGAAAGCTTGAAAACAGGACCGGCTGGATGCAGAGCGCCAGAAGCACGATTGTGGCCAGCGTCACGCGGCGGTCTTTGAAAACGGCCTGTGCAGTCTGCACAACCGCAAGACAGGCCGCCGCAAGAGAAACGGCGTTGAACGCATACAGCGCTTTTCCGGCAAAGCCGCCAAACACACGGAAGAAAATCTCATAGAGCCCGACGATACCGAGCTGGAAGGGAAACATCTGAAAATACTGCTGTTTGTCGGCAAAGAACGAAAAATCGCCCTGCGCCGCGAGTAAAGCGGCGTTCAGGATTGCGCGCGAATCTGCGGTCGGCACCGTCTGTACGCCGAGCGACCAAAATAGCGAAAGGCCGAACGTCCAGCAGACGAGGACGACCTTTGCAATGCGGACGTGCTTTTGCCGGACTCGTTTGCCAAGCAGAAAAACGGCGGCTGCGGCGAGGACGGCGAGCAAAACGAAAACGCCCAGGTTAAGCCAGGCGCTGTCGCTGTAAAACAGAATATGCTCCTTGATGTAATCCTTTGCATCGATCACGCTGGTCTGCAGCAGCCCGCAGACCGACAAAAACAGAAAAACGGCCGCAAACAGGACAAACACGATTCCTGTGAGAACGTTTGAAACACGAACGCCGGCGCGGGATGCGTGCCGGGTTTGCGCGAGGGCCGTTTTCGTCTGTTCCATCTGCAAAACTCCCGTCGTTTTGATCTTGCGGGTCCTGCGTGCGCGCCCCGCACGCCGAGCCTGCACGGCGCGGAATCAGTCGTTCTGCGCCATATGGACCTTGCGCTTATGCCGCCAGCGCTGGATGCTGCTGCGCGTCAGCGTCAGGAAGAAATAGACCAGCGTTCCCAGCACGACGATGCACACGCCGGATGGGATATTGGCGTAGTACGCAATCATCAGGCCCGCCATGCAGAACAACAGGCTGAAGAGCATGGAAAACACGACGACCTTGCCGATCGACTTGAAATACAGCTTGGCGATGGAGACCGGAATGGTCATCAGCGCGATCGTGAGGATGATGCCGACCACCTTGACCAGGACGATGATGCCGACGGGGATCATGATGTATACGATCCACTGCAGCAAACGGGTGTTCACGCCGCGGACGGCCGCGTATTCCTCGTCGAAGAGGTAGAGCACCAGATGGTGGTAGAGCATCACGAACAGCAGCACGACTACCAGCGTAAACGCCGCCATATAGACGACGGACGCGGTCGAAACGGAAAGGATGTCCCCGAACAGATAGCTCGTCATGTCCGGCATATACCCCGGCGCAAGCGAGATGAAGAGGATGCCGAGCGCCATGCCGAACGACCAGAGAATGCCGATCATGGTGTCGGCTTTCAGCCGCGTGCTGTTCGGCAGACGGCAGATCAGCCCGGACGCGCCGACGGCAAACAGCAGCCCGCCCCAAATCGGCTCGAAGCCGAGCAGGTATCCAAGCCCGATGCCGCCGAACGAAGCATGCGCGATGCCGCCCGACATGCTGATCAGCTTTTTTTCGATCGCCACTGTGCCGATTACGCCGGCAACGACGCTTGCGAACAGCGCGGCCAGCACGGCGTTTCGCATGAACGTATAATGCAGTATTGCACTCAGCATATGGAGATGCCTCCCTTCAGGGCGGTTTTCAGATCCTCCGGGGAAGCGAACACGACCGCTTTTTTGTTGACGTAGACCGCCGTGTCGGCGATGTCCAGCGCCGCTTCGATATTGTGGCTCGCCATCACGATCGTTTTTTCGTCCTTGAGTGAGCGCAGGATGCTGTAGAGCTCCTTTGCCGCGTCGATATCGAGGCTTGCGTCCGGCTCGTCCAGCGCGATCATGTCCGCGCTGGAAGCAAACGCCCGCGCGATCACCGCGCGCTTGAGCTGCCCGCCGGAAAGCTGCGCAATCCCCCGGCCTTCAAAACCGTCCAGACCCACGCGCGAAACGGCCTGCGCCGCGCGTTCCCGCTGGGCGGCGCTGTAGCGCCGGAACGGCCGAATTTCCCGCGGGAGCGTCCCCTGCAGGACAAGTTCTCCGACGGTCAGCGGAAAAGTCGTGTCAAAATAGAAATCCTGCGGCACATACGCGATCTCCAGCGAACTGCGGCGCTCGATGGAGCCGTCCTGCGGCTTGATCAGGCCGCTGAGCAGTTTAATCAGCGTGCTTTTGCCGCCGCCGTTCGGGCCGACCAGCAGCGTCATTTTGCGCGACGCCACCGGGAAGTCCACGCCGTGAACGGCGCAGACTTCCCCATAGCAGAAGCGTACGTTATGAAATTGAACGTCGGTTAAAGTCGTCATATCACTTTCCGGACTGTGCGAACGCGTTCGCAAAATCCTCAATTCCCTGTATGTAGTCTGCCGACAGCGGAGACACCGCCTGTACGGCGCCGCCGATTTCTTCGGCGACCGTTTCCGCCTGTGTGCTGTCGAATTCTTCCTGATAGAAGACGGTCTTGATGTCGTTTTCCAGCGCGTAGTCGATTACGCCCTGCAGTTCTTCCGCGGTCGCCTGCTTGCCTTCAATTTCGATGGCGATCATCGTCAGGCCGTAATCGTGGGCAAAATACCCGTACGCGGCGTGATAGATCAGAAACGAACGGCTGTCCGACGAGGCGACGATCTGCTGGATTTCGGTGTCGAGCGCGTCCAGTTTGGCGATGTAGTCCGCGGCGTTGGCCTGGTACGTGTCCGCGTTTTCGGTATCCACCGCGGCCAGTTCGTCCGCGATGGTCTGCACCATGACTGCGGCGCGCTTCGGCGAAAGCCAGAGATGCGGGTCTACGGACGTTCTGTCGTCGGAGGTGATTTCCTCGTCGGAGCCGTCCAGCAGGGGATAAACCGCGGCGACGGCCTCACGCAGGTCTACGATCTGGATATCCGGGTTAAAATCGCCGACTTTGGGCAGGATGTTGGCCTGCTCGGTCGGCATCTGCAGCGTGAAGTAAATCGTCGCGTCGGAGAGCGCCTGCATCTCAGACGCGGTCGGCTGATAGTTTGCCGGGCTGCATCCCGGCGGCACGAGGGTCACTACGTCGACGAGATCGCCGGCGACCGCTTCCACAAAAGCGGCTTCGGGCACGATACCGACGGCCACGGAAAGCGGCGCGGCGGCGGCGTCCGTTTCGGCGGGGGTGTCTGCCGCGCCGCATGCGAACAGCGGGAGCAGCAACAAAGCGGAAACGAGAATGGACAATACTTTTTTCAATGCAATCGGACCTCCTTACTGCAAACGTATTGCAATAAGCAGGCTACCACGGTTTGTTTTATTTGTCAATCCCGTTTGTCGGATCGATTTTTGCATCGTGGTCTTTGCAGTCGGCGCACTTGCCGTAAACTTCAAGCTTGTGGTGCGTTTCTTCAAATCCGTTTTCCGCGGCGACGGCGTCCCAATAGTGATTGGAGCAGGGGAACTTCACGATGCGGCCGCACTCCGTGCAGATCAGATAGTGATGGTGCTTTTTTTCGCGGATGGTGTAGCGGCCCGTCCCGCGGCTGTCGACCATCGATTCGAGGATGTCGGCGTCCTGAAACTTGCGGATATTGCGGTATACGGTCGCCTGATCGACGCCGCAGCCCGCGGGGAGCAGCTCGAACACGTCGCCGACGGAAAGCATCTTGTTCCGGTTCGCCAAAAACACGTCCAGAATGGCTTTCTTCGGTTTGGTGATGCGGAATCCTTTCGTCCGCAGCAGCTCGTATAATTCCGGTTTTTTATCCATGCTTCGGCCTCGCGTGTTTGATTGATTCACTGCATTATAGCATTTTTCACCGCGCTGTGAAAATAAGGCGGTTTTTGGAAATCGCTAAAAAAGGAGCGG
>DAOTGE010000008.1:0-71894 GCA_035446965.1 Eubacteriales bacterium
TCGACGGCGCGTGGATCAAGGAAACGCACCGGCACGACCGCAAGCTGCAATACGGCCAGTTCGTTAATTCCTCGGTCACCGGCGCTTCGAGCAACCGCCATAACCCCGGCTTCCTTTTATCTGAGGAAGGCGCGGGCGAGTCGCACGGGAACGTATACGGCTTTAATCTGATCTACAGCGGGAACCACCTCGGCCTGGCCGAACTAAGCCCAACCGACCTGGTGCGCGTTCAGCTCGGCATCAATCCGCATTGCTTCGAATGGCCGCTTGCGCCGGGCGAACGGTTTGAAACGCCGGAAGCGGTGATGACGTTCTCCGATTCCGGGTTCAACGGCATGAGCGCGCACTTCCACGATTTCGTCAACCGGCATATCGTCCGCGGCGACTGGAAGGGCAAAGAGCGGCCGGTGCTCATCAACAACTGGGAAGCCTGTTTTTTTCGGTTTACCCGCGGTAAGCTTCTCCGCCTTGCAAGGCAGGCAAAGCGGCTCGGCGTCGAGCTGTTTGTGCTCGACGACGGATGGTTCGGCGCGCGCAACAGCGATACCGCCGGCCTTGGCGACTACACCGTCAACAAAAAGAAGCTCCCGCGGGGCATGCGTTCCTTTGCCGGACAAATCCATTTCCTCGGACTGAAATTCGGTCTCTGGTTCGAGCCGGAGATGGTCAACCCGGACAGCGACCTCTTTCGCGCGCATCCGGACTACGCCGTCGCCACGCCGGGCCGCGCGCTGCTTTACGGCCGCAATCAGCTCGTTCTCGACCTTTGCAACCCTGCCGTGCGCGACTACATCGTTGAAAACGTCTCCCGCATCCTCGACGACGCGCAGATCGACTATGTCAAGTGGGACATGAACCGCCATATCAGCGACGCGTATTCCCCGCTGCTGGGCTCGCAGGGCGAATTCTACCATCGCTATATCCTCGGCCTGTACGATATCCTTGCGCGTATCTTCCGGCCTAGGCCGCATATCCTGCTGGAGTCCTGTTCCAGCGGCGGCAACCGCTTCGACCTCGGCATGCTCTGCTTTTCGCCGCAGGTCTGGTCGAGCGACGATACCGACCCCGTGGAGCGCCTCTCCATACAATCCGGGCTGAGTTATCTCTATCCGCTTTCTTCCATGGGCGCGCATGTCTCCGCCTCGCCCAATCAGCAGACGCTTCGGCAGAGCACGCTTTCAACGCGCTTTAACGCCGCCTGTTTCGGCTGTCTTGGCTATGAGCTGGACTTAAAGCACCTGACCCGCCTCGAGCGCAGAGAAGTGCGCGATCAGATTGCGTTTTACAAGGCGCACCGCCGCGTCCTGCAATACGGCCGCTTTTTCCGGCACGAACCAATGAAGGACAACAAGGTTTACTGGCAATGCGTAAACGGCGACGCTTCCACGTCCGTCGCGGGCGCGTTTCAGTCCGCCGTGCACGCCGCTGAGGGAAACGATATTCTGCCGCTCTCCGGCCTGCAAAAAGACGCGCGTTATCGCCTTCAGACCAAGCCGCAGCGCATCTTTGTGCGCCGCTTCGGTTCGCTTCTCAAGCACCTCCTCCCCTTCGACGTCAATCCCAACGGCCCGCTCATCCGCTGGATCGACCGGCTGTACGCCATGACCGACTGCGTGGAAACCTACGAGGCCGACGGACAGACGCTGCTGCAGGGCGTGCACCTCAATAACCAGTTCATCGGCACGGGTTACAGCAAAAACGTGCGCATGCTCGGCGATTTCGGTTCGAGTCTGTATGAAATTGAGCGCGCCGAATAGCCCGTGCCTGCACCGTGGACAAAATTCCCAAATACACAGCGAGGGGCCGTTATGAAAAAAACAGCCGTTTTGATCTATGACCAGTTCTGCAATTTTGAAATCGGCGTCGCGCTGGAATTGCTGGCGATGGCGGGAAAACCCATAACGGTCTTTGCTAAAACGCCCGCAATTATGCGCAGTGAAGAGGGTATTTTCGTCTTGCCGGACAAAACGATCGACGCGCTCGATCCCGGCGAGTACGACAGCCTGCTTCTGCCGGGCGCGGCGGATATCCGCCAGGCGGCCGAGGACGAAAAAATGCTGGACTTCATCCGGGTGTTTAATGACCCAGCCTTTGTAATCGGCGCAATTTCGATTGCGCCCGTTTTACTGCTGAAAGCCGGCATGCTGACGGGCAAAAAATTCATGGTTGGCGCCGACCGGGAAGACTTATATGAAGAAGGTTTCACAAAAGACGATCTGTCCGGCATGACCGGATGGAGCGACAATCTTCTCGCGCCCGTCGAAGCGGGTTATATCGTCTCCGGCAATATCGTCACGTCCGTTTCGTATAACTTTGTCCGCTGGTCGCTCGCCTTCGGCGAAATGATCGGCATACAAGTTCCTCCCGCGACTTTCGGGCTTTAACCGTTGCGTTTAGAATCCCGGCGCGAAGTGTTTTTGAACATTAAGTATAAATTTTTGCTTGCTCATTTACCGGTTTTGTTGTTTAATAGACGGGTATGTGGTTCGTGTTTTTTATTTGAAAACCACATCGAAATCCCGTTTACCATTTCCGCCGTTATGTGAATTGACGCGGCAATTCCCGTTTTGCTAGAATATTACGAACCGTGATCAAGGAGGTGCATTTACCAAATGTCCGACCGAAAAATCTTGCTGAGCGCGGATACGCCCTGTGACGTCGGTCCTGTCCTGAAGGAACGATACGGGGTTTCCCTCTTCCCTCTGCACATTATTCTGGACGAAAAGCAGTATACCGACGGCGTGGACATCACCGCCGGAGAAATCTACCGCGCCTGGTGGGACCATAAACTCCTTCCCAGGACCGCCGCGATCAACCCGGAAGAATATGTGGAATACTTCAAACCATTTTTGCAGCAGGGGTACGACGTGCTGCATATTTCGCTCGGCTCCGGCCTGTCCTCCTGCTATCAAAACGCAAAAATTGCCGGCGAACTGCTCTCCTGCGAGGGACGTGTTTTCGTAATCGACTCCTGCTCGCTCTCCACCGGCTTCGGCCTGCTCGTCTGTGAGGCGGGCGAACGCATCCAGAAAGGGATGCCGGTCGAACAGGTGTATGCGGAAGTGACCGCGCTTCAGCCCGACACGCGCGCAAGTTTCATCCTCGACACGCTCGAATTCATGCGTGCAGGCGGCCGCTGTTCCAGCATCACGCAGATCGGCGCGGCGCTGATGAATATAAAACCTACCATTTTGGTGAGAAACGACCGGCAGGGCAGCATGGTCGTCGGAAAAAAGTATTTCGGCAAGCTGGAATCCGCTATCATGAAATACGTGGAAGATCAGCTCAAAGGGCGCACGGATATCATCCTCGACCGGGTTTTCATCACGCATTCCCTGCTGGACGACCCGACGCTGACGAAGCGCGTTGCGGACAAAATTCAGGAATTCCAGCCGTTTAAGGAGATTCACGATACCGACGCAAGCTGCACCATCAGCTCGCACTGCGGGCCGAATACGCTCGGCGTGCTGTTCCTCGTGAAGCCGGGTTCGGAGAACTAAAGCTTAATCGCATGAAAGAATACTACGGCGTCTCCCGAACCGGGAGGCGCCGCTGTCTATTGCTAAAGTCCGACGTTTCCAAAACAATCGAATTCGTTTTAAGATGAATTTGTTGAGTTAAAATCCGTTCAAATCGACGGCATGTGCGGCGGTTTTAACACTCTTCATGCAGATAGGCCGGCAAACGGTGCAGTCGTTCGAAGCTGACGCTGCATGGAAAATTCCGCCGCAGCGGTCCCCGTCGAAAAGCAGTTGTTTTTCGATGGTCTAGGCGCCTCCCGAATCGGGAGGCGCCGCTTCTTGTCAAAGTCTTGCCTTTTTAATCAGTCTTTGAGCAGTTCTTCGATTTCCTCGCGGGTGAGCTTGTTTTTCTCCATGAGTTTTTCGACCAGCCGGTCGATTTTTTCGCGTCCGGCCGCGATGATCTCCATCGTAATCTTCAGTTCCGCTTTGAGCATTTCGTTGATGCGGTCGTTGACGAGCTTCGCCATAGGCCCGCTCTGTGCCTCCTCCGGCGTGAGCGTCATGAGGCCGACCGCTTCGTCCATGCCGTAGCTGCAGATCATTGCGCGCGCAATCTGCGTCGCATTCTGCAGGTCCCCGGAAGCCCCGGTGGAGACGCCGTCCGTCGTGCCGTAGTAGACCATCTCCGCCGCCCGCCCGCCGAGCGAAGTGCGGATCCGCCCGATGAGCTCTTCCTTCTTCAGCAGCGGCTGGCTCTCCGTGTCCGCGTGTTCCATATATCCGCCGTGGCTGCCGCGCGCTTCAATCGTCAGATACGCGGGTGTTTTCCCGGCCTTGTAGCAAAGGTATGCATGCCCGGATTCGTGCCTTGCTACGCGTTCAACGTATTCCTTGCCCCAGTCCTTCTTTTCGCCGTGCCGCGTCAGCTCAAACGCTTCGTCGAGGATTGCGTCCGTCATCGCGCTGTTCTTTTTGGCCGCCATACGCGCCGCAAGGTCGATTACGGAAGAAAGGCTCGCAAGGCTCAATCCCGCGCTGCGCCCGGCGATGGTCTCGATCATGCCTTCGCTGACCTCCGCGTCTTTTTGCTTTTTGAGCATGCGCTCGAGGAACTGCTTCCTGTTTTCCTTGTTCGGAAGGTCAACGCGGATGCGGCGGTCGAACCGGCGCGCAAGCGCCGCGTCGATCGCACCGATGCCGCCCTGTCCCTCCTCAGCGTCAAAGTTCGTCGCCGCAAGCACGAACACGGGACGCTTCGGGTCGACCGAAAAACCGTCCATCTCGGCAAGCAGCGCGTTGAGCGTCATTTCCTCGCCGTGTCCGGAAAATCCGGACGGCGTGTTGCCGCGCGCGCGGCCGACCGCGTCCAGCTCGTCGATGAAAATGATCGCAGGCGCATAACGCCGCGCCCGCCGGAACAGCGCGCGCACGGCCTCCGGCCCACTGCCCTGAAACTTCGTTACAAACGCGCTGCCGACCGCCGGAATGAACGCAACGTTGGACTCTCCGGCCATCGCCTTGGCCAGCATGGTCTTGCCCGTCCCCGGAGGGCCGTAGAGCAGCACGCCCTTCGGCGGCTTGAGCCCGCGGGCGGCAAACGCCTTGGGGTTCTTTAGGAAATCGACAAAGAACGTCAGTTCGTCCTTTGCGTCCGCCGCGCCGATTACGTCGTCAAAGCGGATACTCGGCTTTTCAACCTCATCGAGCACTTCTCCCGCGTCCTCGGCGGAAAGCGCGCGCTTGAGCGAAAGATCGCGGATACGGATCGTGGCGGTCTTTTTGTCTTTTGAGAGGATTGGCGCCGTCTCATAGTAAAGCACCTTGTGCTCTGCGTGCAGTTTCGCCGCTGACTCCTGCATGTACACCTGCGCGCAGATATGCGAAAGTTCCTCGCCGAACACGCCGATGTCGCCGGACGGGATCGTCAGCTTACCGCGCGCGCCCGCGCGCGCAAAGGACGTCATCAGCTCGGCGTCAATCACAAGAAACTCCGTTTCGAGCAGATAAACCGGCATCTCCGGGAAGCGCTCGCGCATGTTGCGGAAGAACGTGCGCGCCGTTTTGAGGGACATGGAGGCGATCGGAACGTTGTCGAACGCGGCGGCGGTCTTGTCCTGCAGCATCGGGTCTTCCGCAAAATCCGTTTCCTCGTTTTCGTCCGCAAGCAGCGCCGCGCGCGTCACAACGTCCATGAGCACGAGTGTGATTTCCTGCTCGCCCGCAATTTTAAACGCCGCTTCGCCGGTCTCGGCGTTATGGAAGCGGATGTTCGGCAGCGATGAGCGGCAGCGCTCGGCAAAACCGGGATTGCCGAAAACAAGCACCTCCGGCGTGTCGCTCGCGCAGAAGAGCGAGTTCACCTCCGGCGTGATTGCGGACTCCTCGACCGTGTAGGCGATTTCGCCAATTTCCTTAATCGCTTCTTCAAAGCTTTCCTGGCTCCAGAGCCGGCAGAGCTTGAACACCTCGTTTTTAAAGAACAGCTCCGCCTGCGCGCGCACCGTCCGCGCGTCAGCCTGTCCGCCCTCGGCAAACAGCAGCGTCGTTGCAACCAGCGGCTGCGTTTCAACCTTGATGCCGTATTGCTTTTCAAACAGCCCGCAGAGGCGGCTCAGTTCGTTTGCGATGATGCGCTCCAGATCGTACGCCTGCAGATGATTGAACATGATCGGATAGCCCGTCGCCAGGCGTGAGCAGATCGCGGGCGGGAAATACGGCAGTCCCGTCTTCGGATCGTTGTCCGTCTCCAGCGCGTTGATGATCGTCTGTCGCGGCAGTCCCGCCGCGTTGATCTTCTGGTCGCCTTCGTAGAGCTGTTTGCCGGCGTTGGTCGTAAAGATGATGATCGTGTCCTTGAAGGATACGTCTGTGTCGTTGAACGAATCGTGCAGGTTGCCAGCGTCGAGAATCTGCAAAAACAGGTGGATGACCTTTGCGTTCGCCTTTTCGATTTCGTCAAAAAGTAGGATGCAGTGCGGATTCTCCGCAACAAAGCCCGTGAGCGTTCCTTCCTTTGCGTCCTTGAAACTCGGCGGGAAGCCGACCAGCACGTTTACGCCGAGTTCATCCGCAAAAGCGGTCATCTCGAATTTTTTAAACGGCAGTTTGAGCGTCTGCGCCGCCTGATCGGCCAAAAACGTCTTGCCTACGCCCGGAGGACCCGCAAACACGAAAATTGCGCGCGGGTGCTTGCGCTTTTCGTCCGATGCGGCGATCACCTCCGCGCTGAAAATCCCCTCGGCAAACGCATGCACCGCGTGGTCCTGACCAAGGACCGTGTTGAGCAGCGCATAGCGCATCCCGCGCACGCGGTCGGTCAGCTTCGGCAGGAAGGAAATGTCCATCTCCTCGGACGGTTTTTCTTCCGAGTCGGAGAGCTCCCCTTCGCCCGTGTCTTCCGTCGCGTCCGCTTTTCCGGGTTTTGCAAGCAGCGAACGGATGATCGGCGTCGGCCGGGCGAACAGCTCCGCCGTCACGGCCTCGGCCGTGATCACGTCCTTGCCGCGGCTGGCGTTCATCATCAGCACGGCGATCATCCCTTCCGCGTCGCCTTCCGGCTGGGAAGAGCTCAGGATGCGCCGCAGCTGTACGCGCGTTTTCTGCGTGTCGATCTTCTTTGCGCGCAGCAGCGCCCGCACCTTTTTTATATCGGCGTCGGACTCCGCAACATGCTTGGAAGTCGGCGCAAACTCCTCCGTTTTGAGCTCCGCGAGCTTGAGGATACCGAGGAGCACGTGCTCCGGAAACATCTGCGTCGCCTTGGAGGCGTTGACCTCCGCTGCCGCGCGGACCATGACAAACCGCATTGGCGTGTTGAATTCCATTTTCTTCCTCCCGTTGCTTACTTTAGATCTCTTTTATGTCACGATCTGTTTTACTGTATTTTCAGGTCGATATGCTGCAGTTTCAGCCGAATTCGCGCAGGCGTCTGCGCACGGCCGCTTCGCGGATATAGCCAAAGCCGCTGTTGCGCAGCGTGTTCATGAGCAGATCGATGTTCGCCTCGCTCTGTGCCCCGTGCAGCCGGACAAACTGCTCGAAGAGCGGCGCGGCCTGTTCGTCCCAGTCGGACCAGCCGGGAAACTCGTATACCCAGTCGATTTCCCAGGGTTTGAGCGTCCCGTCCTTTCCGCCGGAAACGACCGCGCAGCCGTTCGCGCTGATTGCGGCGCAGCCGCCGCTTTTATGCCCGGTAAACGTCCTGATGCTCTGCATTTCGCGCGTGTCCCAAAGCTCCATACGCCCTTCCTTTGAAAATCCGGCAAAGAGGAACCGGCCGCACGCGCTGATATTGACATTCGTAACCGGCGCGAACAGGTGCCCGAACGTATGCACGACGGTTTCGTTTTCCACGTCCCAGAGAATCATCGTCTTGTCGAAACTGCCGGACAGCGCCGATTTCCCGTCGGCGCTCAGGCAAACGCTCAGCACATCGTCGCGGTGTCCTTCCATCGTTCCGATCGCGCGCATTTTCGTGAGGTCCCAGACCCGCAGGGAACGGTCCCAGCTGCCGGAAAGCAGCGTTTTCCCGTCCGCGCTGATGCTCAGCGAACTCACCGTGTCCGTGTGTCCGGAAAGCTCCGCGTATTTTTCGCCCGTCTCCACGCTGTAAACATAGATTTTTTTGTCGTCGCCAGCAGCCGCGGCGACCGTGCCGTTTGCGTTCAGCGCAATCGCTAGCACCTGATAATTTCCGGCATACGGTTTGACGGCGCGGATTTCCTTTCCGCTTTTCACGTCCCAAACGCGCAGCGTCCGGTCCTGCGAATAGGAAATAATCCGGCTTTCGTCGCCGCTGAATCCGGCGAGTACGACTTTGTCGGTGTGCCCTTCAAACGCCCGCACGCACTGCATGCGCGCAAGGTCAAAGAGGCGCACGCTCGCGTCCTCCGCGCCGGCGAGCACCATCGAGCCGTCCCCGTTGAGCGCGACGGAACGCACCGCGCGCGGATGCGTGTCGTACTCCTGCCGCTCCTTGATCGAGCGGATGGAGACCGGCCTGCAGAATTTTCCCGCCGTAACGTTGAGCGTCAGGCACTTTTCGTCGTCCTCATGGCCGGGGATGGCGCGCGCCTGGTCGAGCAGCGAAAGCGATTTTACGACGTGCAGGCTTTTGAGCTCGCGTTCCGCCTGCTCGAAGATATTCTGGAATTCCTCTTCCTGCGCAAACCGCTCCGCCGCGGAGACGATCCGGCTCATTACCCATCCCGCGTGGAACCCGCCGCAGGATTTATGCCAGCGAAGCAGTTCTTTGCCGCTGGCTGTGTAGATGACCGAAAGGTCGTCGTTTGCTTCCAAAAGACGGAGCACGCGGCTCTGCGGCGGGAACGTCCTTAGGCAGCAGCCGCTCTCCACGTCGAAGATGCGCGCCCGCCGGTCTTCGCAGGCGCATACGATCCGCCTGCCGTCCGCGCTGAAGCGCACGACGTCCACGTCGCCCGTGTGGATGCGGATGGTGCGCAGGCATTTGCCGGACTCCGTGTCCCAAATTTTCACCTCGCCCGCGTTGTCGCCGGACGCGATGCGCATGCCGTTTCGGGAGACCTCCACCGCCAGCACAAGCCCCGCATGCCCTTCGTAGGTGCAAAGGCTTTCTTCCCGGTCGATCTGCCAGAGTTTCAGCACGCCGTCCGTGCAGCCGGAAACGAACCGCTTGTCGTCCCGCAAAAAACGCATCTCCGCGCAGTGACTTTTATGCTCGGTATAAACCCGCTCGCATTCGCCCGTCTCGTTTCGCCAAAGCCGGATTTCGCCGTCCGAACTGCTTGTAATCGTGTATTTGCCGTCCCGGGAGACCGCCAGCGAACGAATCTGATCTTTGTGCCCGTGGAAGTGGCGCAGGCATCTGCCCGCCTCAAGGTCCCAATAGCGCGCGTCGTAGTCGGTGTCCTCTCCGCTGGACACGGCGTGCCGCCCGTCCGCAAGGAAGCGCACCGCGCGCACTTCGCGGTGATGATCGATCAGCGATTCTGTCTGTTCGCCGGTTTCAAGGTCCCAGAGCACGATCCCGTGATCGTCGCACCCGGTCAGAAGACGCTTCCCGTCCGCCGAAATGTCGAAGGATATCATCGTGCCGGACGGAAGCGCAACGGCCGTTTCCATGCAGTCGTCCGGCAGCGCCTGCGCAATCTCCAGCAGGCGTTTTGCCTCGGCGGCGGTTTCCTTTCCTTCCGCGGCGCTCGTCAGGTATTCAATCGCCGCTTCTTTGTCGCCGCGCTCAAGATGCACCTGCCCGATCATCAGTTCAACGCGCCTGTCGCCGGGGTGGTTCTGCATCGCCATTTTCAGCCGCCGGATCATCTCCATGTCGTCGATCACGCCGTTTCGCCAGGCATGCAGCGAATAGTTGAACATCGATTCCAGATGATTGTGGTCGATCATGAGCGCGCGCCGCCAGCTTCCCTCCGCGTCCGCGGGCTGCCCGATATCCAGGTTGGAAAGCGCGTGGTTGTTAAGCGAATCTGCGGTTTCATCGACCGCCTCAAGATAGCTGCGCGGATATTCCCGCCCGAAGGTCATTTCATAGATGATCAGAAGCTCCATTTCAATGTCCGCGAAGTCATGCGGACGGTCCGCTTCGTTGTTATTAAAGCACTTTAAAAGAAGGTCCTCAAGTCCGAACGGCACCGGATATTTCGACTGCTTGAGATACCGCCTGCAGCCGTACCCGCCGACCGTTCCGTCCGCCCAGGGACGATTCTGCACAAACATTTCCAGCACCATCAGCGCCCAGCTCCAAACGTCCGTGCGCCGTGTGACCATGCGCTTTTCCATCTGCTCGGGCGAGCAGTATTCCATCGTGAAGCCGAAGCCTTCGGTCATCATCGTCTTGCCTTTTTCGACCATTGTGCTGCTGATTGCGGACGTTGCGGAATGCCGCGCGCGCGAAATGCCGAAATCGGCGACCTTCGCCTCGCCGTCCTCTGAAAGCAGAATGTTGTCCGGTTTTACATCCTGATGAATGATGCCGTGCTGATGCGCATAGTGCAGCCCGCGTGCAATCTGGATGGAAATGTCCATAATGCGTTCGGAGACTTCCTCGTCCCCGCCGTGATAGAGCCTTCCGGGCCGGAATGCGCCATCGCCCGCGCCGCGCCGCCCAATCCACTCCCGCAGGCTCCCGGCCTCCATCCACTCGGAAAAGATCGACGGGATGGTTTCGATCTCGCGAACATAGTAGCAAACCACGATATTCGGGTGTACGCCAAGGTTGATCCAGGCGTTGCATTCCTCGATGAACTGCCTGCGCGCTTTTTCGGAGGTGAACAGCCGTTCATACGGACGCTTCATTGCCAGGTCGACGTTCCAGTCCTTGTGGTGCACGCGGTAAACCATGCCCATGCCGCCTTTAATCGGCTTGGACTCAACGCGATACAACCCGGCCAGCGTCTGCCCGATATAAAACTCGTCCTCCGGTTTTGCGTTTGCAAATTCCCGTCTTAATTCATCCGTCTGCATGACGAACCCTCCATTGCGCGCCGCCGCCCGCCATTATTTTCTGTTGTTGATGATCGTGCTGATCGTTCCAATCACATACGTCAGCGCAAAAAAGCTCAAAATTACAATCTCCCAGGTCGGCAGAGGAAACCATCCGTACAAAAGGGACAAAAACAGCATGAGCCCGATCGGGAAGAGCAGAATCATCTGCATCATCCAGCCTTCGCAGGCGGCTTTCCGCTTTTTCTGCGCACGGCTGTTGCCGTATTCGTATTCGCTGTACCAAAGCGTCTGGCTCTGCGGTAAAAACACCAGTAAAAACCATCCGATCACAAAGAAATAGATCAAAACGCTTTTGTGCGGCTGCATTTCCAAAACCCAGTACACCGTACCGATGACGACGGGCAGGAACAGCGTAACCAGCGCGCCGGAATAGAAAATTTTGTCCGGCGAACCGGTCAGCTTGCTGAGCCAATACTGCGTTTCCTTCGTAATCCCGCGCGTGTCGGGCAGCATGCGGATTTTTCCGTTTGCCCGTATCAGCGCGCCGAGCACAAGTATGCCCGCCAAAATCTTCAAATATATATCGCCGTTTTTCGTTTGTATTTCCACGGTGCTCAAAAACGTATTGGCTGCGACCACCACATACGCCGAGAACAGCAGTCCGTCCAGAAACAGCGAAAACGGTTTGAAGCGCTGCCAGAACAGTCCCGGGACGATCCGCAGCAGGAAATATGCGCCGGTCATATACACGACCAGGAAAAACCACTCGTACGCCGATGGGTCCATGTCCGCGGGGTGATAAAAGCGCTTGAGCAGCAGCGATAGTCCCCAGAACAGCCCAACCGTCACCAGCACGCCAACGATGTAAATTGTAACGGCATACGCAAGCCCGCCCGAATAGGTCGAACCCAAAAATTCCGTCGTTTTCGGCTCTGCCGCCGCGGGTGCGGCCGATTTTATCGACGGCGGCTCGACAGTGGGAGGCTCCTGCTTCTTCGGCGGCGGAACTTCGCGCTTCGGTTCGGTTTTGACGGGTGTTTTTTTCGGCCCCGTACCCTGCGTTCCCACCGGCTTTTTCTGTGCCGCCTGCGGTTTTGTGCTTTTTACCGGCGCTGAATTTACGTTCGGCGCCGGTTTCTTAGGGTCCGGCTTCGTCTCCGGCTCGTCGTCGTCGCTCTCGCCGCTTTCCCTGCGCTCGCGCAGTTCCCGCATGATAGCGGCCAGATCGATCCCTTCGCCCGATTTTTTCTTTGGCGGTTCCGGCTTTGGGGGTTCCGGCTTGGGGTCCGGCTCCGGTTTTACTTTTTCGGGCGGCGCTTCCTCCGGCTCATCCGGCGTCGTCTCGCCGTTTTCACGCCGTTTTTTGAGTTCCTGTAAAATTGCGCCAAGGTCGACGCCTTCTTTTTTTGACGTCGTCGTTTTCTTTTTCGGCTCCTCTTTTGGCGGTTCCGGTTCTTCGGGCGGTTCCGGTTCATCGTCGCGCGGCTTTTCATCGTCGACGTCCGTCCTGCCGTGCCTGTCTGAGATGGTCGGCGTTTTCCATCCGGAAGATGCGCGTTCCGGCTCGGAATCATCGTCGTCCACCGGGTCGAAGATTGTCAGCGCGGACTTGTTAAACTCGCTTGCATCGGGCATTTTGGGCATAACGAATCCTGCCAGCGCGCTTGCTTCGCGCTGACTGCCGCCGTCGCTGCGATCCGTGCGCCGCCCTTCGGAGCCGCCGCCGCTGACGCTGTTGTCCGAAGCGTCCATGAACATTTCCTTGCGGCCCTGCTCCTGTCGCGGCGGCATAACGCCGGGGATGGTTTCGTCGTCGTCGTCAATTTCTCCTGCTCCCGGCGGCACGTCGCCCTTGCCGTTTGCCATTTCCACGGCGCCCGACGGACGTTCGAGGATTGCGCGCAGCACCGCGGGCGTGGTCAGTTCCCCGTCCGCAATTTTCTCCGCGCGTTCCAGCAAGGCATGCGCCGCTGTGCGCCGCTCCTCTTCCATCGCCGTCCCGGTTTTGGCCGGCGCCGCAAGAAGCCGCTCATATGCGGACTCCGCGTCGACGCCCGCATCCGCAAAAATCTTTTGTAACTCTGCAATTTCCGCGTCGATCGCCTCGCGCTCGGAAGAAGACGGCGCAATCCGCTCGGATGACATCTGCGAGATTTTCAGTATCGCCAGATAGATGTGCTCGATGCCTGGCTCGCGCAGCTTGTTTCTGCGCGCTTCGGCACCGGCCCGCATCATGACGATTTGCATGGTTTTACTTTTCTTCATAGTCTCACTCCCGGTCGTCGTATTGAGATGCTCTTTTTTAAACCTTAACCGAACAACCCGCGTTTCCGGATCCGCACGCAGACCGCGGATATGTTGTCCCGTCCGCCCGCTTCGTTCGCCGCGTCGATCAGCTGTCTGCAGGTCGGCTCCGGCGGCATGCCCTTTAACAGCACGTCGCGTATCTGTTCGTCCTCCAGCATGCCGTGCAGCCCGTCGCTGCAAAACAGCAGCGTATCTCCCGGTGCAACCGTTTCCAGAAACGTCTCCGGCGTGGCCGGGCTCGGCATGCCCATAAAACGCGTGATGCGCGAGCTTGCGTGATGGTGTTTTGCTTCCTCCTTTGAGAGATCACCGCTTTCCACCAGCAGCGCGGCGAGGTTGTGGTCCCGGGTCACCTGCGTCAGCACGCCGTCCGACGCACGCAGAATGTACCCGCGGCTGTCGCCGAGGTTGACGAACAGCGCGCACTTCTGAAGCAGCCAGACCCCGCAGAAAGTCGCGCCGAATTCGATTGTGTGTCCTTCGTTGCCGGATTCGTAGATGCTGTCGCTCAGGACCGCAACACTGTTTTTCAGCAGTTCCGCCGCACTCTCAAGCGACGCGTCCGTCCCCGTTTCCTCCGCCACATGTTCAAACAGGTCCGGAAACACGTCCCGTATCATTGCGGAGGTTTTTCCGCCGTCTTTCAGTCCGCCCATCCCGTCCGAAACGGCGAAGAACCCGCGCTCCGGGCAGAGGATTACCTCGTCCTGGTTGGAAGTGCGCGTCCTGCCGACGTCCTTGAGCCCGGCAAAACGGAAATCGTAATCAAACAGCGTTTTCTTCACCGGAGCGCCTCCTTGATTTCATCTCTGAGTTCTCCTGCGGACATGCAGTCCTTTTCACACTCGTCAAACGGGATCAGTATGGAGTCGATGAGCGCCGCAATCTTCCTTGGTACGCTCGGGTCGCGCTCGCGAATCGGCACCGGATCGCGCTGCAGGACCGTAAAGGCGTAATCCTCGCCTCTGCGGAAATCCCGCACGGGATACCCCGTCAGCATGCCGTAATAGGTCGCCATCGCAGCCCAGATGTCCACAACCGGCTTTGCATAACGGTAATTGAGAATCTGGCTGCGCGGCATATAGCGGAACGTCCCGCAGTAGTCGCCCGCCGTCGTGTGGCTCGTAAAGCCCGCGCACTGAAACGCCTTTGCAAGCCCGAAATCCGCAACTTTGTAAGTCGCCTTTCTTCCGTCGTGCTGTATAAAGATGTTGCCGGGCTTAAAGTCGCGATGCACAACGCCGTTGACGTTCATTTCCTCGCCGCTTGGCGCATGCAGCGTGATTGCCGCCGTGTGTGCATAATGCAGACCGTCGAGCACCTGAAGCGTGATGTCCGTCGCTTCTTCAACGCCCAGGCGGTTGCCCTTCATGCGCAGATAGCGGTCGAGACTGCCGCCCTCGCAGTATTCCATCAGGATAAAGAAGGTTTCCCCCATGCCGCCGCTTCCAAATTGCTTCACAACGTGCTGGTGAGACAGCTGGCCAAGGAGCACCGCCTCGCGCATGAAATAGTCGCGCCTGCGCTGGTCCCTGGCGATCTGCGGCAGCATGAGCTTAAGCGCCATGCGCTTGCCGCTTGCGCGCTCTTCCACGAGCCAGACCTGCGCCATGCCGCCTTCGCCGAGCTTTTCGATCTGCTCATAGCCCTTCAGTTCGACCGCACCTTCTTCGCCCTCTTTGGCGCGGTCCATCAGGTGCTCCAACAGTTTGACCGGGTCGGCGCGGCATTCTTTGCAGATGTTCGGCGCGTTCGGGTCGTCCTCGATCGGCGCGCCGCAGATGCTGCAGCGGCGTACGCCGTGCGCGCGCTTGGCCTCAGCTTCTTCCTTTTTCCGTTCTTCTTCCTTATGCCGGCGGAGCGCTTCTTCGGCCTGTTTTTTTGCTTCGTCTTTTTTGCGCCTGGCTTCCTGCTGTTTTTCACTGCAGTGATAGCAAAGCCCCTCCCCGTTCTCGCCGATGATGGCTTTGCCGCCGGGGAGTTCCATGCCGCAAATATCGCAGGTCGGCGGGATTTCAATGGAAAACTTCAGTTCGCAGTCCGGCCCGAGCTGAAGCGTGTCTCCGTCCTGGATTTCATGCTCGTTGAACCGCTTTTTCTGCGCTTCTTCCGGGGTCATGTCCGTCGGCCGCTGTCCAATCACCGCGCCGTTAAGCCACGTGCCGTTTTTGCTGCCGAAGTCGCGCACCATCACCTTTGGCGGCGCGATGTCGAGCAGACAGTGATAGCGCGAAACCGTTTTAATTGGAAATGCAATCGCACAGGCCTTTTTCCGCCCGAGTATCAGGGATTCTTTTTCCTCATAGCAATACGATTTACCGGCTTTAGGCCCTTTTGACACCTGAATTGTAATTTTTGCGCCCATGACGTGTCCCCCAATATTCTTCGCCGGACAAGGCGGGCATATTCCGCCTGCCGTCTCCTTTTTATATCGATTGTATCATGCCGCGGCGTTTGTTCGGTGAGCAGTCTGCACACAACGCGTTATTCAGCGCAGCCGCTCCCTGCGCACCCAAAACAGCCGGTTCGTCTGCTCGTGCTGCGGATACCAAATCTCCGTGTATCGTTCAATGCCGAAATACTGTTCAAAAAACGTGCGCCACTGCTCTGTGGTCCGGTTCAGAAGCAGCAAACCGTCGTCCAGGAGGTCGCCTTCGATGACGCGCACGCCCCACTGCTGCATCTGTTCATGTGTGATATGCGGGTTGAGCTTGATCAGCGCCTTACCGCCGGGTTTTAAAATCCGGCGGCATTCCATCGCGAGTTTCTGCGCGTCCGCCGGGAAAAGATTGTCGATTATATTGGAGAGGATGACTGCGTCGGCCGAGTCCGGCGGGATTTCACCGAGCCGCTCGACGCCGCCGGTCAGAAGTTCGTATTCGCCCGCCTGCATTTTTGCCGCGCGCCGTTTTGCGTTTTCAATCGCTTTTTTACAAAGGTCGATTCCGATATGACGCTTCGTCCCAAACAGGGCGCAGTAAAAGAGCATCGCTGCGTTGCCGCATCCGAAATCGAGCACGGTTTCGCTGTCTGAGCAGAGCCATTTCAGCGCCTCGTCCAACCCGTCGTTTCCGGTCTCCGGCGCGGTCGGAACGCCGGCCGTTTCCCGGCTGAAAACCTCGTCCCAGTGCCGTATGCAGCGGTTGTACCCTTCGTTCATCGTTCCTCCGGCCGGCTGAATGGAATTTGTAATACTTTATATATTCTATCACGCACGCCGCATGTTTTTCATTTGTTTTTGCTGAATTTTAAAAAAATACTCCGCTCTGCGAAGTAAAGCAGACTCGCTTTCCCGTCCCTTTCGGCGCTTCAGACGCTCATCTCGGCAAGAAACACTTTCACCACCGACGGGTCGAACTGCGTCCCGGCGTTGCGGCTGATTTCGGAGAGCGCTTCCTCGTGTGAAATCGCTTTGTGATACACCCGGTCCTGCGTCATCGCGTCGTATGCGTCCACGACGGCCAGAATCCTTGAAAGCAGCGGAATTTCTTCGCCGGAGATTCCGTTGGGATAGCCCGTCCCGTCCCAGCGCTCATGATGCGTGAGGATATAGTCGGCTATATGCGCAAAATCCGGCGACGACGTCGCAATCCGGTACCCGATTTCCGGGTGCTTGCGCATCTCCTTCCATTCTTCGGCGGTGAGCCTGTCCGGCTTTTTCAGAATCTGGTCGCTGATGCCGATTTTGCCGATATCGTGCAGCATGCTGAACAGCCGCAGCGTGTCGATTTCCTTCTGCGGCAGCCCCATGCGCCGCCCGACGGCCTCGCAGGCCTGCGCCAGGCGTTCGGCGTGCGCTTCGGTTTCGTAACTGCGCTCGTACATGGTCGCGGTAATCGAAGTCAGCACCGCGTTGTGATGGCTCTTTAAATCGAGCAGTTTGCGGAGCGAGAGGTTTGCGTCCGCGTCCTGCTCTACCTTTGCAACGTCCGTGTCCGCGCGTGTTTTCGTACCGCTGCCGGTCGAAAGGCTGATTATCTTCGCCTTGTCTTCGATCGAAGCATTGTAGACGGCGAACGCTTCGCGGATCGATTCGGCCATCCGGTATGCGTCCTCCGTGCCGGCATGCGGCATGAGCACGGCAAATTCGTCCCCGCCGATGCGCGCCAAAATATCCTGGCTCCGCTTGCAGCGCGAAAGTACGTCCGCCGTTTTAATGATCATCCGGTCGCCCGCCGCGTGACCGAATGCATCGTTGATCAGTTTGAGCCCGTTGATGTCCGCAAAAAGGATCGAAAACGGGTATTCTCCTTTTTTGTCCAATGCGAGCTTCGCCGACTCATAATACTGCCGGTTGAATAAGCCGGTCATCGCATCGTGTGCGCCAAGATACTGAATCTGCAGAAACTGTTTTTTCGACTCCGTAATGTCGATGATAATTCCTTCCAGCGCCTGCACATTGCCCTGTTCGTCAAACACGCCCTGGTTGATTTCCAGCACCCATTTGCGTTCACCACCTGCGGTGCGGATTTCGTATTCGTAGCGACAGGAACGCTTTTCGGCGATTGCGCGCCCGCTCTCCTGCCAGATGTATTCGCGGTATTCTTCGCAGATGATTTCGTCGAACGAAACTTTTGCGTTGTTTATAAGTTCCTCCGGCTGATACCCCGTGAGCGCATAGCAACCCTGTGAAACAAACTGCATCGTCCATTTGCGGTCGAACGCGCAGCGGTATGCAACGCCCTGGAGGTTCGACAGAAGCACCGACTTGCTGCGCTCGCTTTCACGCAGCGCGCGCATCGTCGTCTGAAACTCCGTTATGTCCAGTCCGGCGGCGAGCAGCCCAGTCACCGCGCCGGTTTCGTCATACAGGACCGCATTGTTCCATTCGATAAGCCGCTGTTCCCCGCTCGCGGTCAGTATCGGATTCTCTTTGGAAAAATATCCGGTATACGCCCCGTCTGCAAGCCGCCGGATCACGTCCGTCAGTTCCGCCCTGTACTCCTCGGGAATAAACCGCTCCACCCAAATGCTGCCGAGAACGTCCTCTTTTTCGAGTCCCAGTATGCCGCAGCCAAAGCGGTTGATCATCTGCACGCGTCCTTTTAAATCGAGCGCAACGAAAATAACGCCGGAAATATCCAGATACATCTCCGCGCGATCGCGCTCCTTTGCCAGCGCAACCTCCGCGAGATGCCGCTGGGTGATCACGCGCGATATACCGCCGACGCCCAGCTTGCCTTCCGCCAGCTTTACCGGAAAGATGATCGTTTCATACGTTTCCCCGTCAAAGGTCTCCTCGACGCGCACCGACTCCCCGCTCTCGCGCACCAGTTCGTCGCGCTCCTGCCATTTATCGGCATATTCAGCATGGATCAGTTCCTCGGTCCTTTTGCCGATTGCGGCTTCCTCGGACGGAAGCCCGTAGTAGTCGACCATCCGCTGATTCAGCGCAATATAGCGCAGATGTTCGTCTTTCATATAGACAAGGTCGCAGCTGGAGCCGAGAAAGGCTTTGTAGATGCTCTGGCTGATCAGAACGTTCTTTTCCGCAAGCATCAGTTCGCTGATGTCCTGAATCGTGCCGGACGCGCAGCAGAACGCCCCGTCCGCACCGTAACGCGGCTGCAAATGCACTCTTACATACCGCTTGTCACCTTGCGGATCATAAATCCTGCAGGTCAGTTCCGCTTGCGATCGCTCTTCGAGCGCCGTTTTAAACGCGCTGCAGATACGCCGTGCATCTTCTTTCCGGACATGCGCCATCGCTTCCTCGGCCGCGCCTGCAAACGACCCCGGCTCCACGCCGAGGATCCGAAATCCTTCGTCGGTAAGTTCTACTTCACACGTGCCGGGGTCATATCGAAAACCGCCGATATGGGCGAGTTTCTGCGCCTCCAGGAGTGACGCCTCGCTTTTTTTGCATCTCTCGCCGGCCAACATAACTTTTTTAAACCCACTGTAAACGAGTGCAAAAATCACAGCCGCCGTCAGTACGACGAATAAAACACCCTTGCACATGTTTGTCAGGTATGTCGCCGTGTCAAGATGGTAACGTTTTGCGGTAAGCCCGTCCGTTATCACAATCCAAAGCACGCCGCACGCAAGATAAGTCGCCGAAATCAAAGCTGCCTTCTTCAGCGCGCGCCGTTTCGGCGTGTCCGAACCAAAAACCTTTTGTGTTCCCATGGTTTACCCCCGCCAATTTCACCATCTTGCATGTACACGGCTTTTACACCGACTGCATATCTTATATCATTCTCTTTTCATCATATGAAATTTTATTTCAAACCGCAACAATATTTTACAAATCGGATTACGCTTTAATCCAGTAACGCTTCGCATTTACCGCTTCCGCCCGCTTTTTTTACTGCCGTCGCGTTCTGTCTGCGGCCTTTTGCGTCGAACCTCCATTTGTTGTGCCGTAACATTTTCAATCAAAACAGAAAACCGGGCAACCCCGGCTTTTGCGCTCCATATCGTTTTTTATCCGTTTAATCCGAAAAACGGCGCAAGCTCCGTCAGCGCGTCCGCAATGATATGCCCCGCGCCTTTTCTAAGGTGAATCTGCGCGTGCGGCACGGCGCGTCCAAGGCGCTTCGCCGCCTGGGGTGCGTCGACAACATCGTCGTTTTCTCCGGCAATCAGCAAAACGGGCATCGTCAGCCGCTCCAACTCGCAGTCCGGAAACACCGGCGGCTCCTGCGTAAGCGGATTGTAGCCGGAGAGGATCAGCTCAATGAACTCCAAAACGGGTTTGGGCAGCGCCGTGGCCGCGCCGAATGCGACCGCGTCGCCCTGTGTCTTTGCACGTTCCGCTTTTTTCAGCAGTGCGGCGTTCGCGCCGGAAAGGCCGGAAGGCGAAATCAGCGCGAGCCGTTCGACCGCCTGCGGCCGCGTCACTGCAAATTTCAGCGCCGCCCAGCCGCCGAGTGAATTGCCGATCAGCGCCGCTCTCGTTACGCCGAGAGCATTCATCGCCTCCCAAAGCCAGTCCGCATACGCGCCGGAGTTCATGTCGAGCCGCACCGCCGCGCTGTTGCCCGCTTCACCGGGAATGTCCAGCGCGAACACATGATATTTTGTGCTGAGCGCGCCCATCTCCATAAACCAGAACGCGCTGTTGCTGCAGGACCCGTGCAGCAGTATCACCGTCTGTTCGTTTTGCCCGCCCGCTTCCAGCGCGAATGTTTCGCCAATGCTCGTCTCGGCGTATCGCTGCCGAAACGGGAAATTCGCGAGTATTTCGGCGTATCTTGCGCGGATTCTGCGTTTGCTTTCTTCGCTTTTGAATCCCGGTTCGCTTTGCATGCGTTTTCCCTCCTTATTCTTCTCCGCCGATCAGCGCGCCGACGGAGGCAAGCATCTGTTCCACGACAAAAACGTCTCCCCAGAGCGTCACGCGCACCTGGCGCAGGGACTCGATATACTGCGCGTGCATGGTGCACTTGCCGTATTCCGGCGGTTTGGAATTGAGCGCCGCCGTCAGGGCGCTGAGAATGCGCTCCGCCTGCGGTTTGGAAACAGAGCTTATTTCCACAACGGACGAAGCCGTCGCCCTGCATCCGGCGCTTCCGCCGCTTTCCAGCGCCTCCGCCGGTTCGCTTGCCGCCGTGCCTTCGGTGAACACGCTCAGATCGTGCCCGGACACCCGCCAGCCCTTCCCGAACTTCACCGCGCGCAATTTTCCTTCACGGATATAGCGCTGGATCGTTTTCGGATGCATTTTAAGCAGTTCGGAAACCTGCTCGACCGTAAAATACTTCTCTTCCATTCCTCTTTACTCCTTAATGCTCCTTTATGCGTCCATATTATTACCTATTATTCCTTTTGTCAAGGAGTTTTATGCTTTTCTCCACGTTTTTTCCGCTCCGGATCAAGAGAAGACATACCATGCTTCAAAAAAAGACGCCGCTGTTTTAAAATACCCCCTTGCAATCAATTTTTAATCAAGATACGCTTCTTTCTGAGGATATCCTTTAGAATGAAAAAGGACAAAACGATATGACGCAAACAAAAACTGAAGATCTGGATCAACTCATCCGTGCCGAGTACAAAAACACTGCCGGTTTGGTTGTCGAAAAGAACGGGCGCGTCCTGTATGAGAAATACTTCAACGGATATACCGCCGAAAACGCCGCCCATGTGTTTTCGGTCACAAAAAGCGTCTTTTCCGCGCTGATCGGCATCGCCGTCGGCCAGGGCCGCATCCAAAGCGTTCGGCAAAAGGTGCTGGACTTCTTCCCGGACTACCGTCTCCCCGCCGGTGAAACGACGGCGCAAACCATCACGATCGAACACCTGCTCACCATGACGGCTCCCTATAAATACGATACGGAGCCGTACGAACTGTTCTTCTCGAGCCCGCACCCGATTCCGGACGCGCTCGGTCTGCTGGGCGGGGACAAGCCCGCCGGCATCTTCAACTATTCCGCGGTCGGCGGAACGCACATCCTCTCCGGGATCCTTGCCGCCGCGACGGGTCGCTCCGCGCTCGATTATGCCAAAGAGCACCTGTTCTCTCCGCTGGACGTCGTCGTCCCGCGCAGCATTGCGCTGCGCAGCGCCGAAGAGCACTTCGCCGTCATGAACGACAAATCCACCAGCGGGTGGGTCGCCGACCCGCAGGGGTTCAGCACCGCGAGCTGGGGTCTCTTTCTCCGTTCGCAGGATATGGCGAAATTCGGGCGGCTGTATCAAAACCACGGCGTGTGGAACGGCAGGCAGATCGTGCCCGCCGGCTGGGTTGAAAAAAGCACCGCGGTACACAGCCGCTTCGGCGGCCTTTCGTACGGGTACTTATGGTGGATCATCGACCCAAACGAGCCGAGCTACGCGGCGCTTGGCGACGGCGGAAACGTCATCTATGTCAACGAACGCACAAGGCTTGTCGTTGCAATCGCCTCCCTGTTTGTGCCGGACGCAAAGGACCGCATTGCACTGATTCGCGAACGGATTGAACCGATGTTTGAAAGCGCAGCCGAATAACCGAAAGCAACTAAAAGACCCTCCGCTTATGTAATGCGGAGGGCGAGACCGTCAAAAAACTTGTTTTTTGACGGGATAACCGCTTTTTGCCTTTCGCCCTTCGGGCTCCCTGGCGGCAAAAAACACAAAGAAATCGCCCGAACCGGGCGAGCCGTTGCGCCGGATAAACCAGCGCAGCCGGAAAAATGGGTTAAGGGCTGCGGCCCTTAACAATCCCAAGGACTTTTTTAACAAACTGAGCCCTCCGCTTTACACAGTGGAGGGCTCCTATCGTTATGAATGTTTGCAAAAATTCGGCGTCATCGTCCGCCGGGACCGCGCTCGCCGGTCGTCCCGTCAGGACGGATCACATGCATGCGCGGCGCGCCGCGCGACGACTGGTCTGATCGCGGTTCGGACTCTCCGCGCAGTTGATTTACAATTTCATACGCTTCCGCAAAGATGTCCGCAAGCCGTCCGGCCGCCTGCGCAGGCAGCGCCGCTGCCGGTGGTGCGGGTGCGGGTGCAGGCGGGGTCTGCGCATAGGGATAACTCTCCGTGCGCCCGGTGCGCTGTTCGGTGCGTGCGCTTTCGCCGCGGCTCTCCATCGCCGCCATGTACGCAAACGAGCGCGCTTCGTCCCGCTCGGCGGCAAGCCTTGCGTTTTCTGCGCGCAGACGCGAAAGCTCGCTCTGCATCCGTTCGTTTTCTTCCGTAATCCCCTCGCGTTCCTGTCGCCAGCTTTCGCCCGCCGAGGACGCTTTTGTCAGCGCGGCACGCAGCTGCCTGTTTTCCTCTTCCAGCGTTTGCGCCCGCTGCGCCTGCGCGCGGAGTTGCTCCAGCCCGCTCCTGGCCCGCAGAACATCCTCACGCTCCGCTTCATATTTTTTTACATACTGCACCAGCGTCGTGATGCGCTTTGCTGCGTCGGACAGTTCCTTTTCCTGCTGTGCCACCTTGTCCGAAAGCGACTTGACCGCGCAGTTGCGCGCTTCAATTTCGCTCTTTGCCGCGCCCAACGCGGCAATCAGCGCCTCCTGCTCGCGCTTTCCGGCTTTCACCTGCTGGTCGAAAACGTTCTTCAGCTGTTCGAGGTAGTCCTGCACTTCCTCCGGATCGTAGCCGCGCACCACGCGGTGAAACCGCGCGTCAGCGTCCATCCGGCTGCGAAGCGTATTCATGCTTTCGCTTCTGCGTTCCATTTCACCGTTCATGACGATACCTCCAGCATGTCGCCGGTCCGGATGCCCTTCTTCATCGCATATCCCGCCGGAAGTTCCAGCACGCGCTTTGCGCCGCGCTCCGGCTTGCAGATTTTCCCGACCGGCAGTGCGCGGTCGATGCGGATCACGCTGCCGGAGCGGTCGAGATAGACCGCGTCGATGGAATATTTCATCCCGATCATGTGGATGCTGTTGCAGGGAGTCAGCAGCAGGCCGCCGCCTTCCGGAATTTCGCGGCCGACCAGCCCGCGCAGACGCGAAAAATAGCGGTTCGCGTTCCATGCCTGCGCAACGAGCTCGCCGTCCTTTTTGATCTGCACCGTGTTCATACTTTGCTGCACTCCTTATTTAAAAGTCGATATCAGGCTCACTGCGGCGGGCCCAAGCAGGATGATGAAGATGACCGGGAAGATAAACGCGACCGTCGGCAGCATAATCTTGACCGGCGCTTTCATCGCCTTTGCCTGAATGCGCTGTTTGCGTTCCGTCCTGAGCCGCTCCGCCTGCGCGGTCAGCACGCTTTTGACCGAAACGCCTAGCTGCTCCGCCTGTAACAGCGCGGTGACGAACGCGGAAAGCTGCTTTACATCGCAGCGGTCCGCCATTTCGCGCAGCGCCGTCTTCCGCGGCACGCCCATCTGCACCTCGCGGATTGCGCCGTTGAGTTCCGCAAGCACCGGGCTTTTGTTCTTCGTGTACTGGCGTACAATCGCCGCATCCAGCCCAAGCCCCGCTTCGACGCTGACCACAAGCAGGTCCATCACGTCCGGCAGGTCGCGCACGATCGCTTCCTTGCGCTTTTTCACCCTGCTCTTGAGGTAGAAGCTGGAACCATACACCGGAATGCAGACCAAAACCAGCAGGATCAGAACCCGGTACATCTGCTCGAACGGAAGCAGCAGATAAAGCACCGCGCCGCCCGAAAGGAAGATCAGCGCCAGGATGCTCTTGATAAACGTAAACTCCTGCGCGTTGAGGTTGATGCCCGCGCTCTTGAGCTGTTTATCCAGCTTTTTGTCTTTCTTTTTTTGTGTACCCGGGTTGTTTTTGCCGGCCATCTGCTTGAGTTTTCCGGTGATGCGCTTGACCGCCGGGCGAAAAATACGCTCGGAAAAGGATTTTTTCAGTTCTTCGTCGCTGAACGCGCGTTCGCTGTCCTTGACCTGTTCGAGACGGCGGCGCATCTGATCGCTGCGCCTGCCGAGCGTATTGAGCAGCGCAATAAAAAACAAAAATACCGCAAGCGTACAGGCGAGCACAACAAGTCTCACGAAGAACCCTCCTTCCTAGAGTTTGATGTTAACGATTTTGCGTACAATCGAAAAACCGATGGCTTCCAGCACGACCGAAATCATCAGCATGATCCGCCCGGTTTCCGTGGTAAAAAACATGTCGATATAACCCGGATTGATGAACATGAGCAGCACGACGATAAACACCGGCAGCGCGCCGATGATATAGCCGCTGAGCGTGCCGGCCGCCGTCATGGTCTTGATCTCGCCGCGCAGCTTGATGCGCTGGTCGATCGTTTCCGAGATGTTCTCCAGGATGACCGCAAGGTTGCCGCCGATCTGCCGCTGGATGACCACCGCCGAGCAAACGAGCTCCAGGTCCTGGTTGGCAGTGCGCTGCACAAGCCGGTTGAGGCTGTTTTCCAGTGGCATGCCGAGCTGGGTTTCGCGGTAAACGCGCATGAATTCGCGCGAAATCGGCTCCTCCATTTCGTCGGCGACGTTCTTGAGCGCCGTCTGGAACGAGAGCCCCGCCCGCAGCGCGTTGACGATGATGTTCAGCGCGTCGGACAGCTGTTTGCCGAGCAGGTTGAGCCTGCGGTTGCGCTTAATCGTTACAAAAGCGATCGGCGCGGCAGCGCCGACGATGACCATGCCGATGGATAGGCTGGTCGGCGCGCCGAGGAACAGCGCCGACGCCGGAATAATCGCGCCGGTAACCACCCAGATGGTGATAAATTCCTCCGCGCGCAGCGCAACGCCCGCAACATAGAGTTCGTCCGCAATCCGGTCGAGCCTGCGCAGCCGCACGCGCTCGCGCTTGTTCCTTGCCCGGCGTGTGCCAACGCTCTCCGCGCCGGTTTCAAACAGCGCCTTGAGCCGGGTGTCCATTGCGCGCGCGCTGCGCGTTCGGAGCATCGCGAGCAGGTAGAACACGAAGAACGCCGCGACTCCGCTCACGGCAACCACGATCATCTTCATCATACGGCGCTTCGCCTCCTTTCCTGCCCGCTTTGCTTCGAAACCTTAATCTTTATGAAAACCATTCGTCCTTCACGCCCGCGCCGCTCGCAGAAAGCTTGTCACAGCAGTGCGGTTTGATGCCCGTCGGCCGGAACCTTCCGGGTGTGCGCCCGTCGCCGTAATCGTAGGTGAAAATCTCCTGGGTGACGATCACGTCCCCCTCCATGCCGAGCACTTCGCTGATGCTGATGATTTTGCGGCTGCCGTCGCGCATTCTCGACTGCTGAACGATGATGTCGATCGCAGAAGCCACCTGCTGCCGGATTGCCGGGATCGGCAGGTTCATTCCTGCCATGAGCACCATTGTTTCCAGCCTTGCCAGCATGTCCCGCGTGGAGTTGGCATGCCCGGTGGTCATGGAGCCGTCGTGGCCGGTGTTCATAGCCTGGAGCATGTCCAGCGCCTCGCCGCCGCGGACCTCGCCGACCACGATGCGGTCGGGCCGCATACGCAGGGCGTTTCGCACAAGGTCGCGGATGGTAATCTGTCCGCTTCCTTCCAGGTTGGCCGGCCGCGCCTCCAGCGTCAGCACGTGCTTTTGCTGGAGCTGGATTTCCGCCGCGTCCTCGATTGTGACGATGCGTTCGTCATGCGGGATATACGCGGAAAGCACGTTGAGCAGCGTGGTTTTGCCGCTGCCCGTTCCGCCGGAGATTACGATGTTGAGCCGCCCCTTGACGCAGGCTTCCAAAAAAGCCGCCATCTTGAAGGTCAGGCTGCCGTAGCTGATGAGGTTTTCCACCGTCAGCGGGCTTTTTGAAAATTTTCGAATCGTGAGCAGCGGCCCCTTCAGCGAAAGCGGCGGAATCACGGCGTTGACGCGCGAGCCGTCAGCCAGGCGCGCGTCCACCATCGGGTTCGCCTCGTCGATGTGCCGCCCCAGTGGGGACACGATGCGGTCGATCACGTTGAGCAGCTGCTCGTCGTCGAAAAACGTTACGTCGGTCAGCACGAGTTTACCCTTGCGCTCAACGAACACCTGCTTTGCGCCGTTGACCATAATTTCGGTCACGGTTTCGTCCATCAGCAGCCTTTCAAGCGGGCCGAGGCCGCGGATCGAATCGTAAATTTCCCCTGCGATGCGCATCCGCTCCGGTCTTGCCATGCCGCCCGCATGCGCTTCCAGGGCGTTTTCGATGATTGCACGCGTTTCCGGCTCGCCCGTATTGCCGCCCTGTTTCTCCTCGCGTTTGTTGAGCGTTTCAACGACCTCAAGATGCACCCGGTCGCGCAGCACGCTCATTTCGTCCGGCTCCACCGCGCCGGCGGGACCGGCGTTCGCCGCGGGATTTTTTTTGTCCAGCCGTTCAAGCAGACCCACGCGTTACGCCCTCCTCACCAACGATTTTGCGTATTTCATAATCGCCGCCGACGCTTTCGAGCGCGGCTCGCAGAGCACCATCGGGATGCCGCGGTTGATCGCGGTCGTCGCCGCTTTCAGGTCGGCGGGCACCACAAGTGCAGGCGCGGCCTCCAGCAGATTCGACACGTCCTTAATCCGGATCGTGGATCCGCCTTCCTTATTAATAACAACCTTGATCTTGTCGCCCAGATTCAGCGCCTCTAGCACCTTCATGCTGCGCTTCGCGTCGTAGAGCGCGGCGATGTCCTCGTTGACCACGAAATAGATCGTGTCCGCCAGCTCAAAGGACGAAACCGCGCAGTCGTTGAGCGCGTTGCTTGAGTCGACTACGATATAGTCGAATTCCGAGCGCAGCGTGGAAAGGATCGTTTCGATGTTTTCCGGCCGGATGAGCTCGGCATATTCCGGCGAGCTTGTCGAGAGCAGCACCAGCACGCCGCTGTAATGGCGAATCAGATAGCTCTTCATCGTGGCAAGTTCAAAAGAGTTTTCCTCCACCATGTCGGCGATGGTGTCCCCTTTTGTGATATCCAGAAATACGCCGACGTCCCCGAACTGGAGGTTGAGGTCGATCAGCGCCACTTTTTTATTCTGCGCGGCGAGCGCGCAGGCAACGTTGACCGCAAGCGTCGTTTTGCCGACGCCGCCTTTGGCCGAGAAAAACTGAATGATGCGCGAATCATAGCTCGCAACCTTTGCGATGCTCTTGCGCCGGTTCTGGTCGCGGTTGGCAGACGTAATGATGTTCGTTTTAATCACGTCCACGCCCGCGTCCATGTCGATCACGCGCGCAATTCCGCTTTCCATTGCGCGGAACACGTCCTGCGAAGAGGGTTTCGGCGTGAGCATCAGGATGGTGATGTCACTGCGGGTGGTGTACATACGCTCGGCGAAGTCGAACTCCTCTTCCGGCACGGCGCGCGTACAGATCAGAAGCACGTCCGCGGGCTGCGTGCCCGCTTTCTTCAGCCCGTTTTTATCCGGACGCAGCGAACACACGATGCGCAGCGTTTCGTCCTGCAGCAGACTGGCGGCAGCTTTTCGGTCCTCTGCGGAGAATGCCGCAAGCATGATTCTTACGCTGTCCATTCGCCCTCCCTCAGCTCGCCTGATCGAGCAGCATGTCGTTCACAACCGGTGTTTGATCGTTCTCGTCGTGATCGCCGGACGCGCGCAGTACAATCGTGACCACGCCGCCTTTTGCGCTCTGCACAACGCGCATAGCGTCCTCCGGCGTCAGGAACAGCGTAATGCTGGAGTAAACCGTCTCCGTATCGTCCGCATCCGTACCCGCCGCAAGCGTCGTGCCGACCGCCGCGACGCAGACGTTCTGCGCGGCGACGATGGTGGTCCCCTGCGTTTTTTCCGTCGTCTCCGCGGCCGTTTCATCCGTGCCGTCCGTCGTCTCTTCCGGAACATACGTCGTTGTGGTGTACGCCAGAACGTCCACGTAGTCGCCGCGCTGCACAAACCCGGCCACGCCGGAGATTTCGTCCACGGCTACCGTGACCGCCCGCATGCCTTCCGGCACGATATAGGATAGCCCGCTTTCCGTCTGGCCGGGCTGCTTGAGTTTTTCCGGAAGGATCTCCTCGCCGGAGACGATCAGGCTTTCGGTCACATATCCGACCGCTTCTTCGGCGGAGCGGGCCGCGCGCGGATGCGAACTGCCCTGCGGCACCTGTTTCACCGTCACCATCTCCGCCGTGATGACCGCATAGGCGGGGATGTCCTCCGCGGCAACGAGCACGTTTTCATAGACGATTTCAACCGTCTTTTCCTGCTCGAGGCTGTCGAGATAAAAATACAGCAGCGCGCCGGCCACGACTGCGGCGATCAGCGCAAAGAGGACGACTTTCTTCATCCGCACTTCCTCCTAATCAAAAGCGGCCCGACCGCTTCGGGCCGCAGTAAGCCGGGACCTTCCAGGGCCGAAACCCCGCGCCCGCTTCTTCTTTTTACAATGTCGGTTTATTGCTATTTGCTCAGCACAAGGCTGTATACGCCAAAACTTTTTGCGGTGCCCGTCAAATCCCCGTCCGCCGCGCCGATGTTCACCATGTCCACATAGGAACCGATCACGCAGCCCTGATCTTCATAGGTTGAATAGTCTTCCAGCACGAACGCCGCAAAGCCCACTACGCGGACGTATTTATGCAGCGAATCCGTGTATACGATCACCGGGACCTTCATCACGCGCGGGCAGCCGTTTACATACTGGGTTATGTTGCAGCCGCCGCTGGACGGATAATGCGTGCAGGCGTTGTAGCGCGCCACGATGCCCGCATAGGTCGGCCCGGTCATGTTTCCGCCTTCAACCGGGAGCACGGTGCCGACCTCCAGCTTGTCCTGATAACCGCTGGCAAGCCAGCTTGTGTAGTCGTTCGCGCCGCCGCCTTTGACGCCGTCGAGGTCGACCGCGCCGAACGCGCCGTTCTCAACCTCGTCTTCGTTGGAGCCGTATTTCAATATCGCGTGCTCCGTATTGCCGTTTGCAATCATCGCCTCCAGCGTGCTTTCCTCAATGGAAAGCGGCACGAGATCGGAAAGCGCCGCGCAAGGCACAACTTTCGCCTCCGCGCTGCGCGTAAACGTAATTTCGTCAATGCCGAATATCCTCGCAAACGCCGTTTCGCTCACCGCGGGCTGGCTTACCTCAATCGAATGGTATTTCCCGTCGGTGAGCTCGCCGAACGTTACGCTCGCTTCTTCCGGATGCGCAACGCCGTTTTTGCCGAGGTACTCCCGGGCAATCGCGGTCGCCTCGGCGACCGCAGACGAGTCCGAACTGTCCAGCGGCAGTTTCATGCCCGCCGCGAGCACCGCCGCGTCCACGGCTGTCTGCGTCTGCGCAGTTTTCACATACGCCGCGCCAAGATCGGTAACCGTCGCGGTCATGCCGATCAGCGCCGTCAGCGCAAGCGCGACGATGATGATCGATTCCCCGCGTTCTTCGGAAAACACGCGCTGCTTCAAGCGTTTGAAAAATTTTTTCATTGCCGCGCCTCCCTGCGGTCGTCCGCCGTCCCGTCCCCGCCGGTTTCCCAATCCTCTCCGGCGGAAAAATTTTAAAGCCCTTTTTAGCTCATCTTCATGGTGCACTCCGCCTGAATATGGAATGTGCCGTCTTCGGTGAGAAATTCCGTAAGCGGCGTAAGCACCGGCAGGTTATAGGTCGTGACGACCGTGATATCCCCCGCGCGGAAATCCGACGCGTCCGAATAGGTCACCGTGATGCCGAGCGTTCCCATATAGTCCGGCTTCATGCCGTTGATGCGATCGATCACGTCGGCCGTGTTGGTCGAAGCGCTCGTCGCAACGATTCCTGCGCGAACCCCTTCGCGCGTGATGTTGTCCAGTACCAGGCGGTTGGAAGCAAGCCATCCGAGCTCGATCATCCCGCAGATCAGCAGCAGCAGCAGCGGGAGCGTCAGCGCCATTTCGACCGCCGACTGGCCGCCTTCGCGCCGTTTGCCAAACAATCTTTTTTTCATTGCCGTCCGCCTCCCGGCCGTTCAGTTGGTCTTTCCAAACGTCAGATGTTCCTCGACGCCCGTCACCAGGCCGGCCGTCTTTTCCCCGAACGCCGACAAGCCGATCAGAGCCGCAACCGCAACCAGCGCGATAATCAGCCCGTATTCAACCAGGCCTTGCCCGCCTTCGTTCTGCAAAAAACGTTCCTGGAAAAACCGTTCCATACGAAACCTTCCTTTGCGTTTCCTCTTGTTTTTTACAAGCCGGCCCGCACCGATGTCGGGCGGACCGGCCCGAAAAGCCATCCTTGCTCTGCAGAGCAGTGTTTTTTGCGGCTGCGTCAGCCCGCGGACTGCGTCATCGTCAGCTTGTCGCTGATGCCGCTGAAGAGAGAGCCCGCCTTGGTGCCGATCGCCGTAAGGCCGACGATGACCACGACCGCGACCAGCGCGATAATCAGGCCGTATTCCACCATGCCCTGTCCGCTTTCATCCTTAAAGAACTTCTTCATAATCCGATCCTCCCAATCGTAAATTTGTTTTGTCTAACTTTATCGTTCGTTCGTCTGCATCAGCCCGCGGACTGCGTCATCGTCAGCTTGTCGCTGATGCCGCTGAAGAGAGAGCCCGCCTTGGTACCGATCGCCGTAAGACCGACGATGACCACAACCGCGACCAGCGCGATGATCAGGCCGTATTCCACCATGCCCTGTCCGCTTTCATCCGTGAAGAACCGTTTCATTTCTTTTTCCTCCATTTAAATATTTTTTTGGTTTGGCTTTCGCCTTGGTTCAGGACGCTGAACGTCCCATGGGAAACTTTTTTCACGTTCTGTCTGTTCTGTCCGTATTGCTCCATCCCGCCGACTGAAAAACCGTTCGCTTTCTTTGCGGGTTAAAACCTCATATCGCCGATACGACGACAAGCGCCGCCGCGAGAAACGGACCCATCGGTATCATGGCTTTCATTTTCTGCGCCGCCGGTATCCGCTGTTCCAGCAGGATATACGCCAGCACGAACGCACCCATGCACACGATTGCGTAGATGCTGTTCATCAGTCCCAGCGCAAACCCCATCGCGGAGGCAAACTTCACGTCTCCTGCGCCGATCTTGCGCTTCCAGAGACACGGTACCAGAAATACGGCGAAACACACCGCAAATCCGAGCAACGACGATCCGATTTGAAACGAGATCACCCCGAGCGCCCCAAACGCCGCCGAAAGAGCAAAAACAGCGATGACCAGCTCGTTCGGGATGATGCGGTGCTTGCCGTCGATGAATGCGACGCTTGCGGCAACCACCAGCAAAAGCAAAAGGTAGAGTGCGCGCAGCGATATGCCCGCGCGCAACGCGATCAGCCCGCCTGCAGCACACATGCCGGCCAGGAGGAACCATTGCTGCCCGCGTTTCATGCCGGTTTCCAGACCGCGCTGCCTGAGCAGAAAGGCGCATAGGAACCGCACTGGGAAAAACAGAGCGGCGCCTGCGGCGATTCCGGCAGTGATGAGTAAAACCTGCTGTGGCATTTTCGGCGAACCTCCTTTTCGGCGGGCTTTTCGCGTCGGCTGTTCGCTGCGGGATCGGGGGCCCGCCGCGAAGAGTGCAAAAAAACGGTCCGGATTATCTGATAAACCCGAACCGCTCTTGTTTTGAAAGAAGCAACTGCCTCGCCGGACCCCCGGCATGGCGCTGACTTTTTCGGAACCAAGCGTTCTTCATTCGGCAACTGGCTGCCATGGGCGCATTGCGCCTTTAGGCCCTGTAGCTTTGCGACGGCCGCTTTCACGGATTGTGCTATTGACGTGGGAAGAACCACTTTTCGTTATGAAATTTTCAGAAATCGTTTATACTGTCCCGTTCAGAGGCTCGCTGCCAGTTTCACCCTGTTTGCAGCGCAATAATCCTGTTCCGTTCAGCAGACCTGCAGCTCGATTCCGTATGTCACAACCTCGTCGATGATGCCGCAGGGCTGGCACAGTTCGTCCGCATGAAACGGCTGTGCCTGAATATCCACAAACGGATTGACACAAATCCTCGTGAGCTGACGATACTCTTCGAGCAGGCAGTCCTGCCTGTCGCGGAAGAACACCGCCAGATCGATGTCGCTTTCCCGGTTCGCTTCGCCCTTGGCGTAGGAGCCGAATAAAACGACCTTTTCAGCACCGGGCAGTTGAAGTATCTGCAAGCAGATGTCCTTCATCCGGTCCGCATGCTGCGGAATAATTCGCGAAAAGTCGTTGCACACACGCAGCATCGATACTCCTTTCCGCCGCAGAGAGAGTTATATGATGCGCCGCCGCTTACAGCGGGATGACGCGCAGCGGGTCGACCAGAATGGTCTGTCCGTCGACGATATACTCGACGTATTCGCACTCAATCCCGGCGCCGATCGACTCGGCATAGGCATTTACTTCTGCAATGATTGCATCGATTGTTGCAATCAGCTCGGCAACGTCGTTCTCCGGCGTTCTCTGCGCTTTTGCAACCGCGCGGTCGATCTTTGCGTTTGCGTTGTCCACGATCTTTTCAAGCTGCTTGAGTTGGATGGCCGAGCAGTTGTCGCTGCCGCTTGCCACTTTCAGCAAATCTTTTCCCTGGGCGCTCGCAACGCCGGGAATCAGCACCAGTACCAACATGACGCTGATGAGGATACTTAAAATCTTTCTGCTCATTTTTCCCGATTCCTCCACCTATTCTTTATTATGCTTTGGACCCGGAGGCGCCCCGCGATTCCCTGCAATGAAAAAGCAGCCTGCCTTATCACTGCCAAGCTGCCAGAATTCGTATGGTCCGCGGAACACAAATAACGCTGCGGTCGGATACTCAATTCGGCAACTGGCTGCCATAAACGCTTTTCCGCGTTTTTAGGCCCTGTAGTTTTGCGTCGCCCGTTTTCACGGGTTTTGCCTTTTCGTGGGAGTTTCTCCTGAACCTAGCGATAATTTATCACACTGTTTTGGGTGTTGTCAAGCGAATAGTTACATATTTTTTCTGTAAAATTATCCAAATGTAACTATTTTGTTACGAACACAGTAAGTAACTGTGAATTTTTTGTATTTTTCGCAAATCTCCCGCTGAATAACGCATCGGTGCAAATTTTCCGAAGAACCGTCCCGTCGCGCCGTTTTCGGCTGCATATTCAATACAGCTCGTTTTCCGCGTACTTTGCGCGCCAGAGTTCCAGCAGTGTTTCCAGATCGTCGTGAAATTCCCGGTCGGTCTGCGTCTCCCTTTTCTCCAGCGTTTCCATCGTGAAAAACGAAAACGCGTCCTTCCCGTAAATCTCGAGTTCCCTTTGCAGCTTTGGATGAAATCCCGTGCCGGTTTTATATGCAAATTCAAACCGTTTTGCAATCCCCCCGATGTCCGGTGCAGCGAGCAGGAGCACCTTGCCCGTTCTGTCGTTTTTAATCGCATAAATACCGCCGATTGTCTTCCTCTGTTTATATGCGTCTTTCTGCGCTTTTCGGTTCTGCCGTTCCACGTTTGTTTGTCTCCTTTAATCCAATCCCGTGCGCGCCGTGCAGGTACGCACACTCGATCGTATTCTACTCCGTTTTAACCGCGCCGTCTCCGCTTTGCCGTCTACGCTTCGTAGAGGCCGCGGGACTTTCCGGCGCGCAGCAGCGGCAGCGGCAAAAGCATATTTGTTTCGCTGCGGTACGCCGGAAATCCTTCCTTGTATCCGGCCAGCCTCTTTTCCGCCATCGGGATGCTGATGAAGAGGAACAGCAGCGTGTTGACCAGCGCGCCCGCACACAGAAACCAATGCGCCGGCCGCACGGAAAGCATCACAAGGCAGATTCCCCACCACATCAGTATTTCACCCAAATAGTTCGGATGCCGCGCGTATTTCCAAAGGCCCGTGCGGATGATCATTCCTCTGCCGGGCGCCGTCCTTTGAAAGCGATGCAGCTGCATGTCGGAAACAAGCTGCAGCGTCGTCGCAAGCAGGCAGACCGCAAACCCGGAACAGGTCAGCGCGTTGACGCCGCCGGACTCCAAATAGTCCATCGCGGGCAGCAGGCAAAGGAATACGACGATTGTCGGAAAGAGCATGATGCCGAACAAACTGACCAGCGGAAACCACGCGCCGCTCCTTTGGGCAAGCATTTCGTACCGCCAGTCGCAGACGCCAAGCCCGCGGAACGTATACGCCCAGTTCGCCGTCAGGCGGATTCCCCAATACGCAACGCATATGAACAGCAAAACGTTCCCGGTTTGCCAGCCGCTGCGCGCCGGTATCAGCAGCGCCAATATGACAACCGGCGCCACCGACCAGTACGGGTCGTACACTGACGGATTTTTCACAATCACGCTGACGAGAAAAATGAACACCGTCGCCGCGACGTCCGCAAGCAAAAGCCGCAGCAACGCCGAGCCGTTCAGCACACGATAAACAGCCACTCCGATTCCCGCCGCGGCCGCATATACGACCAGCAGAAAAATAAAACCCGCCGCCCGGCTTTTGAATTCTTTCATCCAGTTCCTCCCCCGTTTTCCCCAATAGCAGCAGTATAGCGCGATTGCCGGGGGGTGGCAAATTATGCTGACACAGTAAAACGCCCACTTACATTCGTATACGGCGGGCGTTTTAGGCTAGCATTTGTTATTGAATTTTAATTGCCGATAAATTAGGTGGAACCCACCTACCAAAGCTTTGTTCCATTACAAGAACTTTGCTTGTCCCCGTTTCGGCCTGTCGCGTATATTGTTCCGTCCGTGCTGATCGCTACGGTGTGGTATTGTCCCGCACAAATCGCAATTACGTTTTCCCACTTGTCGACGTTCAGTTGCCCGTCCAAATTTTCGCCCGCAGCATAAACCTTGCCGTCCTTTGTAAGGCCAACCACATGCCGGTCACCGCTGTCGATGGCGATTATATTTTTCCAGCTTACCGCGTTGTATTGCCCGTAGGCATATTTTTCATTTCCACCTGCAATGCTGACGTCGCCGTCTGCATCAACGGCAAAGGTATACTGGCATCCAACCGCGGCGCAAGCAATATTCGTAAATCCCCCCACGTCGCATTGCCCGACCGAATTGTACCCGGACGCAACCATTTTGCCGTCCTTTGTGATCCCCGCCATATGATCGTCGCCTGCAACCAGAATTTCAATATCCTTCCAGTTCACGCAATCATCAATATTTGCGTTTTCCGTCCCTGTATAAAGCACATATCCGTCTTCCGTAAGTGCGCTGGTACCATGATACCCCGTTGCAACTTGCACAACACCCATCCAGCTCTGAATGTCCAAATCGCCTTCATTATTCGTGCCGGTGCCAACCAACGTGCCATCCGCTTTCAGCCCGACTATATGGTCGTCATAACCGGATATTTGCACGATCTCATTCCAGCTCGACGTATTAATCCCGCTTCGAGCGCCACCATATGTCAGTACCGTACCGTCGTCCAGCAGAATCGCCGTATAATCCGAGCCCGCCGCAATCCGTCCTTGTGCAACGGAACCGACCGCCGTGTCCTGCATCGCCGGCAGAAATGTTTCCGCCCGCGGTGTAGGCGTTGTTATTTTTGAAGTCGCAGTTGCCTTTTGCGTAGCCGCCGGCGTTGGGGTTTCAGCCAGAGCCGCCTGCTTCTTTTGTTCGGCAATTAAAGACGGAATTGCCACAGCCACCGCAACAATACATGCGAAAATTATTGCTATCCTGATTATTTTTTTCTTTCTGTTTTGCTCTGTTTTATCGCCCTCTTTTGCTTTTCCGCCGACATCCGGGCTTGTCTGAACCACTGCTCCTAGCGCCTTTTGTTTTTCTGCAAGCAGTTCTTTCAGTATAACCGCAACAGCCTCATGTTTATCGTGCGGATACCAGATGACCTGAATTCTAGAGGCCTCCAGTTCTTTAACTCTTCTTTCAAATTCGTCATCTGTTTTTTCAGGCGCTTCGAGAATCGCAAAATACAATAAATCTCGGCCTTTTTTCTTTTTAACCAAATCCGACAAAACTTTCATTGTCCTGTCGCGATTTAAGCTGCATCCTAAAAAAATAAAATTCGTTGTAAGAAATAACAATTCAAGTATCGTCTCGTAATCCGTGTTTCCATAGTTATTATTGTACTCTTCCTTAGTAAGAATTAATGTCTCAGGTTGGCTAATATTGCCATGTAGTTTCAACAAATAGTGTTCGTTTCTGTTGCAAACTCTGTCAATATAACACTGATCCTTTTCTGACCTCGGTATACAAGTATCTTCAAAGTCTTTTCCCTTTTCCCTATAAACAAACCTTATTACGTGATCAAAATTTGTTGTTATAACGCCTCCACTGAATAATTCAGGTAATATTTTACAACTTTCTTGAATTTTTTCCCACGAAATAGTGTTTCCCTCGATTTGCAGTTGTACATCGCGAAGAAATCTAATTTTTTTCAACTCTGCTGATAAATATGACGCAGCACCTTCATAATCGCCATCATTCAACATTGACTGTACTTTAATTAAATATGTATTACCCTTGCCAAAAAATTCCCCTTCCGATTTTGCAATTTTTAGAAGCAAATCTTTCCATGTTGGACAAATACCAACCGAAAGCCCTGCGCCTACAAACGGAACAAGCGTTGCGTTTGCTAAAACAAGCTTTGTCAATGCAGAGTATACTGCTAAATTGTTGATCCTCTTGAAATTAATTATTTCCGCGAAACTGATTCCCATTCCCGTATATCCCCCGAATTTGATTTGCTTTAACCAGACCTGCTGGTGAAAATTATAACACAATCACAAGACGTTTACCAAATGAAAAAACAGTTTTGGTGCAATAATGTGGCAGTTTCCTCTATCGCAAAGACTCGTCTGTCCGTTCTTTTTACTTCAGCCCAAAAAACACGCTTGTTGCGATGCCAACAACCGCCAAGATAATCCCTAATATCCCCAGTGTTTTGTTCCTATCACTCGGATTCAATCTTCTCCTGCTTTTGTTTTTCCCTTCAGTATCGATTAGCAATTGCTTCAATATCGCTCCAACTGCGTCATGTTTTCCATGCGGGTACCAAATCACAGAAATGCCAATATTGGAGAGTTCTTTGAGTCTTTCAGCAAATGTAAACTCCTCTTTTGCTGGCGCTTCCAATATAGCAAAATTGTAAAACTCACGGTTAGGTTGCTCCTTAGCTAATTGTGTAATCACCTTGATTAGTCTGTCCTGCATAAGACTGCATCCTAAAAAAAGAAAACTGCCTGTTAGAAACAGCATGTCCAGAATCTGTCTGTACCCGATGCCGCCGTAGTTATCTTCGTACTCTTTGCTCGTAAGAATCAGCGTTTCCTGCTTGCAGATATCCCCGTGCAGCTTCAGCAGTACATGGCTGTTCTTCCTGCATAATCTGTCGATATAAGTAAGATCTTTTTCGCTCCTTGGAATAATGATCTCGGAAAACGCTGCTTCTTCGCTCTCATAAACAAATTCAACGACATGATCCAGATTTATCGTGACGACGCCTCCTTTGAACAGGCGCGGTAACAGTCTGCAGCCTTTGTCGACTCTGGCCCATGCGATTTTGCTCGTTCCAATTCTTTCTTTTACTTGCTTAACAAACGCAATCTCGCCCATTATCTCGCTTAAATACGTCGCCGCACCTTCAAAATCACCTTGCTCTATAAATTCCTTAACGTTTTTTCGATGCGCCCCATCTGAATAACACAGATCATCAAATTCTGCGGCGATGTCAATCAACATGCTGCTCCACAGCGGGCTGACCCCCGCCGAAAGACCGGCTCCTACAAAAGGGATAATGTTCACACCTCTTACGGAAATCAATCCCTTCAATTCATTATAAACGGCTCCGTTCCCCTTGTTGAAATCCATCACTTCCGAAAACAAGCTGCCCATCCGCCGTCCCTCCATATAATTTCTTATTTCAATAATACTCGATTTGCTGGTAAAAATTATAACATAATTTGAAGAATAGCCTTGCTTTAAATACAGTCTTATTACTTTTTTAAACATATATACCTGTTTTTTCGATCATTTATGCTGTTTATATGAAAAGAGCGCCAAATGGCGCTCTTTTCATACATAAACCGATTAATGCCGAGCTTCAGCTTTCCTTTGCATACGGCACGCCGAGCTTCGCCGGAACGTTGAAGTTCTTGCGGAAGATCGTCAGCAGGATCGTCAGGATGTACGGCAGCGCGATGATAAGCTCGTTGGGGAAGATCGTACTGCCACTGACGGCCTGAATATAGATTGCAATCGCGTCCGCAAGGCCGAAAGCGAGCGTGCCAAGCACAACGCCCTTTGGATTCCAGTTGCCGAGGAAGCAGATTGCAAAGGCGATCCAGCCGCGGCCGCCGATGATGCTGGTCGTGAACATGCCGAGGTAGCCGACCGTGTAAAACGAACCCGCAAGGCCGCTGACCGCGCCGGCAAACAGCACCGCAAGGAAGCGCACGCGGTTCACGTTGATGCCCGCAACGTCCACCGCCTCCGGATTTTCACCCGTCGAGCGCAGCGTCAGCCCCAGCGAGGTTTTGAAGAGCACAAAGATCGAAATCGGAATCAGCACGTACGCAAGATACGTCAGGATATTCTGGTTGAAGAAAATTGGGCCTAAAAACGGAATCTTGGAGAGCAGCGGAATCGCGATTTTCGGCAGCGTCGTAATCTGCAGCGGCGACGTCGGAATCCCGAAGAGCACGCGCTGGAAAAACGCGCAGATGCCCGCGGCAAGGATGTTCAGCGCCGTGCCTGTCACGACCTGATGCTGCTTCATATAGACCGTGATCACGCCGTAGACGGCCGCCATGGCCATGCCGCAGGCCATCGCGATCAGTAAGCCCACAAAGAGGCTGCCCGTGATATAGGCGCCGATAAAGCCGCCCCACGCGCCGATAAGGAACACCCCTTCGATTGCGCAGACCATCATGCCCGTGCGCTCCGCGAAGACCTCTGCCAGCGCGCCGAGGAAGAGCGGCGTACTCATCATGACCGACCGTGTCAGAAGATTTACCATTACTTATGCACCCGCCTTTTTCATGCGCTTCTTTTCCATGCTGCTCTGCACGTACCCGCGGAGAAAATACGACATGATTACGCAGATCATAACGATCCCCTCGATCAGGTCTATGATGCTCGCGGGGATGCTCAGTCCCGGCAATCGCCCCATCGTCGTCCCCATCACGTTGAGGAAGCCAAAGAGGATGGACGCAAAGATACACCCAATCGGGTTGCCGTTTGCCAGGATCGCAATGCCGATGCCGAACGAGCCGATGGAGGCGTTAAAATCCTGCAGCAGCATGTGCTGCACACCGTTGATCTCGGTCAGGCCCGCCATCCCGGCCAGCCCGCCCGCAATCAGAAACGCGACCGTAAAGATGCGCCCGGTGCGGATGCCGCCGAGCTCGGCGGCGTTGTGATTGTAGCCGACCGCGCGGATGCGGAATCCCAGCGGCGTTTTATAGAGCAGCACCCAGATGAGCACCGCCGTCACAATCGCAAGCACAAACCCAAGATGGATGCGCGTGCCGGACACGATGTTCGGCAGATACGCGTTCTTGGAAATTGCGTCGGTCTGCAGATATTCCGCCTTGGTCTCCTGCAGCCCCGTGCGCAGCAGATAGTCCATCAGCGCCTTGACGACATAGGTGGACATCATGCTCACCAGAAACTCGTTTGCGTGGAATTTCGCCTTGGCAAGCCCGATCAGCCCGCCGACCGCCGCACCCGCCGCGGCCGAGCCGGCCAGCACGACGAGGATCACCAGCACCGTCGGCAGAACGTCGCCCAGCCAGAGCGAAAGCGCAATCGCCGCGATCGAGCCTGCGTAAAACTGTCCCTGCGCGCCGATGTTGTAGAGGTTCGCCTTGTAGGTGAACGCAAACGCAAGCGACGTAAAGATCAGCGGCGTGGCTTTCACGAATATTTCGCCGGTCGTGTAGTGGTCCGTGAAGATTTTGCGGATCGCTTCCCCGCCGACGCTCAGCGGGTTGATCTGCATAAACAGCAGCATGCTCGCGCTGATGATCAGCCCGACGACGACCGCGCCGATGTTGAAATAGAGAACGTTAAACCTGCCCTTCATTGCGCCGCCTCCTCCGCCTCGGAAACGCCCGCCATCAGAAGCCCGATCTGCGCCGTCGTCAGCTCGCCGTTTTTATAGACGCCCATAAATTTTCCTTTATACATAACGGCGATCCGGTCGCAGATTTCAAAGATTTCCGAAAGCTCTGTCGAAACCAGCAAAACGCCTTTTTTGCTTTCCTTTTCTTCCAGGATGACCTTGTGGATGCGGTCGACCGCGCCCATGTCCAGCCCGCGCGTCGGCTGGTTGAGCACCAGCAGCTTTTTGCCGAGGTCCACTTCCCGCGCGAGCACGACCTTTTGCTGATTGCCACCGGAGAGGCTCTTTGCAAGGTCGCTCGGACCCGTCGCTTTCACGCGGTGTTCTGCGATCTTATCCGCAGTGTACGCGTTGAGCGCCTTCTGGCGGACGATGCCGTGGCTGAACCACTTTTTATCAAAACTGCTTTTGAGCAGCATGTTTTCCGCAAGCGTCATGTCCATCACCATCCCGTCGCGGTACCGGTCGACCGGCACATACCCGATCCCCGCTGCAATCCGCTCCCGGATGGAGTAGCCGGAGATGTCCGCCCCGCAGTAGACAATTTCACCGGAAGTTGCTTGCCGGACACCGCTGATTGCGTCGCAGAGCGCGTCCTGCCCGTTCCCGCTGACCCCCGCGATACCGAAGATTTCGCCGCGGTGGACGGCGAAGCTGACGTCGTCGATCAGCGGCGGCGCGTCTTTTTGCCGCAGGACGACATGCCGGAACTCCAGCACTTTTTCCGCGGTTTCGTAATCCAGCGTGACCGACCGCTCCGCCGGAACGATATCCTGGCCGATCATCATCTTTGCCAGTTCATGCTCGTTGGTTTCGGCGCGCAGCACCGTACCCGCGACGACGCCGTTTCGCATCACGACGATTCGATCGGCAACCTCCATGACCTCGCGCAGTTTGTGCGTAATAAAGATCACCGAATTGCCTTTTGCCGTAAAGTCACGGATGAACTGCATGAGCACCTCCGCTTCCTGCGGCGTGAGCACCGCGGTCGGCTCGTCCATAATCAGGATGCTGGCGTTGATATAGAGCGCTTTTAAAATTTCAATTTTCTGCTGTACGCCGACCGCCAGTTCCCCGACCTTTCTGCCGACCGGAATGTCGAATCCGTAGGATTCGGCCAGTTTCGCAATCTTCTTGTCGTATTCCTTGATGGAATAATGCCCTTTAACGCTGCCAAGTATGATGTTTTCCGTCGCCGTATGCGTCGGCACAAGCGAAAAATGCTGCTGGATCATCGCGATTCCGCGCTCCATCGCATACGCCGGGGATTTGATGGCGGCTTCCTCGCCCCGTATTAAAATACGGCCTTCGTCCATCGTATACAGGCCGTACAGAATTTTCATAATCGTGCTTTTCCCCGCGCCGTTTTCGCCGAGCAGCGCGACGACCTCGCCGCTGTCGACGTGCATGGAAACGTCCTTGTTGGCGACGACTTTTGCAAAATATTTCGATACATGCTGGATTTCCACAACAGGAGTCGGCATTTTTTTGTCTCCTTAACGTTGTCCGGGCGCCGGCTGCGGTGCTTTTTCGCCGTCAGGCGGAAAAGGCGAACGCAACCGACGCCCGTGCGGTCTGTTGCTCGATTTTTTACTAAGCAGGAGGTAAATTAATCGAACAGAGCTTTCAAATCGACCGTGCCGGCCTTGAGGGCCGCAACCGCTGCGTCGCAGGCGTCAATCGCTTCCTGCGGGCAGTTTTCCGTGTAAACCGGGAAGTAGATGTCTTCGGGTACGCCGACTTCGATGATCTGGTGTCCGCTGAGGCTGCCATTGAGCCATTCGTTGATCGCCCAGACATACATGGTGGCATAATCGAAATCGATGGACGCAACGACTGTTGCCGGGTCGATGGTGGTCTGATCGGAAGAATAGCCGACGACCTTAACGCCCTTTTCAATCGCGCCGTTGATCACGCCGAGGCCGAGCTCGTTGGCATAGGCGAACATCACATCCGCGCCGTCGTCGATCATGTTTTCGGACATCTGCTTGCCGAGCGCGATATCGCTCCAGCTGTTGGCGTAAGCAAGGTTGTAGGAAGCGTCTTCAATGCCGCGTTCCTTGGCGATGGCAACGGCGGTCTTTCCGTATACGGCCATCAGGTCCTGCATGGCCTGGTTCGGGTCGCCGCCGATCATGCCGAACTGGCCGTCTTCGGTGATGTAACCCGCGATGATAGCCGCCAGGTAGGAGGCTTCATATTCTTTCGGGAACAGCGGGCAGAGGTTGTCGCCGTCCGAGTTGGAACCGTTGACGACCATGAACAGCGTGTCCGGATAGCTCGCCGCAACGGTCGCAGCCGCTTCGTCAAACTGGGAACCGGCCGCCATGATGATGTCGTAGCCGCGCTCCGCATACTCGCGGAAGGTGGACTCAAAATCCGCTTCCTGAACGGCTTCGACATATTCCATGTTGGTGCCGAGCTGCTCGTTGCAGGCCACGACGCCGGCATAGTTGGAGGCGTTCCAGCCCTGGTCGTTGACTTCGCCCGGAAGCAGAAGCACGATCTGCACGTTTTCTGCGGTCTTCTCGGCGGTTTCCGCCGTCGCGGCCGCTTCGTCCGTCTTGGCCGTGCAGCCGATCAAAAGGCTAGCGGCCATAGCAAAAACCAGTACGAGTGTTAAGACTTTTTTCATAGGTTCCTCCTTATGCTGTTTGATGTTGTGTTTGGAAAATTGGTTAGGGTCTCTGTCCTGTGAGTTGTTAGGGTTCTCCGAACTATAGTTTGATTGTAAATTCTGCGCGCGCGCGCCACAATGCGGTGATTTTACGATTTCTTCCAAAATATTCCGCTGTTTGTCGAAATCGTGTCCCCGCGGTGTCCCAGCCGCGGCAAAACGGGCGGCGCTGCGCTTGTATCCGGCAGCATAACGCCTCCCGCCGCAATCATACGGCGGGAGGCGAACCAACTGCGTTTCTTTTTTTAACGGCTGTAAACCGCTCTTTATCCGTCCTCTTCGGCATCGCTTCCTGCAAATTGGTTTCGGTATTCCAGCGGAGTCATGCCGAACTGCCTGCGAAACGTGCTGCTGAAGTACCGCGCGTCCGAAAAGCCGACCAGCGCTGAGACGTCCCGCACTTTGTAGGCCACGTCGCTGAGCAGCGCGCGTGCCTTCTCCATACGCACCCCGAGCAGGTATTCCGAAAAGTTCATATCGGTCGTGCGCTTGAACAGCTCGGAAAAATAGTTCGGCGAAATGTACAGCGCGCCCGCAACGTCCCGCAGCGTAAGCTTCTTGGCATAATTCTCCTCGATGTATTCGATTGCGCGCAGGATCAGAAGGTTCGTCACCTCCGGGCGGCCGGGCCGCTGGTCCAGGCTGCGCCGCAGTTCCTGTGCCTTCTGTGTGAGTTCCGCTTCAATCTGCTCCAGCGTCTGTATCATTTCGTCCGGCGAAGTCGGTTTGGTCAGGTATTTGCGCACCCCAAGCTCGATTGCGCGCTGCGCATAGTCGAAGCGGCTGTATCCGCTGATGATGATCACGGGGATGTCTTCGTTGACGCGGCGGATGCGCTGAATCATGTCCAGCCCCTGCATGCCCGGCATCTGAATATCCGTAATCACAACGTCCACCTCGTGCGTGTAGAGATGCGTCAGCGCGGAATGCGCGTCGGCAAACGCACAGACCGCCCAGCCGTCGTGCCGGCTTAAAAGGCGCGTCATGCCGTTGCGGATTTTCGGTTCGTCGTCGATGATGATAATATTCATAAATCGTTTTATCCCTTATGCGCTTCCGCTGCGTCTGTTTCTTCCTCGCCGTCCTGCACCGGGATTGCAATCGTGATGGTCACGCCCGCGCCGAGGCGGTTGTTGACAAAGAATTCGCAGGTGTCGTTAAAATGCAGCTGCAGCCGCCGCGCGACGTTGCGCACGCCGATGTTCTCGTAGTTGGAAGGGTCGTTGCGCAGCAGGCGCTTATACTGATAGAGTTCGTCCGGCGTCATGCCCTTTCCGTTGTCGCCGACCTCGATGCACACATATTTGCCGCTGCGCACGGCGCGCACCGTCACGCGCCCGCCGCTTTCGCGCCCGGCGACCCCGTGGTCGATCGCGTTTTCAATCAGCGGTTGCAGGATCAACTTTGGCACAAGAAAGTCTTCCAGCGAAGGTTCCAGCTCCAGCGTGAATTCCAGTTTGTCTTCCAGGCGGTATTTTTGAATCAGCAGATAGTCCTTCACATAGCGGCATTCTTCCAGCAGCGTGACCGTCGACGTATGCACGTCCATGCTGTATTTCATGAGTTTGCCGAGCGCGACGACGATTGTGCTGACCTCCATTTCGCCCTTGTCGATGAGCATCCAGTTGATGGAATCGAGCGTGTTATAGAGGAAATGCGGGTTGATCTGCGCCTGCAGCGCCTCCATTTCGGCGACTTTTTGCGCGATTTTCTCCTGATACACCTGCCGGATGAGGATGTTGATGCGGTTGACCATAAAGTTGAAGCTTTCGGTCAGTTCGCCGATTTCGTCCTGCCGGTCGTTTTCCAGCTGGAGTTCAAAGTGCTCGTCCTGCACGGTCTTCATAGCTTTTTTCAGCCGTTCGAGCGGCTTTGTGATCGCGATGGAAAGGATCAGAAGGCAGAGCGCCGCAATTGAAATGGAGATTGAAACCAGCGCCACGGTATACTGCCGCAGCGACCCCGCTTCCGGGAACAGCTTGCTTTCGGGGATCATCGTAAACGTAACCCAGCCGTTGAGCCCGTTGTACTGCGAGCAGACATAGTAACTCGTGCCGCCGAGGTCGAGCAGGAATTTTCGCTCGCCAAGGTCATACTGCCGCAGGATGTCCGAAAGGTATTCCGCCTGTATGCTGTTGTCGCTGTAGATTACGCCGCCGGAACGGTCGGTGATAAACGTCGTCTGGTAGCCGAGTATTTTCTGCTTGGTCAGTATCGCGCTGCCCAGCGTGCGCGCGTCGAGTTCCAGCGCGACCAACCCCACAGTTTCGCCTTTTGTGTTCCGTATACCCTCATAGACGAGAAGCAGGCTTTCGCTTTCATCCTCCTGCTGCGAAAAAAGGCTCTCCGTCAGATCGGACCAGTTCACCTTGTCCGGGTGCCGCTCCGCCTGCGCATAGAGCGCGCTGAGCCGCTGTGTCAGGGCGGGGCCCGCGTCCGCGGTCGAATAGATCGCCCGATCGCCGATGAACACGTTCACGTCGTTGATTTCCGTAAACGAGCCGAGCGTATTGCTGCAAAAAAGCCGCAGCGCCTCCGTGTCGAACGCGCCTTTTTCACCGGCTTCGTGCCATGCGACCAGTTCCTCGACCGGCGAACTGCCCGCCACGGTCTGCATAAAGCTGTTCATGAGCCGCGCTTTAACATTGATGCTGATGTCGATACGGTTGATCGTGTCCGAGAGAACACGCTTTTCGGACTCTTTCACGACGCGGTCGGCCTTGATGTACGACAGCGCGCCGACGGTGACGCCAAGCAGCGCCAGCGGGACGACGCCCATAATCAGCAGTTTTTTCCAGAAGGAAATATTCCTGAAAAATTTCACGGTTTCGTACTCCTGGTCGAGATTATATAAATTCTATACCAGCCAGGTTTCTTTTGCAAAATTTTTCCGGCTTGCATCTGTGCGGCTTAAAAAGCAAAGAGCGCAAAATGCGCTCTTTGCTCATCCTGTCAAAAAAGTCTCCGGGATTGTTAAGGGCCGCAGCCCTTAACCCACTTTTCCGGCTGTGCCGGTTTATCCGGTGCAATGGATCGCCCAGAATGGGCGGTTTCTTTATTTTCTTTATCGCCCGCGAGTCCGAAGGACGAGAGACAAAGAACGGTTAACCCGTCAAAAAACTAGTTTTTTGACGGACTCAGCAAAGAGCGCAAAATGCGCTCTTTGCTTTCATAAAAATTGAATCTTGCGTTCCTTGCGACGTTATCCGGCTTCCGTCTCGTCCAGATAATCCGCGTACTCGGCCGCAATCTGTCTGAATTCCTCGTTGTGCTCCAAAAATACGTCGACGATGTACGGATCGAGATGCGTGCCCCGCGCCTCCCGAATCAGCGCGACCGCTTTTTCATGCGGGAACGCCGGCTTATATGCGCGCCTGCTGATGAGCGCGTCGTACACGTCCGCAACGGCCATGATGCGCGCGGAAAGCGGGATTTCCTCGCCCTTCAGCCCGTCCGGATACCCTGTGCCGTCCCATTTTTCGTGGTGATGCCGCGCAAGCTCCATCGCATATTTTAAAAACGAATTGTTCCCAAGCCGCAGCGAAGCCAGCTTGAGCGCGGAAAAGCCGATCACCGCATGCATCTTCATTTCCTCATATTCCTCGCGGGTCAGCTTGCCTTCCTTAAGCAGGACTTCGTCGCGGATGCCGACCTTGCCGATGTCGTGCAGCGGCGCGGAATTATACAGCTGGCTGATGACCTCGTCGCTGAGCTGATCGCTGTATTTTGGGAGCTGCCGGAGTTTTTCCGCAAGAGACTTTACATAGTTCTTCGTGCGCTTGATGTGCCCGCCCGTCTCGGGGTCCCTGTATTCGGAGATGAACGCCATCGCCTCAATGGTCGTCTCCTGCGTGAGGCTCAGTTCCTTCGTCCGCTCCTGCACCTTTTCTTCCAGAATGTCCTTTTGCGCGGAAAGCTCGGTCTTTGCCAGCTGCAGCGAAAGATGCGTCTGCACCCTCGCTTTCACCTCCGTAATTTCAAACGGCTTTGTAATGTAGTCGATCGCACCCGCTTCAAACGCCTTCGTCTTGCTCAGGATGTCCGACATCGCCGTTAAGAAGATGACCGGTATGTCTTCCGTCCGCCGGTCGGTTTTGAGTTTTCTGCAAACCTCGTATCCGCTCATGCCGGGCATCATAATATCCAGCAGCACGAGGTCCGGCAGTTCCCGGTGGATCAGTTTCAGCGCGGCGGCGCCGTTTGTGGCCACGGTCAGTTCATAGCCGTCGCCAAGCGCATCGACCAGGATATCGATGTTTTCCTCCGTATCGTCAACGATGAGTATCGTGCACTCGGACAATTTTTTCATGCCTTTGTCACCCTCTCAGTTTCGCTTTGATCGTCATAATCAGCTCCAGCGCTTCCTGAAACTTATACCGGCAAACAAGACTTTCCAGTTCCGCCGCGTCCCGGCGGACGCTCTCCGGCCAGACCATCGCGCGGTACTCGCGGAGCACCTCTTTGCATTTTTTCGGTTTGCTCTCCAATAAACCCGGGCGGAGCCTGTCCAATACGGCGATCAGATCTTTTGCGGGCGTGACCGCCGCGCCCTCCGGCACGACGGAATCCGCATCCGCGGCCTTCGGCAGACGCTCGATTCCGGAAATCAGCGAGGCAAGCAGTTTCTCCGTTTCGTCCAGCAGTCCCGTCAGTTCTTCCGCCGGCGTACCGCTCCGGATTTCTTTTTCGAGCGCTTCCGCCTTCTTCTGCAGCGCGCTTGCTCCGATGCTCCCGCAGAGGCCTTTCAGCGTGTGCGCAAGCCGCTCCGCGCCCTCGCGGTCTCCCTTTTCAAGCGCTTCAATTACGCCGGATATCGCGCCGCGCTGGTTTATGGAAAATTTTTCCAGCACCTGCAAATACAGCGCTTCGTTCCCCATCAGATGCTGGAGCCCCGCCGAAACGTCAAGCCCCTTGATGGCCGCAAGCGGCGGTTTGCATTCCTGCGCAGTCTGTTCGCGTGCCGCCGTTTCTTTTTCCTCACCGGGCGGCTCCCGCCTTTGCTCGCCGGCCGGCGCAAGCCATTTGGTTAATATTGAAAACAGCTTGTTCGGGTCGAACGGCTTTGCAATATAGTCGTTCATGCCCGCCTCCATGCAAAGTTCCCGGTCGGCCTGCATGGCGTTTGCGGTCATTGCAATAATCGGCACCTTTCGGAGTTTCGGGTTTGAACGGATCTGCCGCGTGGCCTCGATTCCGTCCATGACCGGCATCTGCATGTCCATCAGAATGATGTCCGGCATGCATTCAAACGCTTTTTCAACGGCGATTTCGCCGTTTTCCGCGATGTCGATGCGAAATCCCCCGACGGAGAGGATGCCGACGGCAACCTGCCGGTTCATCTCGTTGTCCTCAACAAGCAGAATATGCGAGCCAAAGATGGAAGAGACGTCCGCTTCGATTTCCACGGGTTTGTCCGCCGGTTTGCATGTAAAATCGGACTCGGCCGTGCCGAGCACGCGCAGCGTCGCTTCCAGAAGCGTGCTGAAACTGACCGGCTTTACGAGCAGCAGTTCAATACCGCTGTTTTTGATGCGCTGATACACGTCCTCGCGGCTGAACGCCGTAACGACGACACACTTCGGTTTTGCGCACTTCAGCGGCATCGATTTAATCATGCCGTATGCGTCAACGCCATCCATGCCGGGCATCTGCATGTCCATGTAAACGATCTCGTACGGGTCGCGCGCCGTGTCCGCCTTTTTTATCATCGATATGGCCGCCGCGCCGGAGTCCGCCATGTCGACGCGCATGTTGTATGCTGCAAGCATGTCGTGCAGCACCGTTCGTGCATGCAAATTGTCGTCGACGACCAGCGTCCGCCGGCCCGCGATGCTCATCGCCGTCTGCAGCAGTTTTTCGCGCCGCCGCTCTTCTTCAACCACCGCCGTAAACCAGAACGTGCTGCCCTCTCCGTAAACGGATTCCACGCCGACTTCGCCGCCCATGAGCTGCGCAAGTTTTTTTGAAATGATCAGGCCAAGACCGGTCCCGCCGTAGCGCCGGGTCGTGGATGTATCGGCCTGCTGAAACGACTGAAAAAGATTTTTCTGCTGCTCCTGCGTCAGGCCGATTCCTGTGTCTTCGACCTCAAATCGGATCAGGCAGGTCCGCCCTTCCTGCGATACCTTTTTGACCCGGACGATCACCTCGCCCTTTTCGGTGAACTTTACGGCGTTATTCGTATAGTTAATCAGGATTTGCCCCAGCCGGAGCGAATCCCCGATCAGTGTTTCGGATATCGCCGGATCGACGTCAAAAATAAACTCAAGCCCTTTTTCGGCACATTTTTCGCCGATCAGGTTTGAGAGGTTCTCCAGCACGCTGCGGAGCTTGAACTCCGCGCGTTCTATATGCATCTTTCCGGCTTCCACTTTGGAAAAGTCGAGAATATCGTTGATCACGCCCAGCAGATGCTGGCTTGACTGCTGTATTTTTTCCAGATATTCCGTCTGCTTTTCCGTAAGATCGGTCCGCTTGAGCAAAAACGTCATGCCGAGGATTGCGTTCATCGGCGTACGGATTTCATGGCTCATGTTCGCCAGAAAATCGGACTTGGAGCGCGCCGCGTCTTCCGCGGTCTTTTTGGCCTTCACAAGTTCCTGCATCATGCGTTCCGGCGTCGGCCGGGCGATCTCCTCACGCACGCTGCGGACAAGCTCGCCGCTGATTTGCGCGCAGCCTTCGCCGTCCAGGGAAACGCTTAAAAAAGAATCGTGCGGCCGTTCGCAGGCGTGCACGTGCCGAAGCACCTTCGCAAGGGGAGCGTATATTTCTTCCGGCGGCAGCGGCCGCACCAAAATTTCCAGGCGGCATACTTCGGTACGCTGATCCAAAAAGAGCGCAAGCGTATGCCCGCCCGCGTCCGCCGTCATTTTCCGGAACATTTCGGAAAACGCGGTTTCCGCCCGCGCGGCCAGAATGTCGGCATAGCCAAGCATGCGCAGCGCCATGGAGAGTTTTCTCCTTGCGCTGACTGCAGACTTGTCAGTGTCGATGTAAATACTTCCGAGCTCCGTCATATCTCACCCGCGCCTTTACCCTTGCTGCGTGTACTTCATTACGATGCACGAAGCATCGTCGTCCCTGGCGCCAAAGCGCTCCAGCAGCCCCTGCGCTATCGCCGCCGCGCTTTTGTATGGAAGTCCCGGGAATTCGAGAATATCAAAATGCGTGCTGATACCGTCCGAGTGCATAATCAGCGTTGTCCCGGGTAAAAGCTTTTGCTCCTTCACCGCGGCGTGCACGACGCCGTATCCAAGCACGCCGTCCGCCGTTATGAAACTTTCCGACTGTCTTCCGATTGTCCGCAGTGCGATATTGCCGACGCCTGCATACCGCAACAGGCCGCTTTCCGCGTCGAAACGGCATACGGCCGCGACCGCGCCGCGCGTTCCTGCAAGCCGCCTGTGCAGCCCTTCTATTATGGCGGACGGGCTTTCCGATTGAAGTTCTTCGACGCATTCGCCGGCCTTCACGGCAACCTTGCGCGCGTTTGCGCCGTGTCCGAGCACATCAATCAGCGCAATAAGGCAGGCGCGCTCGTCGCCATACGTCAAAGCCAGATCGCCGCTTTCGGACATGCTCCGAAACAGCGGCCTGACGGCGGAAGCACAGTCAATCCTGCCCATGTTCCCTCCATTTTCTTGCCCGCACCCGCGTCCCGCAGCCGACGATGGATTCGATTTCAAATTCGTCCATAATCCGCCTGACGCTCGGCAGTCCCATGCCGAGGCTGCCCTGCTCGGAGGTATAGTGCTCGCGCATCGCGGCCTCGATATCTGCAATGCCGGGCCCGCTGTCGCTGGCGAAAACTTCCAGTCCGATGCGGTACTTTGCGTCCCGTATCAGGCAGAGCTGTATTTCCCCGCCAATTGCGTAGCGCACGATATTGGTCGCCAGTTCCGACGCCGCCGCCGCAAGGATGTACTCGTCCGTTTTGTTGAAACCTGCTTCTCCGAGCATGGAGCGCACATGGTAAATTACAAGCTCATTGTCGTAGGAATGCATGAGTTTGACCGTTTTCCGCTTCAGAACCGCGCAGCCCTCACCGGCCGCAAGCCGCAGCGCCTGCGGAGCGTTCTGCTTTCCGCAAGTCCGTCCTTCGTCGGGATTCATCTTCCTTTTGTTTCCTCCAGTGCCTCAAGTCCCTGCTCCAGCGTCAGCGCGGTGGACATCACGGTACAGTCCGGCTCGATGCCGCAGTCGATCATCGCGCAGACGACGCCGGGGCTCAGCCCGACCCAGACGACCTTTACGCCAAAAAGCGTCAGCGCGCGCGAAACCTGTTCAAACGTCTTGTAGATATACGTGTCGATCATGCTGACCATGGCAAAATTCAGCACCGCGCCCGCTATATCCGACTCGTATGCCTTTTGAATGATGACGTCTGAAATTTCGTGTATCCGTTCGTCGGTCATGTTGTCGGAGAGCGTAACGATCATGCTCCCGCCAATCTGCGTAACCGACGAGTTCAGGTCCAGAGTTGCACCGCTCATATGCTTTTAACCCAACTATCTCTGTTTTTGCGTGACTTCCAGGTCGATGATTTCCAGCGCCTCCAAAAGCGCGTCGGACAGCGTCGACTTGGTTTTAATCGCGTTCATGTCGATTCCGAGGTTGATGATCGTCTGCGCGACCGCGGGGGAAATCCCCGAAAGGATGCATTCACATCCAAGCAGTTTCGTCGCTTTCGTAATTTTGATCAGATGGTTTGCAACCGCCGTGTCGACCGCCGCAACGCCCTGAATGTCCAGAATGATCACTTTGGAATAGGTCTCCACGATGCGGTTGAGCATGGTTTCCATCATGTTCTGCGCCCGCATGGAGTCGATAACGCCGACGACCGGCAAGACCAGCACCCCTTCCCAGAGCTTGATTGTCGGCGTAGACATCAGGCGTATCGTCTGATTCTGCTCGCGCAGGCGTTCTTCATACTGCGCCTGCGCCGTAATGTCGACGGCAAATTCCAGCCCGCCGATCACATTGCCTTCTTCATCTTTGAGCGGAACGGCATAGTATTCCACCACGGTCATCCCGTTGCGCGTTGGCAGTTCGGCCCGGTCCGAGCACGTCTCCCCTGTTTCCAGCGACTTGAGCATGCAGCAGCTTTTCGTGCCGCAATGCGAAGAATGGACGACGTCGTAGCATTGCTTTCCAATCACGTCCGCTTCCGATTTGCCCAAAAGCTCCAGCGAGGATTTGTTCATGTAAAGCAAACGCAAATCCTTGTCCACCGCCATGACCGGCGTTGGAATTTGCTCGAGGATTTGTTCCTTCAGTTTCAGTGCCGCCAATAATTCGGATTCGTTCTTGCCAATCTACGAAAACCTCCTGCTATTCAGTTGTTCGCCGTTGCTTTTGATAAAAAACCAGACTTGTATTCTCACTGTAAATGTTACTGTTTAATTATATACACACATGCTAATAATATGCATCGGATTTTTGTGAAATTAAAAGTTTATTCATATATTTTTCTTGCGAAAAAGCTGTCGCTCTGCGGATTTATACAGTATGGCCGCTCGGAACCCAAGTTATAAAAATTCGTTTGCCGCATGCATAAATTGTTTAATGCGTGTAAAAACAGGAAGCGTAAAAACGCCTCCTGTTTTGGCCGGGCTCCCCCGGCTGCAACTGAAAATCAATTATATCAGAAACTGCGAAAGGTACTTCTTCGACAGCCGGATGGAATCCAGAACCCGCTCCCGCGAGTCCTCGAACGAACGGTCCTCAATTTCAATGCAGGCACACGCGTCGTAGCCGATATCGGTGAGCGCGGAAACGAACGCCGACCAGTCGATATCGCCGAGTCCCGGCAGTTTCGGCGCCATGTAGTCGAGCGGGTAGGCCATCGTGCCGCATTCGCGCAGGCGGTCCTTAAAAATCTTCACGTCCTTAAAGTGCACCTGCATCAGCCGGTCGCGGAACTCGTAAATCGGACGGATATAATCCATCTCCTGCCAGACGAAGTGGCTTGGGTCGTAGTTCAGCCCGAAATTCTTGCTCGGAATCAGTTCAAAGAGTCTGCGCCAGATCACGGGGGACGTCATCAGGTTCTGGCCGCCGGGCCACTGGTCCGCACCAAAGAGCATCGGGCAGTTTTCAATTGCGACCTGCACGCCGTTTTCTTCCGCATAGCGGATCAGGTCCGGCCAGATTTGCCTGAAGAGTTCGATGTTTTCCTCAACGCTTTTGTGCTGGTCTCGTCCGATGAACGTTGTGACCATGCCGACCCCGAGCAGATGCGAAGCACGGATCACCTTTTTGAGGTGCGCAATGTTGGCTTCCCGCTTTTCCGGGTCCGCATCCATCGTGTTCGGATAAAACGCCAGCGCGCAGATTGCAACGCCTTTGTCGGCTGCGTACCCCAGAACGTGCGCGCGGTATTCGCCGTCTTCAAGCACGCGGTCGATATCGATATGCGACACGCCGGCATAACGGCGCTCCGCGCCGCCGCGCGGCCAGCACGCCGTTTCCAGGCAGTCGAATCCAGCCGCAGCAGCAAAATCGATCACTTCTTCAAACGTCCATCCGTCCATGATGGCGCTAACAAACCCAAGTTTCATTGTCTTCCCCCTGTTCACTCGTTCAGCGTTTATCCCAATATGCAAAAACCGTCTTCGGCGGCCTTGTATGCCGATATTATTCGTTTACCGGTATGCTTCTGCCGGTGCGCGACGACTCGATGCAGGCAAACACCGCCCGCATCGCCGGCAGCACGGACGCGCCGGAGATCGCAGGTGCATGCCCGCCGGTCACGCAGTCCACAAATTCATCGATGACGCCGGACGCGGTCTGGTTGTCGTTCGTCTGGATCGCCTCAACGTCGTATTCCCTGCGCGTGCCGTCGGGCGCAATATGCACGATAGCGTGTGCGGGGTCGTCGTAGATGCGCAGGATACCCTTCGTTCCGTAGAGGATGGTCGAGTTGTCCTCCGCGCCGTAGTGCGTCCAGGAGGCGGTCATCGTGCCGAGCGCGCCGCCCTTCATGCGGTAGATGCAGAGCGCGTTGTCGTCCACACCAATCGGCGCGCCGGACGAGTCTACTTTGTCCAGCGTTGCGAGTTTTGCCGTCGCTTCGGCAACGACGTCCGAAAGCAGATACTGGATCAGGTCCGTTTTGTGCACGCCGAGGTCGGCCATCGCACCCATAACGGCCTTGCTGCGGTCAAAGAACCAAATGTCCCTGCCCGCGTCGACCGACCATGTCTCCGGTCCGCCGTGCCCAAACGTCGTGCGGAAGGTGAGCACTTTGCCGATCAGTCCGCTTTGCACCATGCGCCGCGCTTCGATATGTGCCTTTGCAAGCCGCTGATTCTGATCGATCATCAGGTACTTCCCGCTTTTTTCTGCGGCGGCCTGCATTTCTTCGCAGTCTTCGAGCGTCGTCGCCATCGGCTTTTCGCAGAGGACGTGCTTGCCCGCTAAGAGAGCGGCGATCGCAATTTGCGCATGCGAACTGTTTGCAGAGCAAACCGAAACCGCATCGATTGCCGGGTCTGCCAGCAGCGCCTGGTAGGAATCGTAGGCGCGCCCGCCTTGCTCCTCCGCAATTTTCGCCGCGCGTTCGGCGTTCAGGTCGAAAAATCCGGCAAGCGTTGCCGAGGGGTTTGCTTCGTATTCCGGGATGTGGCGCACCTGAGCGATTTTTCCGCATCCGATGATTCCTATGTTCAGCATCTTGTGTTCTCCTTAGTTCTGTAAACGTCGTAAAAAAAGCAATTTTAATAAAAGCCGCCGGGATTCCCGCGCGCCGCGCGGAGCGGCACCGGTCAAATCACGCTGTGTTCGACCGCGCGGATGAACGAGATCGCCTGCTCGGCGTAACGGTCCATCAGTTCCGTCTTTGTGTGGATTCCGCCTGCGCTGTACGGGTCGGCCACGCGGTACATAAACTCCATCGTCAGCGAGCCGCCGTACCCAAGCCGCTTGAGCGTACGCAGCACGGCGGAAAAGTCCGTGTGTCCATACCCGGCGGGTTCGCGGTTGCTGTCGGCGACGTGCACGTGCATCAGACGGTCGGAAACGGCGCAGATGCTCTCCGTCAGGCTTGCTTCCTCGATGCTCATGTGGAATAAATCCGCCATAACGCCGACCGATGGCAGCCCGACGTCGTTTGCAAGCGCATACGCTTCGTCCAGCCTGTTGACAAAAAACGTCTCGTAGCGGTTGATAGCCTCAATCGCGATGTTCACGCCCTGCGAGGCGGCGTATTCGCCCGCCAGCCTGAGGTTTTGCACCGCGTTTTCCCAGAGCTGTTCGCGCGTGCTCCCCTTTGGCGGCGCGACGCGCCCAACGGGCGAAGGCACCGCAATCACGACGCCCGCGCCGACTTTTACGGCAAAGTCCACGCTGTCGCGCAGATACCGCACAGCGGTCCTGCCCGCGCCGCCCGCGCTCGTCAGGTCGCGTTCCTCCCCGAAGATGCCGCAGAGCGAGCGGCAGTCAAGGCCGTACTCTTTCAGCAGCGCTTTGCAGGCCTCCGCATCCAGCGTATACGGTTCCGCGGCGAACTCGATGCCGTCGTACCCGTATCGCCGGAGACGCTCGCAGCTGTCCTCCAGTTTCTCGTCGCCGACGATCCACTGCGTCATAGCAAGGTGATACATAGCCGCCTCCTTGTCTGGTGCTTCTGCGTTTTTCAGCCGTTCTGGCGTTCCATCATACGGTTGCGCAGGGCGGTAATCGCCAGCGCAATGACGATCACGAGGCCGTATACGATGTCCTCGTAATACGGGCTGATCTGCAGCATGTTGATTGCGCTCGATATCATGCTCAAAAGCACAACGCCGAAGAACGTGCCGATTACGCCGCCTTTGCCGCCGTTGATCGACGAACCGCCGATTACGACCGCGCCGATCGCCTCCAGTTCCATCCCCGCGCCGGACGAAGCCTGCGCGGCACTGATGCGCGAGAGCATGACCATGCAGGCAAAGCCGGTCAAAACGCCGCTGATCATAAAGAACTTCACCTTGCTCGCCTTGACGTTGATGCCGGAGAGGTACGCCGCGTTCTCGTTGGTGCCGATTGCGTATACTTCCCGGCCCGTGCGCGTGTACTTAAGCAGCAGGTAGATGAACAGGAAGCCCAGGAACAGCACGAGGAATAAAAACGGGATTACGTCGAAAATCTGATAGGAAGCGAGAAACCTGTATTTGCCGTAGAGGGTCTGCATATAGCCCTTGGTCATCAAAAGCGCAATCCCGTAATACACGCTGCCGGTCGCAAGGGTCACGATGAACGACGGCGCCTGAAACAGAATGGTCATCGCGCCGTTGAGCATGGAGCACGCAACGCAGATCAAAATGCCGATGAGCGACACGAGCCACGTATTCATTCCCTGATTGACCAATATCGCCATCGTGCAGGTCGTCATGCCGATCATGCTGCCGATGGAAACGTCGAAGTGTCCCGAAATAATCAGAATCGTTACGCCCGCGGCGACCAGACCGAGGCTGGTGGCCTGCCGCAGGATGCTGCTGATGTTGTTCCATGTCAAAAACTTGTCGTTGACGGACCCGGTCACCACGCTGATGAGCACCACCAGCAAAAACAGCACAACCGGCTGTGAAAACAGTACGCGTCCGACCTTTATACCCGACTTACTGCGGTTCATAATCGAAAATCCTCCCAATCGTGATGAAAGCCTTTTATACGCCGAAATACTTGCGCAGCAAGGCGTCCTCGTTCGTTTCGCGGGCGTTGACAACGTCCACCAGGCGCCCTTCGCGCATCACGCCGATGCGGTCGCTGATTGAAATCAGTTCAGGCATGTCCGACGAAACGATGACGACAAACTTATGCTGCTTGGCAAAACTGAGTATATGCTCGTAGATTTCTTCTTTGGCCCCGATATCGACGCCCTTGGTCGGTTCGTCGAAAATATAGACCGTTCCGGGATCGAGCACGCACCGCGCAATCAGCGTCTTTTGCTGGTTGCCGCCGGAAAGGCTCGTCACCTGCATATTCGGGTCGTTCACCTTGATGCGGAACCATTCGATGCTCTCGTCGACCCGCTGCGCTTCCCGCCTGAGGTTAATGAACTCGCGCCGTTCGTTGCTCGTTACGCTGATGTTCTCCTTTACGGAGCGCAGCGCAAGCAGCCCGTCGCGCTTGCGGTCCTCGGATATCATGAAAACACCCTTCCGGGTCGCGTCCTTCGGACTCCGGGGAGTGATATCTTTCCCGTTCAGATAGACCTTTCCATAGCGGTTGCGATCGCACCCGTAAATCATGCGGACCAGTTCCGTCCGCCCCGCGCCGACCAGCCCGCCAAGGCCGAAAATCTCGCCTGCACGGACCGTGAAACTCACGTCGTGCACGTGCTTCTTGTCCGAAAAGCCCTTGATCTCCAGCGTGCCGTCTCCCAGCGGGAAGAACTCGCGCGAATAGAGGCTCTTTGCGTTCCGGCCGATCATGTCGTGTATGATCTCCTCCGGCTCGGTTTCCGACGTGTTGCGTATTGCAATCTGCCGCCCGTCCTTGAGGACCAGCAGCCGCGTGCCGACCTGGAACAGCTCGTCGATATAGTGCGAAATGTAGATGATGCCCATGCCGCCGGAAGCAAGCTTTTTCACCAGTTCCAGCAGCGCGGCGGTTTCCTCCTCGCCCAGCGAGGCGGTCGGCTCGTCCAGAATCAGAACGCGCGCCTTGTTGTGCAGCGCCTTGACGATCTGCACGCACTGCTTCTGCGCGGTCGACAGTTCGGAAAGCATCTGGCTGCCGCGGATGCTGCTCAGCTTCAGCTCTTCAAACAGGCCGTCCGAAATCTTCTCCTGCCGCCTTGCGTCGATCGCGCCGGACTTTCTGCGCAGTTCGCAGCCCAGGAAGATGTTGTCGGCCACCGTCAGATTGTCGACCAGGTCGATGTCCTGATAGATGGTCGCAACCCCGAGGTCGATCGCCTCGCGCGGATGCAGGCGCTCATAGGATTTGCCGCCGATTTCAATCTGGCCGCAGTCCGGTGCAATCGCTCCCGACATGATTTTGATCATGGTGGACTTTCCCGCGCCGTTTTCGCCGACGAGGCACAGAACCTCGCCCGCGTAGAGCGCCACGCTGATGTCCTCAAGGACCGTTACGCCCGAGTAGGATTTCGATATATTCTTTAGTTCCAGCAGTTTTTCCATACTTATACCCTACATCGTTTCCCTTGCAATGTCGATATCCGGCAGAGAAGCCCTTTCGGACTTCTCTGCCTTTCCGGTTATTGAGTTACGTCCGTTTTTCGTCAGGCTTCAAAGAAGTACGCGTACTCGGGGAAGCTGTCCTGGATGATGTTGATCCAGACTTCTTCGTCCACGGCCCACGGGATGACCGAATACGGATCGTCCACGTTTTCGATGGTCGCCGAGGCGATCGGGCAGTCGACCTTGCGGTTGATGTCTCCGCCGTTTTTCACAGCGTCGACGCCGACCAGCGCGGCGATTGCGGCTTCCAGTCCGGGCGAAGAGGAAATCGTGAAGTCCAGCTTGCCGGCCTTGATCAGGTCGATGCCGGTTTCGGAACCGTTCTCGGCGAATACATGGTACTTGTCGGCCACGCCCATATCCTCAAGACGGGTGATGATCGCGGCGGCGCAGTCCTCGTTGATCACGCCGATGACGGAGAATTCGAGGCCGGAGTTGACCAGGTCTTCCGCTTCGTTGGCGGCGGTTTCGGGGTTGTACTGGCCAAAGCGTACGTCGACGCACTCGTTGGAGCCAAGCGCCTCGGTGGCGGCCTTCAGGTTCGTTTCAACAGTCTGGCAGACGACGCTGTCCATCGTGCCGTTGATGAAGACGTATTTCTCGCCGGGATAGTTCGCCTGCATCCAGTCGGCATAGATTGCGCCCATGCCCGCCCAGTCGAAGTCGACCGACGCGGTGATGTCCACATCGTGGTTAAACATCACGCCGCACGCGTCGAACACGACGCAGCCGATGCCGGCTTCCTGGCACATTTCCGCGCAGGATACGCAGCCCGCTTCATTCCAGGACAGGATCACGATACAGTCGACGCCCTCGTTGATGAGCTGCTCGATGTTGGCGATTTCCTGCTCGGAATCACGGTTGGAGTTGACGGCTACGAACTCTGCGCCGGCTTTTTCGCAGGCCCACTGTGCGCCTTCTTCCGCGCGCAGGTACCATGTGTCCGAACCGGGAGAGATATAGCCGATTTTGACCGCCGTTTCAGCCTCGGCGGCGGGTTCTTCCGCAGTTGTTTCCGTGGTTTCGGCTGCAGTTTCCGTTGTCGTTTCGCTCTCGGCCGCGGGTTCGGCCGTTTCCGTCGACGTGCAGGCAACCAGCGCGAGCGCCATCATCAGAACGAGAAGCAAAGACAGTGCTTTTTTCATTTAGAAAGTTCCTCCTTTTATTATATTCTCCAGCATTGCTGCCGGAAGAATTCTTTTTTAAAATGAAATCGGTTTTTGTGAGATTTTTACTTTTCTTCGGGAATTTCGAGTTCGCGGAGCGTTTTGCGGAGCCACGCGAGCGATTTTTCAATCAGCGGCCCGCCGCCGCCTTCGGTCTCCATGCTCAGCGTGCCGGTGTAGCCGCCGTCGCGCAGCATTGCGATGATTGTTACGATGTTGTCCGCGTTCACGCCTTCGCCGATTGCGCAGTGGCTGACCGCGATGCCGTTTTCCTCGCCGCGGCTCTGTGCCGCGAGCGATGCGGAAACGTCTTTGATGTGCACATGGTTGATTCTTTTGAGGAAGCGCCTGCTGAACGAAACCGGGTCCGCGCCGGAAATAAAGGAATTGCCGGTGTCGAAATTCAGCCCGAAATACTTTGAGTCGCAGAACGCGAGCATCTGCTCGACATAATCCGGCTTCGTCGTGAAGTATCCGTGGATTTCGATGTTTACGTTGATGCCATAGCGCTCGGCGGCTTCCACGATGATTCCGTAGGAGCGCTTCATGAGTTCCAGCGATTCCGTGTCCGAAAGGCCTTCGGGCGCAAGCAGCCCGTCCGTCGTTGCGATGTTGGGACACCCCGCGAGCTTTGCCCACTGCATGGACTTGAGCACGTACGAAACGCCCAGCGTGATGCCGTCCAGCCCGGAAAGCGGATACGCCGCGTCAATCTGAGAAAAGCAAACGCCCTGCCGCGCCATCTTGTCCCGTACTTTTACGGGGTCCTCCGTCAGTGAAATATGCGGGAAATATCCGAGTCCGTGAATCCAGGAAACGCCCTCGATCACGCCGCATTCGATGCGGTGCACGTCGTTTTTCTGCGCCCAGTCGACCGCTTTGAAAAAGCTGAACGCAGCGGAATTAAATGCATCTGTGTGAAAACTGATATTCATAGCTTCATTCCTTACTTCGTTCTGATGTGTGTTGGATTGCTGCAGGAGAATGCTTGTTCTTGTGTCTGATTATTGCATTGATTTTGCAAAATGTCAATATGATTCTTTCATATTTTCATAACTATTTCTGTAATATTTTAGTGCGCCGCGTATGTGCGCGTCTGTTTTTTCCCGCTTTTATATAATAATGTAAAATAGCTCGTTAAAACCAGGAAATGTTTTTTACATTCTAAATGTAATATTTGCATTTTTATGAAAATAGTGGTTGACTGTCTTTTTCATTTCATATATAGTAAACGGGAAGAACAAAAGACGCAGATAGCTGGTGATTGAATGAACAACACAAAAGTCCCTTACAGCCGCATTGCCGAGGCGCTGGACATCTCCGTTGCAACCGTCTCGCGCGCGCTCAAACAGCCCAATTTGGTAAAACCCGAAACGCTCCGAAAAATTTACGCCGTCATCAAGGAACTCGGCGGCACGGTCCCCGAAACGCGCGCCCTGGACGCGGGCGGCAGCCGCCGCATCCTGGCAATTACACCGATTTTGACAAACCCGTTCTACACGGACGTTCTGCAGGGCATCCGCAACGCGTCGAAACAGAACGGCTGCACGCTGCTGATCCTCAACGAAACGCTCAGCAAGTCCAACATCGGCGGCGTACTCAAGCTGATTGCGCAGACGGATATCTCCGGCGTCATCCTGCTGCAGCGCGTGGACGACGCAGTCCTCGGCCAGCTCAGCGACCGCGTCGCCGTCGTGCAGTGCAGCGAATTCAACGAAAGCGGCAGCGTCCCGTGCGTCACGATCGACAATCTGGACGCAACCAAAAAGCTGATGCGCTATCTCATCTCCACCGGCAAAAAGCGCATTGTGCTGGTCAACTGCGACCCGGACCGCTATACCTACGCGCGTTTACGGCTGCACGGGTACCGGGAGGCGCTTTTGGCCGCGGGCATCGAGCAGGACCCTTCGATGATCATAACGATTCCGGACGGCAGCTTCAGCGCGACCGTGTCCGCCGTGTCCGCCATGCTCAAAAGCACCGAACCGCCCGAAGCGATCTTCTGCGTTTCGGACATCATGGCCGCCGCGGCGCTGCGCGCCTGCGCGCTGGAAGGGCTGCAAGTGCCGGGCGACATCATCGTCGCCGGTTTCGACAACACGGACATCTCCGTGATGACCACGCCGAACATCACGACCGTCAGCCAGCCGCGCTTCACCATCGCCTCCATGGCGCTCACGCAGCTGCTGTCCGTCATTGCGAACCCGTCCCAGCAGCCGCAGCGGTATCTGGTGGACACGGAGCTCATTCTGCGCGAATCGACCGGCGTATAAGTGCAGCCGGAAATTTTTTCCACGCAAAAAGGAACGTCCGTTCAGGCGTTCCTTTCGTCTGTCAAAACGGTCACTTGGATTGTTAAGGGCCGTGGCCCTTAACCCGTTTTTCCGGCGCAGCGGATCGCCCGGAATGGGCGGTTTATTTGTGTTCTTTGCCGCCCGTGGGTTCGAAGGACGAGAGGTAAAGAACGGTTAACCCGTCAAAAACTGGTTTTTGACGGTCGCAGATGCGTTCCCGCGCCGGGCAGCGGTCTTTTTTAAGTGCTCTTGCGGATTTTGTTGACGGCGGCCGCCGTTTTTGCAATGATAGTATCAGGCGGCATGCAAGCGCACGGCTGAACGCCTAATCTGTTTTTATAATGGAAGGTCTTTATGGAATTTCAATTTACCGAAGGACGCGTCTTCAGCGTCGACGAAAAACAGGACGTAATCGCGGAAGCGACGTATCATTCCATCGGGCATAACGAGGTCGATATCGACCATACCTACGTGAACCCCGCTTACCGGGGACAGGGCGTCGCCGGTATTTTGATGCAGGCGGTCGCGGCATATCTGCGGGACAACGGCCTGAAGGCGGTCGGCTCGTGTTCCTATGCCAACGCCTGGTTCCACAAAAACCGGGAAACCTTCGGCGACGTAATCCTGAAAGTGGATGAAAGCCGGATCTGAAGTATTTTTCACTGCGGATACACGTCAGGGCCGCCCGTTTTGCGGGCGGCCCTGATTGTTTGCAGCGCGAGCGGCACTTTCCGCCGCCCGTTCCAGCCGTCGCCGTGCTTATTCGAGCTCGAACGCGCCGGTATAGAGCTGATAGTACTTCCCTTTTTCCGCCAGCAGATGCTCGTGGCTGCCGCGCTCGATAATCCGGCCATGCTCCAGCACCATAATCACGTCGGAATTCTGCACGGTGGAAAGCCGGTGTGCAATCACAAACACCGTCCTGCCCTGCATCAGCGCGTCCATGCCCTTCTGCACGATGGCTTCCGTACGGGTGTCGATGGACGAGGTCGCCTCGTCCAGAATCATCACGGGCGGATCGGCCACGGCGGCGCGCGCAATGGAGATCAGCTGACGCTGTCCCTGCGAAAGGCCGCTTCCGTCGCCCTTGAGCACGGTTTGATACCCCTGCGGCAGCATCCGGATAAACCCGTCCGCGTTGGCGAGTTTCGCCGCGGCGACACACTCCTCGTCGGTCGCGTCCAGCTTGCCGTAGCGGATATTTTCCATGACCGTGCCGGTGAAGAGGTTCACGTCCTGCAGGACGATGCCCAGCGAACGGCGCAGGTCGGCTTTTTTGATCTTGTTGATGTTGATGCCGTCGTAGCGGATCTTTCCGTCCGCAAGGTCGTAAAAGCGGTTGATCAGGTTGGTGATCGTCGTTTTACCCGCGCCGGTTGCGCCCACGAACGCAACTTTCTGTCCCGGTTCGGCGTAAAGCGTAATGTTGTGCAGCACGATTTTGTCCGCTTCGTACCCGAAATCCACATCGTAAAAACGAATTTCACCCTGCAGCGGCGTATAGGTGACCGTGCCGTCGCCGTGCGGATGCCGCCAGGCCCAGGCGTCGGTCCGTTCGGCGCACTCCACGATTTCACCGTCGACCTCTTTTGCGTTGACGAGGGTGACGTACCCGTCGTCCTGCTCCACTTCCGCGTCCATCAGTTCAAAAATTCTGGAAGCGCCGGCGAGCGCCATGACCACCATGTTGAACTGCATGGAAATCTGTCCGATGGGGTTGATGAAACTGCGCGACAACGTCAGAAAGGACACGATCGTGCCGATCGTCAGGACGTTGACGCCGGTGAGACTCAGGTTGGGCAGTTCCGCGATGCCGGCCGCGCCGCCGATGATGGCGACGAGCACATAGAGCATATAGCCCATGTTGCCGACGATTGGCATTGTGATATTGCCGTATTTATTCGCTTCTGTCGAACTGTGGCAGAGTTCCTCGTTCTTTTCGTCGAACTCCTTTTCGGCGGCTTGTTCATGACAGAACACCTTGATCACTTTCTGTCCGTTGACCATCTCCTCGATGTAGCCGTTGACGCCGCCGAGCGCGGTCTGCTGGTCCATGAAGTATTTGCCGCTCCGGCCCACCAGCATCCGTATGACCTTCAGCAGCAGGAAGGCGAACGCAACGACGAACACCGTCATGCCGACGCTAAGGTACAGCATGGAGAGAAACGCCGCGGTCACGGTCATGATTGACGAAAAAATCTGCGGCAGGCTCTGCGAAATCGCCTGGCGGAGCGTATCGGTGTCGTTGGTGTAGCGGCTCATGACGTCGCCATGGGTATGCGTGTCGAAATAGCGGATCGGCAGCGCCTGCATATGCGCAAACATGGAGTCGCGGATTTTTTTCAGCGTTCCCTGTGCGATGACCACCATGCTGCGGTTATAAAACAGCGTGGAAAGCACGCCGACGAGGTAGATGCCGCCCATGATCAGGATTGCGCGGAACAGTTCCGTGAAAACGGGATTCGCCTGCCCCAGCAGCGGGGTGATGTAGTTATCGATCAGCGTTTTCAGAAACAGCGAGGACGCCGCCATGGCCGCCGCGCTCAGCAGAATGCAGACGACGACGAAAATCAGCTGAATTTTGTATGCGGACATATAGGAGAGCAGACGTTTGATCGTCCCCGGTTTAAAGCGCGCTTCCGGCTTTTTCCCGGGCGCCGGCGCGCCGGGTTTTCCCTTGAATTTATTCATGGAGATCGCCTCCCCTGTTCTGGGATTCATAGACTTCCCGGTAGATTGCACTGCTTTTCAGCAGTTCCTCGTGCGTGCCGACCGCGCTGATCGCCCCGCTGTCCATTACGATGATTTTGTCGGCGTCCTGCACGGACGCGACGCGCTGCGCGATGATGATTTTCGTCGTGTCCGGAATTTCCGTCCGGAACGCCTGCCGGATCCGGCTGTCGGTATGCGTATCGACCGCGCTGGTCGAATCGTCCAGAATCAGTATTTTGGGCTTTTTGAGGAGCGCGCGGGCAATGCAGAGCCGCTGCCGCTGACCGCCGGACACGTTGGCGCCGCCCTGTTCGATATGGGTTTCATACTGGTCCGGGAACTCGCGGATAAAGTCGTCGGCCTGCGCAAGCACGCATGCGTGCACGAGTTCCTCGTCCGTGGCGCTCTCGTTGCCCCAGCGCAGGTTTTCCCTGACCGAGCCGGAGAAAAGCACGTTTTTCTGCAGCACCATGGCGACCCCGTTGCGAAGCGTTTCCAAATCGTAGTCCCGCACGTCTACGCCGCCAACGGCGACCCTTCCTTGCGCAACGTCGTACAGGCGCGGAATCAGCTGCACCAGGCTGGTTTTCGAAGAACCCGTTCCGCCAATGATTCCGACCGTTTCGCCCGATCGGATGGTCAGGTCGATGTCCTTCAAAACCGGCCGGTCGGCCTTTTTCGAATAGGCGAACGTGACGTGTTCAAAGGCAACGGAGCCGTCCTTGATGCCGAAAACCGGGTGTTCCGTGTTCTGCATGTCGCTTTCCTCGTCCAGCACCTCCGCGATGCGTTCCGCGGACGCACGGGAGATGATGACCATGACGAAGATCATGGAAAACATCATCAGGCTCATGAGAATCTGCATGGCGTATGTAATCAGGCTCGTGAGTTCACCCGTCGAAAGCCCCAGCGCGGCGCTGTTGTTGCTCGCAACGATCGCTTTTGCGCCGAACCACGAAAGCAGCAGCATGCTGGTATACAGGCAGAACTGCATCAGCGGCATGTTGAATGCAATCCGCTTTTCCGCCTTTGAAAAGTCCTTGAAGATCATCTGGGAAACACCCCCGAAGCGCTTTTCTTCGTATGCTTCCCGCGTATAGGACTTGACGACCCGGATGCCGTGCAGGTTCTCCTGAACCATATTGTTCAGCTTGTCGTAGGTGTTGAAAACGCGCACGAAAACCGGGTGCACATGCGACATGATGAGCCACAGCCCGACTGCGAGCACCGGCATCACCGCAAAGAAAATCAGGGACAGCTTCGCGTCGATGCGGATGGAGAACAGCAGTGCGAATATGATCATCATCGGCGCGCGGACGCCAAGCCGCACGATCATCTGAAACGCATTCTGCACGTTCGTCACGTCGGTGGTCAGCCTGGTAATGATGCTCGCCGTCGAAAACTTGTCGATGTTTGAAAACGAGAATTTCTGCACGTTGTAAAAGATATCGTGGCGCAGGTTCTTTGCAAACCCGCTCGACGAAATCGCGGCGCTGCGCCCGGCCAGCGCGCCGGTGACCAGCGAAACCGCAGCGGCGACCGCCAGCGCGACGCCCATCAGCAGGACATAGCGCATGTTTTTCGCTTCAATCCCGTTGTCGATTAAAAACGCCATCAGGGTTGGAATAATTATCTCAAGGATCGATTCCAGCGTTACATAAACCGGCGTTAAAATCGTATCTTTTTTGTAGTCCCGTATGCTGGACAACAGTTTCTTAATCATAAAGTTCCTCAGCCAATCTCCTGTGAAGCGGAGATGTTTTCTTTCATTCTTCTGATATAGGAGACGAGTTCTTCAATTTCTTCGTCCGAAAACCCCTGCACGAGTGTGCTCTCCATTTTTTCCGAATCTTCGCGCATCGTATTGCTGATGTCCCAGGCCCTTTTCGTGAGTACAATCTTTTTCAGCCTCGCGTCGCGCGCGACCGACTGCCTCGTAATCAGTCCCTTGCTCTCCATCAGGCTGAGCACCTTCGAGGCGGTGGACCTGGTGATGGTGAAGTGATTTTCGATGTCTTTCTGAAAGACGTCCCGGCCACTGTTGTCGGCAAGGTAACCGATAATCCACCCGTTGTTGCCCGTTACGCTTTCGATTTCCCGCTTGTGCGAGGAGAACTCAAAATACCGCCGAATCAGATTGTTCAGCGAGCGAAGTTCCATTCCGATCCTATCCATTTTCGCGGGCGACCTCCTTCCTTTACTATAATAGTTATATATCCAACAGTTTCATATCAAACATTCAAGATAATAGCAACATTTCCGTTTTTCGTCAATACCTTTTTCAAAAGAAATTTGCGCGCTTTTTCCGGGCGGCTGCCCGCAGTGCGGTTTGCTTTTTCCCGTCCTTCAGTCCCTCCGTCCGTATGCGAAAAACGAAGAACGCCCGAACGGGCGTTCTTCGTTTTGGCGGAGAGAAATGGATTCTCCGCGCAGTCCCAATATCGTTGAATCGCTATAGAGTACTCCAATTACAGATGATTAAGTGGGGTTAAAATGCATAGTAAAAATTCAAACATAATTACCAGTATTTGACATAGAAATTATTAACCCTTCCTGCACATAATCTTATCTTTTTTCAGGCCATGTCGGCACTATTGTCCGGCGCGCGGGTTCAAATGCTCTGCTTCCATATTAGGTTGCGTCAAAGCCGATGCAGCGTGCCGGTACTGCCGCTGTTCCGGCGGACGTTGCTGCGTTGGATATCCGTTTGCATTCACACGGCCTTTCGGTGTTCTTTGCCGCTGTATGTTATCATGTGTATCGTACTGCGGTTGAGCGAAGCTCCGCTGTGCAGCATGAATTTGGTTCGGGGTTGCTCTGGGCGGCGCATTGCCTCGCTTCTCTTCGTGCCGCTTCTGCTTCTGAAACAAAAACACCGCGGAAAACAGCCCGTTTAAAATGGAGCATATGGCAAAAATCAAAATGAGCCATTTACTGATATTGCTGCTTAAAAATTCCATTGCCGGGTTAAACCGGTCGATCACAAAAAAGATCACAAACATCATGCCAATGATAATGCTGGTATGTGCAAAAAATCCCCAGAAACGCTGTTTGTTCATTGAAATCGAACCCCCTGAAATACACTAAAAGTAAATGATGTCGCTGGACGAACGTCCGCCGTTCGTCGGCTGGCTGATGACCGCTCCGTCGAACACCATCATGGCGGTCGCGCCGCCGTCGAGGTTATAGGCCGTTACGCAGCCAAGCGAAACGAACGTGTTCGCCAGTTCGTCGAGCGTCATACCGGTGGAGTATCCATTCTGCCGGCCGTCGACGACAATGAAGCAGTAGTGCCCCGGCGCATAGTACCCGATCGCACTGCGCGGATTTTTCACCTTAATCCGGCTTGAGGATGTATCGCAGGCCGCGCCGTCCTGCACAAGCACCGGACCGAACGCCCACGCCTGCCAAACCGTGTCGTCCAGCATATCGAGCGGCGAAAACAAGCTCTTTTGATAAACGCGCAGCGTGCCGTCTTTTCTTAACATGCAAACATCGTCGCCCATCACATCCCGATAGAGAATGCCGTTGCGCACCACGACGCCCTGCTCCCGCGCACCGTAATAGTCGCCGGAGACTGCAAACACAGCATTGTTATCGCCCGCAATTTTCAGCGGCATTTCATGCAGGCCACGTCCATAAGAATCCTTTGCAAACGCAGTTTTGAATGCATCGATGCTTTTCACATATACGTCCGCAACGAAATACGTCACGCCGTCCGATTGCACTTTGTCGATTGCGATTTTTACCGTATCCGTCTGGTAACTATAAAGCGCGTCCGCACCCGTATCATACGTTGGAAATGTTGCGGAAAAATCGCCGTTTGCTGCGGGGTCTGGCGTTGGCGAAGGCGTCGGTTCCGGTGCCGGAGACGGTGTTTGCGCTGTTGTTGCGGTTGCAGACAAAACAGCGTTTGTCTGTGGGACGATCGTCTGCGGTACCAAGGTTTCGACGTTTTCCGAAAGCACGGCCGCGCTTGTCTGCGCAGTGGCTTTCGCAGACGTGCCGCCGCTCAGCGACTCCGGAGAAACGAAGTAGACAAGTGCAAGCGTAAGCAGACACAAAAGGAATATCAGCGCGTCCCGTACAATGACGAGCGCCCCGGACCATTCCGTATGTTTGCCGCCGGGCTGCATCTGCTCCATCTCTGCATCCTCTCCTGTTTGAATCATCCTACACAAGGCTCATGAGAATCCCGCGAACGCATCATGAGAATTGGATGAAATTCCCGTTTCAATGAATTATTAAGAAATTCTCATGCAATCCTCATTTTGTGGCGTTCCATTTTCGATATAATGTATAGAGATTGATTTTCTTTTGCAGAGCCGCTATGGTGGTATTAAAGGTACGGGAGGAGGAAAACGGCTTTATGCGGATACTGATCGTTGAAGACGAAGCTGAGATCGTTCGGTTTCTGACGCTTGAACTCCAGCACGAAGGCTATGCGGTCGACAGCTGTTCCGACGGACGCAGCGGCCTTGAAAAAGCGCTGTCCGGAACGTTCGACCTGATCCTCCTGGACGTGATGCTGCCCGAACTCAACGGCGTTGAGGTTCTCCGGCGGCTGCGCAGGGAAAGCGCGGTTCCGGTCATCATGGTCACGGCGCGGGACGCAATCATGGAAAAAGTCAACGGGCTGGACACCGGCGCAAACGACTACATCACAAAGCCGTTTCACATAGAGGAGCTGCTCGCGCGGATTCGCATGGTACTCCGCACGGCGGATTCTTCCGCGCAGGCAACGCCCGCTGACACGCTGTCCATCGGCGACCTGGTGCTGACGACTTCATCCCGGCAGGTCACGCGCGGCGGCGAAATCGTCGAACTGACGAAAACACAATACGACCTTTTGGAATATCTGTTAAGGAATCGCGACATCGTGCTCACGCGTGATCAGATACTCAGTCACGTTTGGGGCTATGAATACGCGGGCAACAGCAACGTCGTGGACGTTTACGTGCGTTATGTGCGAAACCGCATTCACGATACGGACGAAAACAGGATCATTGAAACGGTACGGGGGATCGGCTATGTCATTCGGGACAAAACGCGCAAAGAATAAACTATCGGACCGGCTGACGGCGGTCTACGCCCTGCTGTTTGCAGTCATGCTGTTCTTGCTGACCATCGGGGTATTCTTTTCCGCGTTTCAATTTTTGATTAAAAAGCAATCTTCCAACCTTGTCATTACAATGGAACTGATCAGCGATCATCTGGTCGAAGAAATCGAGGAAGGCGAGCCGCTTTCCAATCAGGAAATTTTAGAGGAGCAAAACAACGATCCGTATCTTTCCATATTCATCTACGATACGTCGGGCAATATGATCAACCGAATGCTTAACTTCCACCTGAACGAAGAAACACTGCCAAGCGCAGGTAATTCGCCGGTTTTGGTCTTCGGCGAAGGTAACCTGCTGCTTTGCGCCTCCCATAACATTCAGGAGCACAGCACCGTATACGGCACGATCTATATCGTTCAAAATCTGCAAAGCGAAGCGTCGTTCCTGAAGTTGCTCGGGATTCTGCTCATCGGCGCAAACCTCATCGGCGCGCTGGCGGCGCTGCTGGTCGGGCGCGCGACGAGCCGGAGAATGCTAGCCCCGATCAGCCAAATGATTGCGGCGACAAACCAGATTGGCGGCAGCAATCTGGACGCGCGCCTTGACGTGCCGGAACCCGACGACGAACTCAAAAGCCTCGCGCTCACGATCAACGGCATGCTGGAACGCGTTTCGGCCGCCTATCGCCAGCAGGGTCGTTTCGTTGCGGACGTTTCCCACGAACTACGCACGCCGCTTGCGGTTATGCAGGGCAATGTGGATTTGCTTTCCCGTTGGGGCAGCGAAGATAAGGCCGTGCTGAAAGACAGCATTCGCGCGCTGCAAAAGCAGACGGAATACATGAACCAGCTGGTCGAAAACCTTCTGTTTCTTGCACGGTTCGACAACATGCAGTCGCAACTGAATCTTTCCGGATTTAGTGTCGCCGAACTCTTTGGTGAATTGATTGAAGAACAATCGCTGATCGATACGGAACATATGTATATCGTCGACATTTCGGAAGAAGCCGACAGCATGACAGCCGACCGGACGATGATCAAGCAAATGCTGCGCGCGCTGATCGATAACAGCGTGAAATACACGCCGAGCGGCGGCGCGGTTCGCCTTGCATGCTCTGCCGATCAGGTCAGCGTGACGCTGTCGGTTTCCGACGATGGCGTCGGCATGGACGCCGAGCATTATGAACACATATTCGAGCGTTTTTATCGCGTCGATCAGGCGCGCGCGCGTTCAACCGGCGGGATGGGGCTTGGGCTCTCCATCGTATATGCAATTGCGCAGGCGCACGGCGGCTATGCATCGGTTGAAAGTGAACCGGGCAAAGGCACTTCCATCTCCGTGACGCTTCCAAAATAGCGCTTTAAGCAAACAAACGGCGCTCTCGCAAGAGAGTGCCGCAGTCTGTCAAAAAAGTTCTTGGGATTGTTAAGGGCCGCGGCCCTTAACCTGTTGATTCCGGCTGCGCCGGTTCATCCGGCGTAACGGATCGCCCGGAACGGGCGGTTTCTTTGTGCTCTTTGCCGCCCGGAAGCCCGGAAGGGCGAGAGGCAAAGAGCGGTTATCCCGTCAAAAAACGGGTTTTTTGACGGTCTCCTGCGCTCTCGCAAGAGAGCGCCGTTTGTTTGCTTAAAATCGTTTTCTCATTGAGTTATCATGTTCTTCCCGGTCGATTCTCATTTTGCGGTGCTATCCTACACAAAGATTATTTTGTGGAGGACGGTATGCAGTACAGGCGGAAGCACGCAGCGAAAAAGAAGAAAGCCAGCGCTTTTAAGGTCATTTTGCGGGATTTCATCCTTCTCGGCGTTGCGCTTAACGTCTTTGCCCTGTTCCATCATGTGATTCCGCAAAAGCTTCAGCCGGTCGGCGCCTCGCTTTATGCCACTGCTGCGACAGCTGCGACGCCGAATGCAGACACGGCTGTTTCGGCCGATGCAGCAGCCGTTGCGGCCGCCACGCCGGAACCGACGGCAACGCCCGAACCGGGCGACTTCTCCGCAACCTTCCCCGCGATTGATACGGGTACGAACGCGCTCTACAGTTACCAAACGGATACCGTACGCATCGCGATTGACCGCGTTCAGGAAAACAACGTGACGTATTTCGTTGCGGACGTGTATGTGAAAAACATCGACGCGCTTAAAACCGCGTTCGCAAAAGGAACATATGGCAAAAGCATCTATGCTTTTCCGACAAAGACCGCTGAGGAAAACAACGCTGTCTTCGCCGTAACCGGGGATTATTACAGCGCGCGCAGCAAAGGTATCGTCATCCGCAACGGCACGCTCTACCGGGA
>DAOTGE010000009.1:0-63178 GCA_035446965.1 Eubacteriales bacterium
ACGTCAGAGTTTCGCCGCCAACCGTGAAGGTGGCCGTATCGAAGACATGCAGCGAGCCGTCTTTCAGGCCGGCGATGACTTCTTCAACCTTTTCGGCAGTGCCTTCCGCACAGCTCTCGCCCAGGGCGGAGATCATAACGGCGTCTTCATTGTAACCACCGGAGTAGTCGGCTTTCATGTCTTCGCCGTTGATGAAGGCGGTGAGGATATCCGTGTAAAGCACGGACCAGTTGTTCTGCGCGCTGGTCAGGGCGGCGGTGGGCGCGACAGAAAGCATGTCTACGTTGTAGCCGATGCTGTAATGCACTTCGCCTGCGTCAAGCTTGGCCTGAACGGCGGAGGGCGCACCGGTGGAGTCTGCGTGCTGGCCGATGATGACGCAGCCCTTGGACATCAGGGTGTTGGCGGCTTCCGCTTCTTTGGTCATGTCAAACCAGCTGTTGGTGTAGATGACGTCCATATGCGCGTCTTCCACGATGGATTTGATGCCGAGGAAGAACGCGGTATAGCCGCTGACCACTTCCGCATACGGATAAGCGCCGACGTAGCCGATATAGGGATCGGTCACGGTGCCCGCGTCCATGAGCTCTTTGAGCTTCATACCGGCGACGACGCCGGATACGTAGCGGGACTCATAGGTGTAGGGGAAGAAGTTGATGACGTTGTCGAGACCGCAGACGGCGGCAGTGTCGCCGGTGGCCGGGCAGAACACGACGTCCGGATACTCTTCGGCAGCCTGAACCATGTAGGACTGATGCGAGTAGCTGTTGGAGAAGATGATCGAGCAGCCCTGCTCGGCAAGGTCGACCGCGGTGTCATAGCAAGTTTCGTCTTCAGGGATCGAATACTTCCAGATGACCTGATCGTCGGTGATGCCAAGGTTCGCCATGGCGCCCTTGATGCCCTCGATGTGAGCATAGGTGTAGCCTTCGTTTTCGTCGCCGACGAGGATGACGCCGATCTTGAGCGCATCTTCGCCGGTATCGGCAGTCTTAGCGCATCCGATAAACGCAAAAGCCAATACTGCAACCAGAACCAGAGCAATGATCTTTTTCATGTTTTCCTCCTGCTTAAATTTGATTTATTGCAACACCGATTCCCGGTGAAACAACCTAACAAACGCTGTATATTATATCATTCTTTCAGGAATGATACAACCGCCTGTAACATATTTCGAAGAAAAACCTCATATTTATGCAAATAAAAATGCATAAATCGCGATAATATACTATCTGTTTATTTGATTCTTCCGCTTGCCTCCAGCGCATGTATGTCCGGTTCGCAGCGGAACGGCTCGCCCGCCGCCTTCATTGCGTTTTTAACGTCTTTCAAACCGCTTCCGGTCGAGATGACGGTTACGCTTTCGCCCGCCTTGATGATCCCCTGCTCCACCGCCCTTTTTGCGCCCGCGGTGGCCGTGACCCCGGCCGGTTCGCCGAAAACGCCTTCCGTGCGGCCTAAAAGACGCATTGCCGAGAGAATTTCGTCGTCGGAAACGGCAATCCATCTGCCGCCGCTGTCCCGGACGGCGCGCTGCGCTTTTTTCGGGTTGCGGGGTACGCCAACGGCGATGCTGTCGGCCAGTGTGTTTTCCGGCATGGGCACGAGGTCCCCGCCGCGCGCGTCCGCGTCGACAAACGGGCAGCAGCCGGTGGACTGTACGCCGAGGATTTTCGGGATGCGCTCGATCATGCCGAGCTGCAGCAGATCGTAGAAGCCGTTGTATACGCCGCCGATCGTGCAGCCGTCGCCGACGGAGACCGCGACCCAGTCGGTCGGGTTCCAGTTCAGCTGTTCGGCGATTTCCAGCGCGACGGTCTTTTTACCTTCCGTCAAAATCGGGTTGATGCCCGCGTTGCGGTTATAGAACCCCCATTTTTCGATGGCGGCTTTGCTCAGTTCGAACGTCTGGCGGTAATCGCCGCGCACGCTCACGACGTTCGCACCGAAAATCAGAAGCTGCGCCACCTTGCCGACCGGCGCGCGCTCCGGCACGAAGATCACGGTCTTGAGACCCATGCGCGCCGCGTTGCCGGCAAGCGAACTTGCGGCGTTGCCGGTCGAAGAGCAGGAAACGGTGTCGTACCCCAGTTCGATTGCTTTTGCGACCGCAACCCCGCTCGCGCGGTCCTTGAGCGAGCCGGTCGGGTTGAGCCCGTCGTCCTTGATGAACAGTTTTTCAATTCCGATTTCCGCGCCGAGGCGGAGCGAACGGTACAGCGGCGTCCAGCCGATACGCAGAAAATCGGCGAGACCTTCGCCGACGATCGGCATGAGCGCGCGATAGCGCCACATGCTGTTATTCGTGTCTTTTTTCAGGGTTTCTTTGGAAAGGAGCGATTGGATTGCCGGATAATCGTAGACGATATCCAGGATTCCCTTTTCGCCGCAGGCCGGGCAAGTCATGAGCTCCGGACCGAACGGATATTCTCTGCCGCAAATCGTGCAGCGATAACCTTCAATACGTTTCATTGGAACACTCCAAACCGTAATTTTGAGGATATTTTATTCTGGATTTTACATTTAGTTTTAAAACAACGTGGTTATCTTACAACATACGGGGGCAAAATGCAATTGCGAAGGAAAAAGAGTACTGAACAAAATTATTATGCCATAAATATTTTTGTATTTCAAGCCCCAATCGTATTGCGAACAGAAGAAAACGTATAGTATAATACAATGGTAATCGGATGGAGCCGCTTTTCCGCCGGTTCGCTCCATTTTTTTTAGCATTTCGGATAATTTGCAGATCTTGAAGGGAGAAACGAAGCTATGTTGCTGATAGGAAACGGCAGGCTCGTGACCAGGGACGACGGGCTTTTTATTGAAAACGGAGCGGTCGTGACCGACGGCGCCGTGATTGCGGAAGTCGGCGAAACCGCCGCGCTGCGCGCGCGCTATCCGGAAGCGGAGTTCATCGACGCGCACGGCGGTGTGATTATGCCGGGGCTCATCAACGCGCACAACCATATTTACAGCGCGTTTGCGCGCGGGCTTTCCATTAAAGGATACAACCCGCACGATTTCAACGATATTCTCGAAGGCATGTGGTGGCGGATCGACCGGCTGCTGACCAAGGAAAACGACCGGCTTTCCGCGTATGCCGTCTATATCGACAGCATCAAAAACGGCGTGACGACGGTGTTTGATCACCATGCGAGCTATTATGATATCCCCGGCAGTCTGGACATGCTGGCGGACGCGGCAAAGGACCTAGGCGTACGCACGAGCCTCTGTTACGAGGTGTCCGACCGGGACGGCGAAGCCAAGATGATGGAAGCCGTGCTCGAAAACGAGCGCATAATCCGGCGCGCCGAAACCGACGAAAGCGACATGCTCAAAGGCATGATGGGCCTGCACGCGGCGTTTACCCTTTCGGACGAAACGCTCGCGCTCTGCAAAAAGCATACGCCTGACACGACCGGCTTCCATATTCATGTTGCGGAAGGCCCCGGCGATCAGGTCGACTCGCTGAAAAAATACGGCAAGCGGATTGTGGAGCGGCTTTTCGAGCTTGGTATTCTCGGCGAAAAAACACTGGCCATCCACTGCGTGCATGTCAGCCCCGCGGAAATGCGCCTGCTCAAGGAGACGGACACCATGGTGGTGCACAATCCCGAATCCAACATGGGCAACGCCATCGGCTGCGGCCCGGTGATCCGCCTGTTTTCGGAAGGCATTCTGCTCGGCCTCGGCACGGACGGCTATACGAACGACATGCTCGAAAGCTACAAAGTCGGCAACATTATCCATAAGCATAACCTCTGCGATCCGACGGTCGCATGGGGAGAAATCCCGGCAATGCTGTTTGAGAACAACCCGCGCATTGCGGGACGCTTTTTCAGGCGTCCGCTCGGCGTGCTGAAAAAAGGCGCGTATGCGGACGTGATCGTCACCGATTACGACCCGCTCACGCCGATGGACGGCGGCAACGCAAACGGTCACATCCTCTTCGGCATGAACGGCCGCAGCGTGGTCACGACCGTTTGCAACGGCAAGGTGCTCATGCGCGACCGCAGGGTGCTGGTTGCGGACGAAGCTGCCGTTATGAAGGAATGCCGCGCCAGCGCGGCCAAACTCTGGGAATCGATCAACGGCTGAACGGTGCGGTTTTGCCGCCCGGCGGCGCTTTAACGCATGGCAAAAACCCGGCAGATACATATCAATAGGTAACAGGAGGTTTCGCATGTCCGATCGTATGACGCCTATCCCGTTTGCGGATCTGATGAATTGGATACTCGAAGAACACAAGCAGGGCAGCGTGTTCGGCATCCGCCGGCCGTTCGCCGCGCAGAAGGATAAAATACTCGACCTGTTCGGCGAACATCTGGAAACGCCGTTCGGACCGGCCGCCGGACCGCATACGCAGCTTTCGCAGAACATCATTGCGGCATACTATGCCGGATGCCGCTTCTTTGAGCTGAAGACTGTCCAGACGCTCGACGGCGAGGATCTTCCCGTTTCAAAGCCGTGTATCCTCGCCGCGGACGAAGGCTATAACGTCGAGTGGTCGACCGAACTGACGGTGCAGCAGGCGTTTGACGAATACGTCAAGGCCTGGTTTGCAATCAAACTCATCGGCTGGGAATTCGACCTTGGCCGTCCGGACGGGTTTATGTTCAACATGAGTGTCGGCTACAATTTCGAAGGGATTTCCAGCCCGAAGATCGACGCGTTCATCGAAGGGCTCAAAAACGCGTCGTCCACGCCGATCTGGCAGGAATGCCGCGAATGGGCAAAGGAAAACCTTTCGCGCTTTACCAAGGTGGATGCGAAATATATCGAAGGCATTCCGCCGCGCATCTGCTCGTCCATCACGCTTTCCACGCTGCACGGCTGCCCGCCGCAGGAGATTGAGCGCATTGCGACGTATCTCATCGACGTGAAGGGTCTTAACACGTTCGTCAAGTGCAACCCAACCCTGCTCGGGTATCAGTTTGCACGCAAGACCATGGACGACATGGGCTACGATTACCTGAAGTTCGACGATTTCCATTTTAACGACGACCTGCAGTACCGCGACGCCGTGCCGATGTTCAAGCGCCTCGTGTCGCTTGCGGAGCAAAAAGGCGTTACGTTCGGTCTCAAACTCACCAACACCTTCCCCGTCGGCATCGCGCGAAACGAACTGCCCGGTGAGGAAATGTACATGAGCGGGCGCTCGCTCTACCCGCTGACCATCGAGCTGGCTCACCGCATCAGCCGGGAATTCGACGGGAAAATGCGCCTCTCCTTCTCCGGCGGCGCGGACTACAACAACATTGCCGATCTGTTCGGCGCGGGTATCTGGCCGGTCACGCTGGCAACGACGCTGCTCAAACCCGGCGGATATCAGCGCGCCAAGCAGATTGCCGATTCGCTCGTCCGCATGGATTACGTCCCCTTCGACGGCGTATCCGTCGGCAAGGTGGCGTATATGGCAAAGAGCGCGCGCAGCGACGAGCGGCATACGAAACCCATCAAACCCCTGCCCGTTCGCAAGATCGAAGAAAAAGTGCCGCTGACCGACTGCTTTATCGCGCCTTGTTCGCACGGCTGCCCGATTGAGCAGGACATCCCGGAATATGTGCGTCTGGTCGGCGACGGGAAATACGCTAAAGCGCTGGAACTGATTCTTGAGCGCAACCCGCTTCCGTTTATCACGGGCCGCATCTGCACGCACCGCTGCATGGATAAATGCACGCGCGGGTTCTATGAGGAGAGCGTCCATATCCGGGACTGCAAGCTGCTTGCGGCGCGGCGCGGATATGACGACGTAATCGGCAGCCTCAAGCCCACCGGCACCTCGGACGCAAAGGTCGCCGTGATCGGCGGCGGGCCCGCCGGCATGGCCGCGGCCTACTTCCTCGGGCGGCAGGGCGCAGAGGTAACGATTTTTGAAAAGCGCGAACAGCTTGGCGGTATCGTGCGCTATGTCATACCGGGATTCCGCATCGGACAGCTCGGAATCGACCGCGACGCAGAACTTGTCAAGGCGATGGGCGCGGAGATTAAAACCGGCGCCGCAGCACCGTCTGCAGCAGAACTCAAGAAGAGCGGTTACACGCATATCGTCTATGCAACCGGCGCATGGGCGCACGGCAGGCTCCGGCTTGAAACGGGCGAAAGCATGAATGTGCTCGACTTCCTGGAGCAGTACAAAGCCGAAACGCTGAAGGAAATCGGCGAACACGTGATCGTCGTCGGCGGCGGCAACACCGCAATGGATGCGGCGCGCGCGGCCAAACGCAGCAAGGACGTTGCAACGAGCACGATCGTCTACCGCCGCACGAAGCGTTATATGCCGGCGGACGAAGAAGAACTCCAGCTTGCAGAAGACGACGGAGTTGATTTTAAAGAGCTTTTATCGCCCGTGAAGCTGGAAAACGGCAAGCTGATCTGCAAGGTCTGCGTTCTGGGCGAGCCGGACGCGAGCGGCAGGCCCGCCAGCGTAGAGACCGGTGAAACGGTATCCCTCCCCTGCTCGCTTCTGATTTCTGCAATCGGCGAAAAGGTCGAGGCAAAGGACTTCACCGACAACGGGATTGCACTGAGCGAACGCGGCCGGGTAAAAACGAATCCTGCGACGCTGGAAACCAGCGTAAAAGACGTATTCGTCATCGGCGATGCAAACCGCGGACCGGCGACGGTTGTGGAAGCCATTGCAGACGCAAGGAAAGTCGCCGACGCGATTGTCGGCGACTATCAAGTCACCGTTCCGCAAGAAGCGAAGGCCTGTGAAGGCAACTGCCTGCTCAAACAGGGTTCGCTTGCCGTGTACGACAGCGCGGGCAAGGAAACCGAGCGCTGCCTTGCATGCTCGACCATATGCGAGTGCTGCGTACAGGTTTGCCCGAACCGCGCGAACATCGCCGTTTCGATCGGCGAGGGCGAGATGCCGCAGATTCTGCATGTGGACCGCATGTGCAACGAATGCGGCAACTGCACTGTGTTCTGCCCGTACGACAGCTCGCCGTACAAGGAAAAGTTCACGTTGTTCTCGACTGAAAAAGAGTTCGACGAGAGCGAAAACAAAGGCTTCTTCGTGATGGGCGGCGGCAAGGTCAAACTGCGGCTCGACGATGTGCGCGTCGTTCGTCTCGGCGCAAACGAAATCGACCCGAAGATCGAAAAGTTCATCAGCGCCGTCATCTGGGACTACAGCTATCTGCTCTGAGGCAGGCATATTACTCGAGGGGGAACTTAAATGTCCACTTTCACCGTTAACGGTAAAACCGTAACCGTTGACAAGAACCAGAAGCTCATCGTGTTTCTGCGCGATGCGCTCCGCCTGACCAGCGTTAAAAACGGCTGTTCGGAGGGCGCATGCGGCACCTGCATGGTGCTCATCGACGGAAAAGCGATGAAGTCCTGCGTCCAGCAGACCGACCGCCTGGAAGGCAAGTCCATCATTACCGTGGAGGGACTTTCTCCGCGCGAACGGGACGTATACGCCTATGCATTCGCAATTTCCGGCGCGGTGCAGTGCGGATTCTGTACGCCGGGCATGGTCATCAGCGCAAAAGGGCTGATCGACAAAACTCCCGACCCGACGCTGGAGCAGGTCAAAGAAGCACTCAAAAACAACATCTGCCGCTGCACCGGCTATAAAAAAATCGAAAGGGCCGTACTGCTCGCCGCGAAGATCTTTCGCGAAAACACCAACGTTCCGCACGGCGAACTGCCCGGCACGCTGGGCGAAAGCATTCGCCGTATCGAAGCCAACGGCAAAACGCTTGGCGAGGCGAAATATGCCGACGACATCTACCTTGAAGGCATGTGCCTCGGTTCAGCCGTTCGCAGCGAATACCCGCGTGCGCGCGTACTCTCGATCGACACGAGCGCAGCAAAGGAAATTGAGGGCGTGGTCGGCGTTTTCACCTCGGACGACGTTCCGGGCGAAAAAGTGATCGGCCACCTCGTGCAGGACTACGACGTGATGATCCCCGTCGGCGGAATCACCCGCTTCCTTGGGGATGCAATCGCGCTGGTCGTGGCGGAAAACGCGGAAGCGCTTGCCGCCGGAAAAGCGGCGGTCAAGGTGGAGTACGAGCCCCTCCCCGCCGTCTTCTCGCCCGAAGAATCCCGCAAAGAGGGTGCGCCGCGCGTGCATGAAGACCGCGACAACCTCTTAACGCGCGAAGTGCTCAAACGGGGCGACGCGGACGCGGCGATTAAAAACAGCGCGCACGTCGTAACAAAGCATTACAGCTTGCCGTTTACCGACCATGCGTTCCTCGAACCGGAATGCGCGGTCGCCGAGATCGAAGGCGACGGCGTACACGTGTATTCCGGCGATCAGGGCATCTATCAAACGCGCAAGGAATGTGCGGCGATGCTCGGTCTGCCAAAAGAAAAAGTACGCGTTTCCGCCATGATGGTCGGCGGCGGATTCGGCGGCAAAGAGGACATGAGCGTACAGCATCACGCCGCGCTGGCCTGCTTTCTGACCAAACGTCCCGTTAAGGTGCGCTTTACGCGCGCGGACAGCCTACTGATTCACCCGAAACGGCACGCAATGGAGATGGAGTTCACCACCGCCTGCGACGCAGAAGGCAACCTGACCGGTATGCGCGCACGGCTGATTGCGGACACCGGCGCATACGCCTCCCTCGGCGGGCCCGTGCTGCAGCGCGCCTGCACGCACGCTGCCGGGCCGTATAATTATCAGAATGTCGATATCGAAGGATACGCCTACTACACCAACAACCCGCCCGGCGGTGCGTTCCGTGGTTTCGGCGTGACGCAGAGCTGTTTTGCCACGGAGTGCAATTTGAACCTCCTTGCCGAAATGGTCGGGCTTACCCCGTTTGAATTCCGCTATAAAAACGCGATCCGTCCCGGACAGGTGCTTCCGAACGGGCAGATTGCGGATCCAACGACAGCTTTGGTCGAAACGCTCGACGCGGTGCGTTATGTGTTCGAACGCGACCCGAAGGCCGGGCTTGCGTGTGCCATGAAAAATTCCGGCCTCGGCGTAGGGGTTCCGGACTTCGGGCGTACACGCATCGCCGTGTCCGGCGGGAAGTTGCACCTGCACTCCTCCGCCGCCTGCATTGGTCAGGGTATGGGCACCATCCAGACACAGTTCGTCAAAGAAATCACCGGCTTGCCGCTTGAAAAGATTGTGTATCATACGCCTGACACCGCACTTTCTCCGGACGCAGGCAACACTACAGCATCCCGTCAGACGCTGTTTACCGGCGAAGCGACCGTACGCGCGGCGAAACTCGTGAAAACTGCGATGGACGAAGCGGGGTCGCTGGAGGCGCTGGAAGGCCGCGAGTTTTACGGCGAGTACGAGGGTGTGACCGACCCGCTTGGTTCCAAAAAGCCGAATCCCGTTTCGCATATCGCTTACGGGTACGCCACGCATGTCGTCGAGCTGGACGACGAGGGGCGCGTCTGTCAGGTCACCGCGGCGCACGATGTAGGCACGGCGGTCAACCCGCTTTCCCTCGAGGGGCAGATTGAAGGCGGCGTGGTCATGAGCCTCGGGTATGCGCTGACGGAAGATTTCCCTGTTGTGGAAGGGAAACCGGCCCGGCGTTTCGGGACGCTGGGGCTCTTCAAAGCCGATAAAACGCCGGACGTGAAGGCGATTATCGTCGGCAAAGCCACAAAGGACGGTCTTGCCTGCGGCGCGAAGGGCATCGGCGAAATTTGCTCCATCCCCACCGCGCCCGCCGTGCAGCTTGCCTATTATTTGCGCGACGGCGAGTTCCGGATCAAACTCCCGCTTGAAAACACGCCGTACAGCAAAAAGAAGTAAGCAAATTATGTGCGCAAACGCACGCGAAAACGGGAACCAGAACCCCGCGGTGCGTTTATCATAAGACAGCCAAACGCAATGGTCTGTATCATCCTCCAAAAAAGAAGCGGTTTGATCTGCCGCTTCTTTTGCTACCGGGACGGAACAATTTCACAGGAATTTGCCTTTTGGCATGCAAAGCAGGTGTGTTATACTGAAAAAAACAAAAAAGGAGAGTGTTATGTTCAGAGACAAGGCGGGCAACGTGTCCACGGGGAAAATCACCATGGCCGTTGTCCTGGCGGTTCTGCTGATCGTTATTATCAGCGGCAGCATCGTTGTGGTTGAAGCCGGGCATACCGGCGTTGTGCTTACGTTCGGCAAGGCGAGCCCTGTTGTTATGCAGGAGGGCATCCACCTGAAAATTCCGTTCGTGCAAAAGATCGTTACGATCAATAACCGGATCGTGAAAACAGAGGTAACGACCGAAGCCTTCAGCAAGGACCTGCAGACGGTATCCACCGTGATTGCTGTAAACTACCACATTAATAAAAGCTCGAGTTCCCAGATTTATGCGGACGTCGGGCTCGGGTATGAGGACGTTTTGATTACGCCTGCAATCAATGAGGTGCTTAAGGCGGTTACCGCAAACTATACGGCGCAGGAACTCGTCGGCAGCCGCGGTGAAGTCAGCGTGCTGCTGGACGACAGCCTGAATGCCAAACTCAACGATTACGGAATCTACGTCGACGGCCTCAACATCATCAACTGGGACTTCTCGGAGGAGTATATCAGCGCCGTGGAAGCCAAGCAGGTCGCCGAGCAGAACCTGATCAAGACGCGCACCGAGCAGGAACAGGAACTCGTCGTCGCCAACACCGAAGCGGAAAAGCAGGTCATTGCCGCGCAGGCGGAGGCGGACAAGATCAAACTGCTGGCGGAAGCCAACGCCGAGAGCAACAACATCATTACCGCGTCGCTCAACGATATGCTGATTCGGTATGAAACGATTCAGAAGTGGGACGGCGCGCTGCCGAAAGTTACGGGCGGCAGCGACACGCTGATCGACATCGGACTCGATCAGTAACAGAATACAAAGAACCACAAAAACAGGCGGGTTTTCCCCGCCTGTTTTGTCCGCACCAAAAGTCTTTGGGATTGTTAAGGGCCGCAGCCCTTAACCCGTTTTTCCGGCTGCGCCGGTTTATCCGGCGCAACGGATCGCCCGTTTCGGGCGTTTTCTTTGTGGTCTTTGCCGCCCGGGAGCCCGAAAGGCGAGAGGCAAAGAGTGGTTACCCCGTCGAAAAAGAAGTTTTTTGACGGTTCAAAAACAGGCGGGTTTTCCCCGCCTGTTTTGCTGTTTGAAACACTAGAAGTTTTGCTGTTCGAGCCAATCCGCAATCGCGTGCTCGTCGGGTTCTGCGCCTGTACGGAGCCGTTCGCAGAGCTGCCGTTTGCCGTATACGCAGCCGGAAAGTCGCTCTTTCAGACGATGCGAAAGCGTGTCGTCCATTGCGTCCGTATAGCAGGTCAGCGAAGCGACCTCACCGTTTTTTACGTTGAGCAGAAGTTCCAGACAGCCGAAATCAAAGCGATTCTCAAACGAAGCGTTGAACGCGGGCGTGTTGCCGAAGCGCCATTCCCAGGAAGCGTATCTTGCGCGGATACCGCCAAGCCGCTCGAGATCGACCGCGTTTTCGCCGCGCGGGGCCGCGTCGCCGTACTCTTCCGTGAATGCCTCGATCAGCGCGGTTTTCATCTTTTCAACGTTTAAGTCCGGATTCCGGTCGGCCAGATTCGTGACCCGGCTGACGACGCTTTTGACGCCCTTGGCTTCAAGCTTCATCTTCGACGGCGCAAGATAGCGCGAGAGCTTCTGCATGTCCGCCGAAATCAGGATCGTGCCGTGATGCAGCGCCGTGTCATGCGTAAAGCGGAATGCGTTGCCGGAAAATTTCGCTTTTGTCTCCGTGAGCACAAGGTCGTTTCGCCCGGTGAATTCCGTTTCGATCCCAAAGCGCGCGGCGGCTTTCTGCACAACGGAGAGCTGGCGCACAAGGTCGTAATCGCCGCGCGGCAGCAGGAACGTGAAATTCAGGTTGCCGAGGTCATGGAACACCGCGCCGCCGCCGGAAGAACGCCGCGCAAGGAAACCGCCCTCGCTTTCGAGCAGTTCCACGCGGCATTCGCGCCAGGCATTTTGGTTCCTGCCGATGACGACCGTATGCTGGTTTTGCCAGAGATAGAGCGTAGCACCTCCGCCCTGCGTCTCGAAGAGAAGCTCTTCGAGCGCAAGGTTTTCATAGGGGTCAACGCTGTTTGTAACGATAATCCGGTTCAAACGCGGTCCTTTCTGCATTGACGAAAAACGAGTTTATTTCGCTTTCTTCAGGCTCTTTTTCGCGGCTTTTGCAACGTTCTCCGCCGTGAAGCCGAACTCCCTGAAGATGGTCGCCGCGGGCGACGAAGCGCCGAAGTGATCGAGGCAGACATATTCGCCGTCGAGCCCGGCATACCGGCCCCAGTTGCAGGACGACCCGGCCTCCACGGCTACGCGCGCACGCACGTTCTTCGGCAGCACGGATTCCTTGTAGGTTTCGTCCTGCTCTTCAAAGGTATCCATGCAGGGCATGGAAACGAGCCGACAGGACACGCCGTCTTTTTCAAGCAGTTCCGCCGCCTGATAGATCAGCTGAACCTCGCTGCCGCTGGCCATGAGGATCACGTCCGGCTTGCCGTTTGCAGCATCTTTGAGCACATAGCCGCCCTTTAGTGCGCCTTCGCCGGTTTCCGCAAACTGCGGGAGCTTCTGGCGCGTCAGCGCGAGCACGGCGGGTTTGTCGCCTTCAAACGCCGCAATATAGCAGGCGGAAGTTTCCTTTGCGTCCGCGGGACGGTAAACGTTTACGTTCGGCGTTGCGCGCAGCGACGCAATCTGCTCAATCGGCTCGTGCGTCGGGCCGTCTTCGCCAACGCCGATGCTGTCGTGCGTGAGCACATACACGACCGGCTGGCTCATGATGGCGGAGAGCCGCAGTCCGGCCTTGAGATAGTCCGCAAATACCATAAACGTTGCGCAGTACGGGCGAAGTCCGCCGTAGAGCTGAATGCCGTTGCAGGCGCAGGACATGGCAAACTCGCGGATGCCGAAATGGATGTTTGCGCCCGTGCGGTCTTCCTTGCTGAAGAAAGACTTGCCTTTCATGATAGTCTTGGTAGACGGCGCGAGGTCGGCGCTGCCGCCGAAGAGGTTCGGAAGTTTCTCCGCAAAGATATTGAGGACTTCCCCGCCGGACGCGCGTGTCGCTTTTGCGTCCGTAACGTTCCAGAGGCGTTCGTCCTGCTTAAGCGAAGCGGGCAGCTTGCGCTCGTGCCATTCGAGCCATTTTTTGTAGAGTTCCGGATAGGCTTTCTGATATGCGGCGAACATTTCGTCGTACGCTTCGTGCGCTTTGGTGTAGCCTTCCTGCAGCTTGGTGAAATATTCGTATACTTCGTCCGGCACGCCGAAGGGTTCTTCGTCCCAGTGATAGAACTCCCGCATGCTCTTAAGGCACTCTTCACCGAGCGGTTCGCCGTGCGCGCTGGCGGAGTTTGCCTTGGAGGTGCCGTAGGCGATGATGGTGTGCACGATGATCAGCGAAGGATGTTCCTTGTCCGCCTTCGCCTTTTGAATCGCTTCATAGATCGCTTCGGTGTCTTCGCCGTTTTCAACCTCCAGCACCTGCCAGCCGTACGCTTCATAGCGCTTGCCGACGTCTTCTGTAAACGCAAGGCTCGTGCCGCCTTCAATGGTGATTTCGTTGCGGTCGTAGAGCGTGATGAGTTTGCCAAGGCCGAGATGACCGGCCAGCGAAGCCGCTTCGGACGCAACGCCTTCCATCTGGCATCCGTCGCCGGTTAAAACATAGGTGTAGTTATCGACGACGGGATATCCGTCGCGGTTGAATTCCGCCGCAAGCCGCGCTTCCGCCATGGCCATGCCGACCGCGGTAGCAAAGCCCTGTCCCAGCGGGCCGGTCGTGGTTTCCACGCCGACCGTGTGGCCGAATTCCGGATGGCCGGGCGTTTTGCTGCCCCATTGACGGAACTGTTTGAGCTCGTCGAGCGGCAGACCGTAGCCAAAGAGATGCAGCAGCGAATACAGCAGCATGGAGGCGTGCCCGGCCGAAAGCACGAATCGGTCGCGTGCCGCCCACTGGGGGTCCTTCGGATCGTGCCGCATCTGCTTCCAGAGCGTAAATGCCATGGGCGACGCGTCGATGGGCAGGCCGGGATGGCCGCTTTTTGCCTTTTGAACGCCTTCTGCGGCGAGAAAACGCATGGTTGTGATTGCCTTTTGTTCGATGGGTTTCATATATATAAATTCCTTTCGTATTGGTTACGAAGATCATATAAAGATAGCGACAAGTATTATATCATACTTGCCGCTATTTTGTAACGAATCAGATGCCGCGTTTGTTCTCGCGGATTTGTTCGAGTTCCGTGCAGTTATGCGTGCAGACGTGGCCGGGCAGCGGCAGAATACGCTCGTGAATTGCGTCCACAATCCATTCCGGCTGCGGGAAGAATGCGTCTTCGAGCTCGTGCGCGGGCGTAATCCAGTTCTTTGCGCCGACGACGACCGGCGGTGCGTCGAGATAGTCGAACGCGAGTTCGGCGATGTTGCTTGCGAGGTTGCGCATAAAGCTGTTGCGCTCGCAGGCGTCGCCCGTGACGACGATGCGACCGGTCTTCTTGATGGACTCGATTACGGGTTCATAGTTGAACGGAACGAGCGAACGCGCGTCGATAATCTCGGCGGAAACGCCGTACTGCTCCGCGAGGATGTCCGCGGCTTTGGTCACGCGGTAGAGCGTCGCGCCGATGCTCAGGATCGTAACGTCCTTGCCTGCGCGCTTGACGTCCGGCTCGCCGAACGGGATTTCGTATTCTTCCGCGGGTACGCCTTCCTTATGGAACAACTCGCTCATGTCGTAGATGCGCTGGCTTTCGAGGAAGATCACCGGATCGGTGCCGTTGAGCGCGGATTGCATAAGGCCCTTTGCGTCGTACGGCGTGGCCGGGAAAACGACCTTCAGGCCGGGGATATGCGCGACGAGCGCGCTCCAGTCCTGCGAATGCTGCGCGCCGTACTTCGAGCCGACGCTCATGCGCAGCACGACCGGCATTTTCAGCATCCCTGCGCTCATGGACTGCCATTTGCAGAGCTGGTTGAATATTTCATCGCCCGCTCTGCCTAAAAAGTCGCAGTACATCAGTTCCGCGACCGCGCGGCCGCCGCTCATTGCATACCCGATCGCCGCGCCGACGATGCCGGCTTCCGCAATCGGTGTGTTGAACAGGCGCGGATACGGGGTCGCCTCCGTCATGCCGCGGTAGACGGCGAATGCGCCCCCCCAGTCGCGCACGTCTTCACCGAACGCAACCAGAGTCGGGTCTTCATAAAATTTGTTGATGATCGGTTCGGCCAGTCCGTCGCGCAGCTGATAGACGCGGTTTTTGCTTACGGGTTTGCCGTTTGCGTCCAATCCGAAGCGGGATTTCTTTGCGATCTGCTGCACGCGCGGGCATTCTTCCTTGGGCAGCAGCATTTTCGGTTTACGCGTCGTGTCGAAGGAGCGGACGCTGCCGTTAGAGAACATCAGGTTGCCGATGTAGTCGTTTTCTTTTCCAAAGAGGTCGATGCGCGGGGACACGCTCTCGTCCGTGGCCAGCTTCATGTTGCGGAGCATGTTTTCTTTTACCGCCGCCCAGATTGCGTCGAGTTCGGCCTGCGTGCAGACCTTCGCTTCGATCAACTGCTTGCCGAACGACACGATGGAATCCTGCGCTTCCCAGGCTTCGATCTCCTCCTTGGTGCGGTAGGTGCTCGAATCCGACGGGCTGTGGCCGCTGAAGCGGTAGGTCACAACGTCCAGCATGACCGGGCCGTCGCTCTTTGCAAGCGGCTTTTTGCGGCGGTATGCGTCGATGACCGCGAGCGGGTTAAAGCCGTCCACGCGTTCGGCGTGCATCGCCGTCGGCAGAACGCCCGCCGCGATGCGCGCGACCATGTCGTAGCCCATCGTTTCTCCGCGGGTCTGGCCGCCCATGCCGTAGAAGTTATCGTTGATGTTGAAGATGATCGGCATCGCGCCGCCGTCTTCACCCCAGAGCTTGCGCACCTGGTCCATGGCGGAGATCATGAGGCCTTCCCAGACGGGGCCGCAGGCCATTGCGCCATCGCCGATGTTGCAGACGACCACGCCCGGTTTTTTGTTGACGAGCTTATAGAGCGCCGCACCCGGGGCGATGCTGCCGCTGCCGCCGACGATCGCGTTGTTCGGGTAGATGCCGAACGGCGTGAAGAACGCGTGCATCGAGCCGCCGAGCCCCTGATTAAAGCCGTTTTTGCGGGCGAATGTTTCGCACATCATGCCATAGAGCAGGAAGTTGATACCGATTTCCTTGACGGTTTTACCGCTGTCCTTGATGACCGCAAGCGTTCTTCCGTCAAAGAAGTTTTCCATGATCTGCATGAGCTTTTCGTCGTCCAGAATCTGAATCGAGCGAAGACCCTTTGCAAGGATTTCGCCGTGGCTCCTGTGCGAGCCGAAGGTAAAATCGTCCAGCGTGAGTTCGTAGGCCGCGCCGACGTAGGCCGCTTCCTGCCCGATGCCGAGGTGCGCCGGGCCGGGATGGTTATATTGCACGCCCATGTACTCGTTCGTGGTTTTGATGAGGTTGAGCATGGTCTCGAACTCGCGGATGTAGCACATGTCGCGGTAGATATGCAGAAACTCGTCTTTTGTAAAGTTTTTCTTTTCTTCTTTGACCGTGCGCTGGTATACGTTGACCGGAATTTCCGGCACCGTCAGCGGCTCGGGCTTGCGCACGACGTTCGGGTCTACATAGAGTTGCTTCGACATTTGGGATTCTCCTTCCGGCGGTTTTATCCGCCCGCTCTGTTAAAACTGAAATACCGCTTCGCGGACGATTTCGCAAACCGTCGGGTGCGGGAAAACGATCTCTTTTACTTCGTCCACCGTAAGGCCGAGTTCGATGAACGTGCCGACCGTCACGATAAACTCGCTGGCGTAGTTTGCCAGCACCTGTGCGCCAAGCACTTTTTTCGTCTCTTTGGAGACGATGAGTTTCATGATGCCGTCGCCGCCTTCGTTTTCCGCGACGTAGCGTCCGGAGTAGCGCATCGTAAGCTTGACGCAGGCAACGTCCAGACCCTTCGCCGCGGCGCTTTTTTCGGTTTCGCCAACGGCGGCGAGTTCCGGGTTGGTGTAGATGACGCCCGGCACGGCTTCGTAACGCATCGTGTCGTGTTTGCCGAGCATGGTGTTGACGGCGACTTCCGCTTCGCGGTAGGCCGTGTGCGCAAGCATCGACTTTCCGTTGACGTCGCCCGCGGCATAGACTTCCGGCTGGTTGGTCTTCATGTGTGCGTCGGTCACGACTGCGCCGCGTTCGGTCAGGACATGGATGCTTTCCAGCCCGGCGTCCTTCGTGTTGGCGCGCCTGCCGATGGAAAGCAGCACCTTATCGCAGACGATTTCGTTTGGCTTCCCGTCTTTTTCATAGCAAACGGCGTTCCCCTTCACCTCGGTCACTCTCGCCGAGAGCAGGAACGTTACGCCGCGTTTTTCATATGTCTTTTTTAGGATGCCGACCAGGTCCGCGTCGTTTTCGCCCGCGATATGGTCGAGCATTTCAACGACGGTGACTTTCGTGCCGATCGAGTTAAAGTAGCTGGCGAGTTCCAGGCCGATCACGCCGCCGCCGATGACGACGAGATGCTCCGGCTTTTCGGTCAGCTGCAGAATTTCCCGGTTGGTGCAGACGAATCCCGCGCCCAGGCCTTCTTTCAGGCCGGGGATCGGCGGAACCGCCGGAGACGATCCGGTTGCGATCAGCAGCCGCTTGCCCGTGTAGGTTTCGCCGCCCGCTTCGATCGTGTAGCCGTCTTCGTTTCTGCCGGTGATTTTGCCGCGCGCGTTCACAACCGTTACACCGTTGGCTTTCAGCGCGGCTTTTACGCCGGAAACCAGAGTTTTGACCACTTTATCCTTGCGCGCGACCACCTTTGCGTGATCGATGAAAAGCCCTTCGGCGCTTACGCCGTATTTTTCCCCGTGCGCCGCACCGTCGAAAATCTTGGCCGAGTACAAAAGCGTCTTAGTCGGCACGCAGCCCTCGTTGAGGCATACGCCGCCGACGCTGCGCTCTTCGATGCAGCAAACCTTCATGCCGGCGTGACCGGCACGCTCGCTGGCCAGATAACCGGCGGGCCCGCCGCCGAGAACGATTAAATCAAACGTCATTTCTGTTTCCTCCTCAACCGATCATCAGCAGATCGAAGTGTTCGAGCGCCGTTACGAGGTCCTTGAGGAACCTCGAAGCGGGCGCGCCGTCCACCGCGCGGTGATCGTATGTCAGCGAAAGCCCCATTGCGGGATACGTCGTGATCTGCCCGTCCACCGTGCGCACGCGTTCGGTAATGCTGCAAACGCCGAGCAGCGCAACCTGCGGCGGATTGATGACCGGCGTAAAGCTCTCGATGCCGTATACGCCGACGTTGCTGACCGTAAACGAACCGCCTTGCAGCAGATCGGGATTGATGCTCCCCTCCTGCGCGGCCTTGATGAGCTGCTTGGACTCGGTCGCGATCTGCACAAGCGACTTCGTGTCCGCGTTGAACAGCGTCGGAACAAGGAGTCCGCGCGGCGTGTCGACCGCAATGCCGAGGTGAACGTGCTTAAAGAAGCGCATTTTGTCACCTAGGCAATGCGCGTTGAGCGCTTCGTGTTTCATGAGGATACGCGAAACAGCGAAGAGCATGATGTCGTTGATTGTAATCTTTGGCAGTTCCATCGATTCCGGCGCGGCTTTGAGGTGCGCGCGCAGAGCGAGGACCTGCGTTGCGTCGAACGAAGTGCTGTGCGTGAGCTGCGCCATTTCGCTGAGACTCTGATGCATGGTCTTGGCGATCACGCGGCGCATGTTCGGCATTTTGATTTCGTCGTAGTCGGGTGCGGCCGGCGCGGCAAGCGTCTGCGCGGCTGCGGCCGTTTCCGCCGGAGCCGCTTTGTCCGCCTCGGTCGTGCGGCCGCCAAGGCCGGAACCGGTGCGGCTCTGCGCCGCAAGCGAAATCACGTCCCGCTCGATTACGCGGCCGTGCGGGCCGGTCGGTGCGGCAAGTGCCGGGTCGACGTCCAGCGATTTTGCGGCGGCCTTTGCGCGCGGGGACACACCTTCGGCGCGTTCTGCGGTCGCTTTCAAAGCGGGTGCGGCGCTCGGCTCCTCCGCGGCGGGCGCTTCGGCAGGCTTTTCCTCCGCCGGTGCGGCGCCGTCGGGCGCAAACTCCGCGAACGATTCGCCGGGTTTGCCGATGACCGCGACGTTCAGAAGGACCGGCACATCGTCGTCTTCGTGATAGAAAACGGCGAGCAGCGTGCCGTCCGCCTTTGCTTCTTCTTCAAACGTGGACTTGTCCGTTTCATAGGAAAACAAAACGTCCCCAACGTGGACTTCGTCCCCTACCTTCTTTTTCCATTCCGTGATGATGCAGCTTTCAACCGACTGCCCCTGACGCGGCATAATGACTGGCGTCGCCATGTTTGCCTCCTTTGATCTGATTGATAGATTATTTCTTTATGATGTTATAATATAACACATTTTAACCTTTTGTCAAGCGAAAAGAAAAGAATCGCAGGACTGTTTCCTGCGATTCCGGTATATATCATTTTTCTGCAAAGACCTCTGAAGATTCCCGCTTGCAGCATGCCGGTTCATCGGCGCGAAGCTAATCCGCCGGCGCTGCATTTTTCAGGCAGTTGATGCTCATTTTCGGCACATTTGCAACATGGCAGATAGTGCCGCATTTCGCCATGAAGAGGAAGAAAAGATTCTCGTGATCTTCGCCGGAAAGGCTTTCATAGTTCCCCTGTCCTTTTGCAATCACAACGTCCGCCGCGCGGTATTCCTTCCGGAATGCGTCGCTGGTGCGGTGCAGCACCGTTCCGGGCGAGCCGTCGCCGTTGTCGACGATGCGGGCGACGTGCTGCATGCCGACCGCTAGCGCGTCCGCTCTTGTAACATCGTTGAGCACCGGCTTGCCTCTTACGGCGCAGACCACCTCCGCCTGCGGAAATTCTTCCTTTATATATTCAATCAGGAGTTTGTCAAACAGGATTTCACCCGCGTTGTCGCAGATGTAAAGAATCTTTTCGGCTTTCTTGAGCGCCTCTTTCAGCGCGGGGCTGTCGTCTGTTGCGAATTGGCGGGAAGAAATTTCGTCGATCTGGCGGTTTTGTTCTTCCAGCGCAACCGGGTGCTCCAGACCATAATCCACAAGGTTGCCTGCGATGGCGTATTTCAGCGCTTTTGCAAACGGGTCCTTTGCCGCATGGATCGCTTCACGCGTACGCTGCTCCATCTTCATGGCTTCCCGGTTGCAGAGTTCTTTGATGCGTTCGTAGGGATCGTCGCTGTCTGCGTCCTTAAGCAGGATTTCCCAAAGTTCGGCCATCGACTCCGGCGTGCAGCCCGCGTAATCCGCACGGCTGAGGTAGGAAAGCGTGTCCCTTACGGCAGTTTCCGTATGCGTTTCGTCGAACGAGAGCATCCTTGCAACCGTCAGCACCTGGGCGACAATACAGGAAATACATTCATATTGAAGTTTCATACGGAATATTTTAACAAACAAAATGTTAAAAAGCAACAAAAGCGGCGATAAAACATGCGTTTCGGATGCGCTTTTTCACCATGCTTCGCCGTGTTTTACGAGACGCTCGATTTCTTCCTCCGTTTTACAGCGGTCGTAATCGCCGGTCAGCTTTCCCGGATCGTGATAAATGATGCCCGCGCGCTCGTTGCGTTCCAGCCAGTCGGCCAGTTCGTTTTCGCCGTGTTCGTGCAGCAGCCGGACAAACACCCGCAGGCGCGGCTTTTGAAACATGCCTGCGCCGCAGGGAAACTCCGCGCATTCCCAGCAGCCGGCAAGACCTTTTGCGCGGCAGCAGCGCTGGATTTCGCACCAGTTCCGCTCGCTGCAGCCGCCGTTACGGCAGCCGGCACAGTCCGCATTTTCGCTGCAGACACAGCAGGCAAGCCCGCAGTAGGCAAATCCTTTTTCTCGGTACATTACGTTTCCTCCTTCGCTTATGCGGCGAATGTGTCCGCCGGTGCGTCATTTTTCAGCCAGTGCTTCTGCGCCCTGCTCCAGCGATTGTAAATTGCCGCGGCGACCCAGCGGCGCGGCAGAAGCCCACCGACAAACGCAAGCGCGCGGTTCAGCCCGCCTGGGATATAGACGCTTTTGCCGCGCAGCACGCCGTCGATCGTGCGGCGCGCAACCGTTTCCAGCGGGTTGGTCGTCGCGCTGCCCCAGAACCCCTGTGCTTCGATGCCGCGCAGCGCTTCCGGCGTGGTCGGCATCCCGCCCGGGCAGACCGCAAGCACGCGGACGTTTTGCCCTTTGAGTTCGAGGCGGAGCGCGAGCGCTAAGTCCAGCAGAAACCGCTTGGAAGCGGCATACGTCGCCTTCAGCGGCATCGGATACATGGAGGCAAGGCTGGAAATAAACACCAGAGAAAACGCTTTGTCCGCTTTTCGCCGTTTCAAAATCGCATGCGTAATGCGCAGCGTCGCTTCGTTGTTGAGCGACACGATCCGCACAAGATCGCTGCTTTTTCGCGTGAGGAACGCGCCCTCGCAGTCCAGCCCGGCAACGTTGAGGAGCATGTCGAAGCAGATCCCCTGCGCGTCGACTGCGGCAAGCAGTTCGTCCACACTGTGTTCGTCGGTCAAATCGCATGTTTTGGCCGCCACACACGCGCCGAAGCTGCGTTCCAGCCCACGCTGAATCGAGTGAAGGCCGTTTTCGTTGATATCTGTCAAGAAGAGCCGCCAATTCCTTTTTCCGCATTCCATAGCGAGCGCCCTTCCAAGGCCGCCGCATGCGCCCGTGATCAATACGTTCATTGCTTCTGCATCCTTTCGTCGTACCGCACGCCGCAGAGACGCTCGCTCAAATGAAACAGCCGCGCTGCATTTTCCCAGTTGACTTCCGCGCTGTAAGTCTGCTTTTTGCAAAGGTGATAATACAGTTCTTCCGGCGCAGGTTCCGCCGCGCAGAGATACGCATATGTTTCGGCGGGTACGTCCGGCGAAACGCCGTGCCGTTTGCGGTGTTCCCAAACAAATTTCACAATCCCGCCGGTGCTTTTGCAGCCGATTTCCGTTTTGACAAGCCCCGGATCGACCGCGTACGCATGCAGCCCCTGCCAGCCGTAGCGGTCGTTGAGCGCCTTTGCAAACAAGAGATTACACAATTTCGACTGCTTATACGCAAGCAGCGGATGGTAGCCGCGTTGAAACATCACGTCGTCCCAGCGAATTTTCATGTGTTTATGCGATTCGCTGCCGGTGATCAGCACCCTGCCCTTTGCGCGCAGCAGGTACGGCAGCATATGGTATGCAAGCAAAAACCCGGAGAGATGGTTCAGCGCAAACTGCTGTTCGTAGCCTTCCTCCGTCGTCGTATACCAGCTTCGTACGCAGCCGGCGTTGCTGACGAGGGCAAACAGCTCCCCGCCGCATTCCGCGTCAAGAAAATCTGCAATTTCGGCCGAGACGCGGTTTACCTCACGCTGCTGAAGCTGGTCCGCGGTGAAATACGCTATATCGGCGCTTGGCGCATCGCTCAAAATCGACTGCTTTGCCGTTTCGCACTTTGCCGCGTCCCGTCCAATCCCGATAATGCGGTAACCGTCCTTTGCCAAAAGACGTGCGCTTGCCAGACCGATGCCCGAAGTTGCACCGGTAATCAAAATTGTTTTCATGCTGTATCACCTGTTTGGCACTTTTCTTAGTTTAATTGCCGACCTGCTTATCAGGCGCGGACGAACCAGCCGAACACATGCCAGAACCCGAGCGAACCGGCCTGTATGGAGAGCACGGCAAAGCCCGCAATAAACGCGACGCCGAACACGACGGTTGCGAGAAGCAGAAGCGTGCGCAGCGCGCGCCGTGTTTTCGGCGAAAACTGCGGGCTGGACGGAAGGTTCGGCAGCGCGCCGCCGAGCACGTTTTTCCGCCAGCGCAGACTGGCGCGCACCAACTGACGCATGATTGAAAAACTGTAGACGCCCGCAACGCAAAACAGCACGCCCAGCGCAATCATGCAGATGCCAAGCAGCAGCGCGCCTGCATACGGCATGCTTGGCAGCAGTCCCGCGATGTTCAGCCGGGCCATCAGCATAACGCCTGCAGCCGCCGAGGCAACCGCGGCGGCGAACAGCACGACTACGAACGCGAAAAATGCAATGTACGCCGCGGCCTCGACGGCGCCAAGGAGCGCCAGCCCGGTAATCAGTACGGCCTTTACACCCGGTTTCTTTTTGCCGGTCGTCTTCGCGCCCTGAAACTGTGCGGCGATTTCGCCCGGCGCACCAAGTTTTGCGGCGATTTCCTCCTCGGAAAATCCGTCCGCCAGTTTAAACGCAAAGTGCTGTTCGTATTCCGAAACGATCTCCTCTGTGTCCGGCACGTTGTTCCTGATTAATCCGCCCTTGAGCTGCTCTAAATATTCCGTCTTCGTCATATCAGGTCCCCTCCAATATGGATTCAATGGTTTTTGCAAATTTCAGATATTCCGCTCTGTCGAAACTAAAAGTTTTGCGACCCAGATTTGTAAGCGAATAATACTTTCTTGGCGGGCCGCCGCTCGCCTCGGAAAGATATGTCGTGACCAGCCCGTCGCTTTTAAGCTTGCGCAGAATCGGATACACCGTTCCGTCCGCAATGTCGATTTGTTTTGCGAGCGTTTCCGATATTTCGTAACCATACCGGTCTTTTTCGTGCAGCAGCGAGAGCACGCAAAGCTCCAAAACGCCCTTTTTATACTGTGTATTCATCCTTCGCCTCCCGGTGACAAAGTTCAAAACAACTACTATACATTAAACAGTACTATTAAATAATATACAGTAGTAATTGCTTTGTCAACCCCAGATTTCTTTTTTCAAATTTGTCCACCCTCCTGCGAAAATCTGCGTGCTGAAAAGGGCACGATCTGACACATCATTTGACGAATACGAGTTGTTAGTTTATAATTTTGATATATTTTGCGGGAATTTGTGCCAAATTTTCGAAAGGGTCGTTTAAATCATATGAACAGCCTTGAACTTTCCCCACAGTATCTGCGCATTGCGCTCGACATCGCTGAACGCATTGTAAAAGGTGATTTACGTGCGGGGCAGCGCCTTTCGGGGCGTTCGCTCTTTGCTTCCGAATACGGCGTTTCGCCTGAAACAATCCGCAGGGCGCTCAAACTGCTTGCGGACATGAAGGTCGTCGATATCAAGGACAAGAGCGGCGTATATATCCTTTCGGTGGACAATGCAGGACGGTACCTCAAGAATTTCGACGGCTGGAACGAGCAGATCGCCCTGCGCAAAAAGCTCAAACAGCTTTTGCAGGCGCAGAACGATTTAAACCGCCAGATTGTGGAACTGTATTCCGAAATCATCAAGTCGCAGGATACGGCGTCCGCCGCGGTGAAGTCCCTGCCGAATTATGAAGTGCGCGTCCCGGCGGATTCCCCGTGTATCGGCAAAAGCATCGGCACGCTCCGTTTCTGGCAGTCGACCGGTGCGACGATCATCGCCATCAAGCGCGCGCACGGGGTGATTGCCTCGCCCGGACCGTATGCCGAGCTTTACGGCGGGGACGTGATCGTCTTTGTCGGCGACGCTTCCACCGTTTCGTCGGTGGAGCGGTTTTTAAGCGGCGCGCCCGCAGAAAACGCACAGCAAACAAAAGCACAGGAGGAATCGGATGATTCAATTTGAAAACGTGACCAAGCGCTACGGCGAGTCGACGGTGCTTGATCGGATCAGCTTTAAAATAGACCCCGGCCAGTTCGCCGTTTTGATCGGCCCTTCCGGCTGCGGAAAGACGACGACGCTCAAGACGATTAACCGTCTCATCGAGCCGGACGGCGGGCGCGTGCTCATCGACGGCGACGACACGGCCGTGATCAACCGCGTGCAGCTGCGCAGGCGGATTGGCTACGTCATTCAGCAGATTGGTCTTTTCCCGAACATGACGGTCGCGCAGAACATCACGGTCGTGCCGAAACTGCTCAAGTACGATAAAGAGCGCTGCGACAGAATCGTCCACGATATGCTGGAGATGGTCGACATGCCGTATGAACAGTATGCGCAGAAATATCCTTCGGAAATGTCCGGCGGACAGCAGCAGCGCATCGGCGTTCTGCGCGCGCTGGCGGCTTCCCCGCCGATCGTGCTCATGGACGAACCGTTCGGCGCGCTGGACCCCATGACGCGCAGCACGCTGCAGGACGAGATCATGCGCCTGCAGAAGAAGCTGAAAAAAACGATCGTGTTCGTTACGCACGACATGGAGGAAGCGCTCAACCTTGCGGACGTAATCATCTTTATGGAAGACGGTCACATTACCCAGATGGCGCCGCCGGAGGAAATGCTGAAAAATCCCGCGAACGAGACGGTGAAAAACTTCCTTGGCAAGCACATTGCCGCAGCGGACCCTTCCGCCCTGACGGCGGCGGACTTTATGAAAACGAACGTCGTAACGGTCGGCATTCATAAAGGAATCCGTGCCTGCACCGCGCAGATGATGCGCTCCAACGTGGACTCGCTGATCGTTACCGACGAAAACGACCGCTATCTTGGCACGCTCTCTGTCGAGGACATTCAGCCCCACGGCAAAGAGGACGCAACCATCAGCGACCTGTTGCGCACCGACCGCGAAACCTTCCGCACGACGGACGATGCAAAGCGCTGCTTCGACATGCTGATTTCCACCAAGGCCAACTACGTCATCGTGCTCAACGAAGACGGGACCGTCGCGGGTATCATCACAAAGACCAGCATCGCAAAAGCAATCGCCGAAAGGCTCTGGGGGTGACGCGCTTGACGGGTCTTGCGAAACTTTTAAACATGTACGGCGACGAACTGATTCGAAACATCGGCATTCACCTGATGTATGTGTTTGTCTCGGTATTCTTCGGCTTCATACTGGGAATGACGCTGGGCATTCTGCTCTCGCGCGCACCGAAGTATTCCAAAATCGTGTTGCCGATTCTTTCGGTGTTCAATACGATTCCGGGCATCGTGTTCATCGGTATTTTGTTTCTGTATCTCGGCATGGTGCCTATGACGGTGATCATCGCGCTTTCCATCTATGCAATGTTCCCCATTCTGAAAAACACCTATGTCGGCATTACAAATGTCGAGCAGAAGTACGTGGAAGCCGCACGCGGCTGCGGCATGAACCGCAGACAGATTCTTTTTAAGGTAGAGCTGCCGCTTTCCATGCCGACGATTATCGGCGGCCTTCGGATGGCGACCATCTACACCGTAAGCTGGACCGTGCTGGCCGCAATGATCGGACTCGGCGGGCTTGGCGAGTTCATCTATCAGGGCATCAACATCAACCGAAACGACATCATTCTGCTCGGCGCGATTCCCGCTGCTGTACTCGCCATTCTGCTTGGATTTTTGATCGATGTGCTCCAGCGAAAGGTGACTCCGCGCGGTATTCGGAAAGAGGTGAAGTAGGCATGAGCTTTTCCATCGTCTTGGAACACCTGGCAATGGTGATCGCGGCCGTGTTCTGCTCCATCGTCGTCGGATTACCGCTCGGCATTGCGTCCTATTATTTCCCGCGTGGCAGAAAAGCGATTCTGTTCGTTTCGGACGTATTGCAGACCGTGCCTTCGCTCGCTCTTCTGGGGATTATTATGATCTTCGTTGGCGCGGGGAAGCTCACCGTCATCATCGGTGTAACGCTCTATTCGCTCCTTCCCATCGTGCGAAACACCTATCTCGGACTCTCCGAGGTAGACTCCGGCGTAAAAGAGGCGGCGCGCGGCATGGGTATGAGCCGCTTTTACCGGCTGTTTAAGGTGGAGCTGCCGCTGGCGTTTCCCGTGATGTTCACGGGCATTCGCATCGCGACGGTCAATGCAATTGGAACCATCGTGTTTGCCGCGTCCGTTGGTGGCGGCGGACTCGGATCCATCATTTATAAAGGGATCCGAGTAATGAATGTGAAATGGATCGCGCTCGGCACGCTTTCGCTGATGCTGATGGCAATTCTGTTTGACGCAGTGATGGGAATCGTCGAAAAGAAGCTGAATCAGAAATTTACCGGGAAGTCCCTTCAGATGAACGCGGATTGATTCGCACCCGGGTTATATTAGGTTTACTATAAAAAGAAAGGATAGAAAAATGAAGAAAAGAATTCTATCGATCACACTCGCTGCTCTGCTTTTGCTGTCCGTCTTCGCGATGGTCGGTTGCTCGAAAAAAGCGGAAAACACAGAACTGACACTGTATGAAGGCGACTATTCCGAAGTTACTCTGGCGCACTATCTCGTAAAATATCTCGTCGAGGACAAAACCGATCTCACGGTCAACGTGAAAGATCAGATGTCGCTGACCAATCAGTTTAAAGAAGCCACCGCGGACGACCCCGGCTGTGACATCCTGCTCAACTACGACGGAACGCTGCTGAGCCAGTGGCTGCAGGAGGACGTAAGCGCCGTCCCCGATGGCACCAGCCTGTATGATTATGTAAAAGAGCAAATTCAGGAGCAGTTTGGAGCCATTATGCTCGGCAAACTTGGCCTGAACAACACTTATGCCATCGCCGTGATGCCGGAGACCGCTGAAGCATATGGTCTCTCGACCTGCAGCGATCTCGTGCCTGTCGCTTCCGAGCTGACATTTGGCGCGGAGTCCAACTTCTTCTCCGAGGAGTTCACGGACCGCTACTGGTCATTCATCGAGGCGTACGGCATGTCGTTTGCGGACTATTCGTCCATCGACATCAACCTCAAATACACGGCGATTGCCAACGGCAATTTTGATGTGACCGAGGTTTACACGACCGACGGGCTCAACCGTAAATACGATCTCGTCATCCTGACGGACGACCTGAACTTCTTCCCGGAATATAACGGTGTTCTGGTGGTACGCGGCGGACTGTTTGAAGACTACGCCGAGACGGCGCCTAACCTTGAGGAAGTGCTTGAAATGCTCACCGGCCAGGTCAGCAGCGACGATATGTCCGGCATGACCTATGCGGTCGACGTTGAAGAAAAAGAAGCTTCGGACGTTGCGCGCGAGTATCTTGTTGCGCAGGGCCTGATCAGCGAATAAGCCGACATACAGATACACAAAAAGGAGGCGCAGAATTGCGCCTCCTTTTTGTGTTCACGGCATCGTTTGATTTTATTTTGAATGTGCAGCGTCAGATTGTGCCTTTAAAGGAAAAACCGGTTTTCGCGGCGCTTCTTCCCCGCCGCCGCAAAAATCTTCTCGTACGCTTTTGTGTAAAAGCGCATGTCCCGCGCCGAACGCGGGCAGACCTGCACGCATGCGCCGCAGCGCAGGCACCTCTTTTCTTCGATTGCAAGCGTTTGTGCGTCAATTGCGCCTGCAGGACAGCGCGCGGCACAAGCGCCGCATCGATTGCAAGTTTCGCTGTTGACGCGCGGCTGTCGCAGCAGAAAACGTACGCCGTTTTCCGGCAGGTCCGCAACCCATCTCGGCAGGCTCGGCTTTGGAATTGCAGCGGGCGTGTCGTCGCCGTTTTCAATCTTTTCGCGAACGCGTCTTCCGAATTCGCGCGCCTGCTCCAGGTCCGCCGCGTCCGGGCGGCCGAGCCCGATTGGGGACGATTCGCTCGCATAGGTGTGCTGTCCGATCATTGCGCCCGCGGCGATGAACCGCATGCCGCGGCGCGCCGCAAACGCCTGATATTCCTCCAGCGTGATACCGAAGCCGATGTTGCCATAGACCGAAATACCGATCAGCGGACGGTCGCCGCCTTCGATCCGCTCCAGTGTTTCCAGTACAAAACGCGGGAACCGCTCACTGTAAACCGGAAGTGCGAATACGGCGACGTCGCCGCTGCCGCCCGTGAGCGCCGCACGCTCCTGCGGGAGCGTGAGGTCGTAAAACGCCGTTTCGCAGCAAAGTCCTTCCGCAAATGCGTGTGCAATCGATTTTGTCGTTCCGGTAGCCGAATAGTAGATTACGTCCGCTTTCATTTCGTCTGCTCCATGCTTGATTTGCAGCGAAAAACGCCGCTGTTTGCTGTTATATCACAAACGCTTCCGAAAAGCAAAACCGGTCGGAAATTAAAGGAAATAGGGTTGTTATCGAAAAAAGCTATTGATTCTTAACGAAAAAATATATAATTTTTGCTTGCAATTCCGTTTTTAATCCGCTATAGTGTCAAAAAGGATCAAGCAAAGGCGCTGTCCGTTTAAGACGGGCGGCGCTTTTTTTGATTCATTTTTTATTTTATGGCAATGGGAGGAAAGAAAAATGTCTGAAATACTGGATGCAGTAAACAGCGTCGTATTCCCCGTTTGGTTTCTGATCGGCGCAGCGCTCGTCTTCTTTATGCAGGGTGGTTTTGCGATGGTCGAAACCGGATTTACCCGTGCAAAGAACGCCGGCAACATCATCATGAAGAACTTGATGGACTTCTGCATCGGCACCGTCGTGTTCGTGCTGCTTGGCTTCACGCTGATGATGTCGGAAAACTATCTCTTCGGCGTAGTCGGCCTGCCGAACTTCCAAATCTTTACGGATTTCTCGCAGTTTGACTTCTCGAGCTTCGTGTTCAACCTCGTGTTCTGCGCAACCGCCGCAACGATCGTTTCCGGCGCGATGGCCGAGCGCACGAAGTTCTCGGCCTACTGCCTCTACAGCGCGGTGATCAGCATGCTGGTTTACCCGATCGAAGCGGGCTGGGTCTGGAACTCGCAGGGCTGGCTGTTCAACCTCGGTTACATCGATTTTGCCGGTTCCTCCGCAATCCACATGGTCGGCGGCGTAACGGCGTTCATCGGCGCGGCCATCCTTGGTCCCCGCATCGGTAAATACTCGGTCGACGCAAAGACCGGCAAAAAGACGTCCCGTGCGATTCCCGGTCACTCCATCACGCTCGGCGCACTCGGCGTATTCATCCTCTGGTTCGGCTGGTACGGCTTTAACGGCGCGGCGGCCACAAGCGTTGAACAGCTCGGTTCCATCTTTCTGACCACGACGGTCGCTCCCGGCGTTGCAACCGTTGTAACGATGCTGTTTACCTGGATTAAGAACGGCAAGCCGGACGTTTCCATGTCCCTCAACGGCGCGCTGGCCGGCCTTGTGGCCATTACGGCTCCATGCGCAAACGTGGACGCGCTCGGTGCGGTCGTCATCGGCGCGGTCGCCGGTATCCTCGTTGTTGTTGCGGTCGAGTTCATCGACATGAAACTGCATGTTGACGATCCGGTCGGCGCGGTCGCGGTGCACGGTGTCAACGGCCTCTGGGGCACGCTGGCGGTCGGCCTGTTCGCCACCGACACTGCGCCAGGCGCAACCGCAAAAGGCCTGTTCTACGGCGGCGGTTTCACGCAGCTTGGCATTCAGGCACTCGGCGTCCTGGCAATCCTCGCTTGGACCAGCGTAACGATGTTCGCTGTCTTCAAGCTCATTAAAAAGGTCAACGGCCTGCGCGTAAGTGCGGAAGAAGAGATTTCCGGCCTCGATATGCCGGAGCACGGCCTTGTGAGCAGCTACGCGGACTTCATGATTGCGGTTCCCGCCGCGGATATCGGCGAAGCACCCGCTGTGGAGATGCCCGCCGTCCCGGTGCCGCAGGAAGTCGCCGTTCCGGTTACGGACAGCACGCACCCCGGCGCGAAGCTGACCAAGGTCACCGTTGTGACCAACCAGAACAAGTTCTCGCGTCTGCAGAAGGCTCTCGACGGAATTGGCATCACAGGCATCACGGTGACCAACGTGCTCGGCTACGGCATGCAGAAAGGCCACCCCGCCATCTACAGAGGCGTTCCGGTGGAAACCAAGCTTCTGCCGAAAGTGCAGGTTGATATCGTAATCACGAAGGTTCCTGTCGATCTGATGGTTAAGACGGTAAAAGACGCGCTCTATACCGGCAACGTCGGCGACGGCAAGATCTTCATCTACAATGTTGAAAACGTCATCAAAGTCCGCACGGGCGAAGAAGGCTACGACGCGCTGCAGGACGAAGATTACGAATAAGCTTACCCCTAAATACCATACCCCTATCCAAAGAAGACGTCCGGAATGCCCTCCGGACGTCTTCGCTGTTCAAATCTCGGACCTGGGATTGCGCAGCATCCCGTACTGGGATGGAACGCCGTCCGCTTTTTCGGATTCGCCTGTGACGAAGAAGCCGAACCGTTCGTAAAACGGCAGGTTTGCCGGCTTTTCGGTTTCGAGGTAGCATCTTGCGTTTTGACGGTCGAGTTCGCTTGTCAGCGCGCGCATCATGGCCGCTCCATATCCCCTGCCCTGCCGCGCCGGATCGACCGCGAGCAGATTCAGCGCCCATGCGCCGCGCGCACCGCCTTTGGAAGAACGCATCGCTGCATTCTGCGCTTCGTATCGCCGGATGTTCCGGAAGATCAGCGGGTGAACCGCAAGCGGCAGTTTCCAGCCGCCTGCACGGAGAAATGCGCGCATTGGAATACCGTCGCTTTCACCGGCAGAAAAACAAATGATTCCTTCCAGCGCATTGCTGGTGGCAAAAAGCTCTCCCGTCTGCCACCACGAAAGCAGCATTACCTGAAAAAACAGCTTGCGTTTGCGAAAGGAAGGTTCCCGCCCGCCCATCTGAAACCGCAGCGACGCATCAAATGCAAATGCACGCGCCGCAAGCGCGGCACAGACGGGAATATCGGCTCGCCGGACACGATAAAGCGATGGCATCGAAATCTGCATTTTGCGTCTTCCTTTCTGCGTTTCTCCTTTATAGTATCTGAAGCGAGACCGAATTGATACACGCAATCGCAATGGATTTGTGATATATTTATGAAACATAATGAAACCAAAGGAACGACCTTTTTTAAAAAAGGTCCGTGCAACGCACCGAATCGAGAGGAGATATTCTGTTATGAAACCCGATTATAAAAACTGGTTCCCGACATGGATGCTGATTGTCGTATTCTGTGTCTGCGTTCTGTTTCTTGCGCTAACCCTGGTTTTTGCGCTGACAGGTATTGCTGCAAATCCTGCGCTTCGCTGGGTGCTGACCGCCGTATTTGGTCTGCTGTTTATTTTCTTTGCCGCGAATTTTAACTGGTGCGTCAAAGCGCACAAGGCTTTTTCCTATACCGGGGAAAGGCAACTTGCAAAGCAGACCGTGGAGGGCGTCGCCGCGTATGTCTTCGCTCCTCCGGGCGGGAAAATACTGGACGTCGGCTGCGGAAGCGGGGCGCTGACCATCGCCTGCGCAAAGCGGAATCCGGACGCAGCCGTTACGGGCGTCGACCGCTGGGGCAAGGAATATCCCGGTTACGGCAAGGCGGCCTGCGAAGCCAACGCCGCTGCAGAGGGTGTGAAGAACGTCGTTTTCCAAAACGGCGATGCGATGAAACTGGATTTCCCGAACGAAAGTTTCGATGCGGTGACCAGTAACTATGTATATCATAACATTCCGAAACACATACAGCAGCAACTGCTGCGGGAAACCCTCCGCGTACTTAAAAAAGGCGGTATGTTCGCAATTCACGATCTGATGATTCCGCGCATCTACGGGGACATGAACGCCTTTGTTGCGGAGCTGAAACAACAGGGCTATGAAAAGGCGGAACTGATCTGCACAACGAACGGAATGTTCACTTCCGCAGAGGAAGCAAAGATGCTTCACCTCGAACATTCGACGATTCTGTATGGTATAAAATAAAGGTGCTGCCTGCAGCACGGGAAGCTTTTTGGCAGAAAAAACGGACGCAGGATGCGTCCGTTTTTTCTTGTGCGATACTGTTAAATCTGTCGTTGACATGCCGCAAAAAAACGACCGCCCACTATTGATTTTTTCGCTTGTATTCTTCGCCCCATTTCCACATTGCGTCGAGGATTGGTTTTAGGCTGTAGCCCGTTTCGCTCAGCGTATACTCCACCCGCGGCGGCACCTCCGCATAGACCTTTCTTGTGACGAGGCCGCATTGTTCCATGGAGCGGAGCTGTGTGGTCAGCACTTTTTGCGACACGGTGCCGATTGCGCGTTTAAGTTCGCCGAATCGCTTTGTCCCGCCTATCAACTCCCGCAGAATCAGCACTTTCCATTTGTCGCCGATAAGCGAAAGCGTTGTTTCCACAGGACACGCGGGCAATTCTCTTTTTGTTTCTTCCGCCATACTGACCTCCATGCACTCAATCGTATCAATTTTGTAACTACCGAACAATTTTGTACCTTCTTTACGAAAGATACCATTGCGCATACTATAGTTTTAAACAGCGGAACTGTCAAGTTTCCGTATTTACCGGAGGTATTTTAGAATCATGGAAAAAGCAATTGCGTTTTTACAGGCAAATCCCGTTCAGTATCTTGCGAGTGTTGGCCTGGACGGCAAGGCGAAATGCCGGCCGTTTATGTTTTGCTTTGAAAAGGACGGTAAGCTTTGGTTCTGTACAAACAACCAAAAGGAAGTTTATCGGGAGATGCAGCAAAACCCGAATATCGAATTCTCCGTATCTTCCCCGGATTATGCGTGGCTTCGTATTTCCGGGAAAGCCGTCTTTGAAAACGATATGGCCGTCAAGCAAGGCTGCATGGAAAACCCCATCGTTGGCGGGCTCTATAAAACGGCGGACAACCCGATCTTCGAGGTGTTTTATCTGGAGGATCCGCATGGTGTGATTGCGGATTTTTCCGGCAACCCGCCGTATGAATTTTAAGAGTACGGAATCAATCGGAAAGCGGGCCGGCGCATTTGCGCCCGGTCCGCTTGTGTCTTAGTTTGACTTATGGTTCGCTCGGGCTTTCTCGCATCCGCGCGATGTCGCCGCTCTGAATGAACGGCAGTTTTTTTGAATCGTTTCGTATGGCCAATCCCACCATTTCAGCTCCAGCAGCGCAGATACCGTTCCGGGCGGGAAGCGCATCCGGATTTTCTTTGCCGGAACGCCACCGACGATGGGTATAAGGCGGCACGTCTTTTGTAACAAGCGCTCTTGTGCCGATAACGGCGCCGTCCCCGATGATCACGCCCTGCAGCACGACCGCTTCGTAACCGATCCAAACGTCGTTTCCAATCAAAATATCGCTCTTGTTGCCCCAGGCGCTTGCCACGCCTTCCCAGCGCAGCGCCCACTCGTCGGCGAAGATCGGGAACGGGCAGGTGGAAAGCGACTCCATTATATGTAACTGTTCGTCCGAACACGCAGGCGCAGACAGAAGCCTGCCTTGGCGGATTGATTTATTTATAGCACTTGCCGGCACTTTTTGCTTTTTCTGCGCTGCAGAAGAATGCCTGCCAGGAACAGCGCGAACACGGCGATAAACCAGACGGCCAGGATAACAAAAGACTCCCGCACAAACTGGCCGCCGCGCTCGAACAGCGCGTACGACATGATGCGAATCCCGGAAGCGGTCGGCAGATATTTGAAGACCGCTGCGCCCGCGGAAAACTCCAGCGGGTTCATCGCGCCGGAAACAAGCCAGAGCGTAATGCTCAGTATGATCATCGGAGCGGGTACAAGCCTGAAATCCCCCGCCTTCCTGCCGTACAGGACGCCCGGCAGGCTGAATATGCCCGTCAGGATGAAGAACATAAGGAACAGATACAAAACGCTTTTCACGCTCGGAAAGCGCACGCCGAAAAACAGCATGTAAAACAGAGTCAGTACAATCAGCATTGCACCGGAAATAAGGATGGAAGCCGCCCACTTGCCAATCAGGGAAGATACTTGCCCGTCGGCGGCCATTTTGATGTAAGTCTCCGTCCCTTCTTCCCGCTCGTTTGCGCCGAGTGCTCCGCCGACCAGCAGGCCGAAAAACACCATGGTCCAAATCAGAATCCCGGCCATCATATAGCTCGACCTTGGCAGGGAGTCGTTTTGCAGGGCCGCGTCCACAATAACGCCCGGGCGTATATTGGTGTCCAGATCGTACAGCTTCACAAAGTCATAAATCCTTGCTTCGATGCCGAGGCGTACATTTTTGGAAATGTCCTCGTGCGCCGCCGTAAACCGGACGGACAACGAGAGTGGCGTCCCTTCCGCAATGCTTTCGCCGAACCCTTCCGGAATGGTCAGAATTGCAAACGTTTCGTGCATGTCGAACATATGCTCGGCGGTCGCCGCATCCGTTACGTCGAGTGTGAAATACGGGATGGTGCCGCTTCTGGTTTCCATAACGTCCAGAAACTTCTCCGTCCATGCGGATGAAGAATCGGCAGTGTCGTTATTGACCACGGCGATATTTACGATGCCCGTGGTATTGAATACGCCGACGAACAGCAAGCAGATCAGCAAAGGAGGAAAGATTGAAACAAGCGCGATCATTTTGTGCGTTTTCCAGTATTTGATCGACTTTTCTATCTCGGCAATGATTTTTACTCTCATGCTTCCCTCACCTCCTTTACAAAAACTGCATAAGCGGCGGCAAACATGACCGCGGCGAATAAGCCTGTGATGACTAAGTTCCGTGCAACCAATTCGCCGCTTACGCCGCCGAGCAGGGACGCGTTGATATATACCTGATAGAAGTAAGTGCCGGGCCAGTAGTCGGCAATCCGGCGCAGCAGGCCCGTCCACGCTTCAGATGGCGCAAGTCCGCCTGAAACCCACCATCCGCCGATATTTATGACCATAACGAGAATACCGGCGGGCAGAATCTGTTTGATTTTCGCGGCGATTACAGCTGCAAGCCCGACGGAAAACAGCACGCCCCAGAAAAAGTACGGAATCTGGGAAAGCAGGTTTGCGGGAAGATAACCGAAGACAACTTTTTCTTCCAACAGGATGAACAGCGTTACGATGAACGCCTGCACGACGGCGGACAGGAATTTCCCTGCCAGAACATTAAACAGTTTTGGCGTCATAACGAGTTCTTTGAGCGTGCCGTCTTCAAACTCGCGTGCGATGGAAAACGTGATAGCCAGGCTTGCGCTCATCAGTATGGCAAGCCCGAGAATGGATGCGCACAGATACTGTATTAAAGGCAGATCAGGCGTTGTGTCCGCAATAAAATCCACCGTCGGAATATAGTAAGCCGTGCCACCCGCCTGCAGGCCGTCGTTAAACCGGTTAAAGGCGTTTTGCAGGCGCTGGATGAAATTTTTCGTAACGTCGTCGTTGATATTATTGATCACAATCGGAATTTCGACCGTTTCGCCCGCGCTCAATCGCTCGGACAAGTTGGCAGGGATGGTGATCAGCCCAAGGACCTCGCCCTGTTCAAATTTTTCCTGCGCCGTTTCGTTGTCGTCCTGCTGCGCATCAAACCAGAGCGCGCCGGAGCCGCTCTTCAGATTCGTCAGATAATCCCTCAGTTCAATTGCAGAAGAATCGCCGTCCTCCATGACGATCGCCACCGGAAGGACTTCCGTCTTGGCAAGAAACAGGCCCGCAAAGATGGAGAGAATCAGCAGCGGCGCAACGGACATGATCACAAGCTTTGGCTGACGGAACCACATTTTCAGATCGACAATCATTAGACTGAGTATTTTGCGCATGTCGCTCCCCCGTTAGTCCCTGAGTTTTTTGCCGGTGAGCTTCAAAAAAACGTCGTCGAGCGTCGGCACCCTGACCTGAAGGTCTTTAATGACGAGCCCTTCCGTTTCATTAAAGATTTCGGCAACGTCCGTGAGCAGCAAGTTCGGTTTCTTTTTCGCGGGGATATACACGCGGTACCGGTTCGGGCACTTTTGCTGTGTAATAACGGTCTCGGACGAATATGCTTTCAGCTTAGGCTGCAGCCGGGCGAGCTCTTCCCCGCCAATTTCGATCTCCGCCGAAAGCTGCACGCCGTCGGAATAATCGGTTTTCAGGCTGTCGGGCGGGCCAATCGCAACGACCCTGCCGCCGTCGATGACCGCACACACATCGGAAAGGCTCTCGGCCTCGTCCATGTAGTTCGTGTTGATAAAGATTGTTTTTTTGCCCTGCATGGCGAGAATTTTATTCCAGATTTCATTCCGGTTCTGTACATCCACGCCAAGCGTGGGTTCATCCAGAATGATGATTTCCGGGTCGTGCAGCATGGCCCGCACCAGCGCAAGCCGGCGCTTCATCCCGCCGGAAAACGTACCCGCAAGGTCGTTCGCCCTTTGCTCGAGATGTGCAAGCGCAAGCGCTTCGTCGACCTTGCGTTTTACGTCCCTCGCGGGAACGCCGTAGAAATTTGCGTGGAACGTAAGGTTTTCGCGCGCCGTCAGATAATCGTAAATCGAGGTGTCCTGTGTGACAAGACCGATCCGCCGCCTGACCTGCTGCGTTTGCGTGCGCGGATCGAACCCGCATACGCTTACCTTCCCGGAATCATACTTCAAAAGGCCGCAGATGATGTTGACCAGCGTCGTTTTGCCCGCACCGTTCGGGCCAAGCAGTGTGAAGGTCTGCTTGCCGATTTCAAAAGAAAGGCGGTCCAGAACTTTTCTTTCTCCGAATGATTTGCTTAATTCCGATACAACAATTGACATAGTAAAATCCTCAAACGCAGTCTTTTTTGATATCGTTCCACAGCAGACGGAATACTTCCGCTTTTCGCTGCTTAATAACGGTGGCCAATTTCTCGTCGTCCATCGGGTAAATTTCCCGGATGACCGGCAGCGCTATAAACATGAACAGGTCGAGGCTGAAGAGATTCATAATGAAATCCGCGTGGCCGACCCTGCGTATTTCTCCTTTTGCAGCCGCCTCGTCAAGCCTGGCCGAAATGATTCCAAAAGGATTCGTGTCCGGATCGATATAAGATTCGGCAACGACGTCTTTAAGCACGGCCCTATTGCGGCTCAATTCCCAAAGCAGGAACTGAAACGCAGCCTTCTTTTTATTAAGAAAGTCAAAATGGCGGTCGATAAAAACGTACAGGAATTCTTTAAACGGGAGGCCGGCTAGGTCTTCGCTGAAAACGTCGTCATACAAGTCGGCCACTATCTTTTTCAGCACTTCGAGGAAAAGCGTGTCCTTGTCCTTGAAATAATAGTGCAAAAGCATTTTATTCACACCGGCAGCGTCGGCGATTTCCTGCATACGCGCGCCGTCTTTGCCTTTTTCAACAAAGACTTTTACCGCCGCGTTCATAATGTCCTGTTCCACTTGCTTTTCTTTCATATGCCTCTTCTCCGGTAAAATAAAAATCAACCATTTAGTTAAACTAACGGGTTGAATCATACTCCAAACGCTTTACGGTGTCAACCGCTAAATCTGTCCGGACGGTAGTACAAAAGAAAAAAGCCCTGCAACCGTTCGGTTACAAAGGCCTTTTTGGCGGAGAAGGAGGGATTCGAACCCTCGCGCCAGTCACCCCAGCCTACTCCCTTAGCAGGGGAGCCCCTTACAGCCACTTGGGTACTTCTCCGTATGCGGTTTTTATGTGGCGGAGAGAGAGGGATTTGAACCCCCGGTGCCTTTGGGGCATCACCGGTTTTCAAGACCGGCTCCATAAACCACTCGGACATCTCTCCATGAAAGCGCCTTATGAAGTATAGCAAATTCGTGTTCTGATTGTCAACGTCTGAATTCGCAGACAGGCGTGCGAAGCACGTACGGGTAATCCGGCGCATTGCTGCAAAGGTGCAGTTTCATTTGCATAAGGCGCGGGCGTTACATATAATAGTGATATCGATACAGCCGGGCGTTGCCCCGGCGCTTGATTGGAGAGATCCGTTATGAAACCGATGAAACTGATATCGATTCTGGCGCTTTGCGTGCTGCTGGCGTTTGGTGCGGGCTGCAAAACGGTGTCCACCACCATACTCAACACCGAATCGAAAATCTTTTATGGCGGCTGCCAGATTGAAACGACCGTACGCGAACTGAGCGTGGACGGCGGCAAAACGACGGCGCGCATACGATTCCGCAACCTTGGCGGCGATGCGCTCGATTCACTGGAAGCGCTGGTTGAGTTTGTGGACGCGGATGGCAACACGATTGCCAGCGACGTAATCAGCGAAACCTATACGGAGGCGATCGAGGTTGGCGCCAGCGTGAGCGAGACAGCGGAATGCAAGAGCGACGAGCGGATTGTAGGCGTTTATGTAACGGAATATTCGCCGTAACACAGCGCGTTACGTGTCGATCCCGGCTTTTTTTGCCTGTGTATGCTGCAGAGAACGCTTGATGGCGTACCGTTTCCCGTCCTTAATAAAGTTTGCGCCCGTCTGTTTAAAATGAAACGGAATGCCCGCATGCAGACATTGTTCCCGGATATTCAGAATCCAGTCGTAGTTGCAGACGCGCGCGTTTTCGCCGGACTCCCCACCGGCCGTGACGCTTTCCGCCCAATCGTCGAGATACGGTGAAAGATCGATTTCTTCCAGCAGCGGCTCGCAGACGATCGCCTTGTGCCGTATCGGCGCGCTGCGAAACACCGGCAGCCGTTCGTCTGCTTTCGCCTGATTTTCCACCGTGCAGCAGATGGAGACGTTTTCGTAGCCGTCTCCCCAGTCCTCCGGAATGCAGTCGCAAAAGCGTGTAATGCGCTTCGTGATGAACAGAAAATCGCAGTCCGAGCGTGTACGGATCATCCGCCAGGCTTCGCTTCGCCAGGCGTCCGCGTCCTCCAGCAGAAAGTCGGACGTAAAACACGTCCAGATCATGGAACCGGGCGGGACCTTATAGCCGCCGTCGCGCGCATGCGCGACCGGCAGGTAAAAAGCGCTCGTTTTCCGCACATCGCCTGCGTCCCGTGCATGTTTGGCGTCGATGCGGTACACATAGCAGTTCAGGCAGCCGGCCGAGTATTTATGGCAGCCATGCCATGGGTTCCAGGCGACCCCGGCCGGCGTATGCCGTTTTGTTGTTTTACTTTTTTCCATCGCTGTTTTCAGTTTAAATGACGGACAAATCCGCGGGTGGCTAATTTATTACGAATTGTTTCACAATTCCCTTCATTGACAATCCTAACATGTCACTGTATAATCGGCAAGCTAAAGGAGGATCTGCCATGACGAGTTTTTTACAGGCGATAGAGACCTTTGCGACGGGCAGCACAATTTGGGTCTATCTTTTCATTTTTTTTGGAAAAATACTGGAGGTATCCTTCGGCACGCTTCGTATCGTGCTGATTAACCGCGGCGAACGGACAATCGGATCGCTGATTGCAATCATCGAAATTACGCTCTGGCTGATTGTGGCCAGCAGCGTACTCACCGGATTCCATGAAGATTTCTTCAAGGGGATCGTATATGCCGTTGCGTTCGCCTGTGGGAATTATATCGGTTCCTGGCTGGACGAATTGCTCGCCTTTGGGCTGAGTTCCGTTCAGGTGATCCTGCCGGATGTGGAAATCGCAAGGGAAATGCAGGAGCGCCTGCGCGCGAAGGGCTTCGGCATTACAACGCTGGATGTGCACGGCTGGGACAACGACCGTGCCATGCTTTTGATGACCATGCAAAGGAAGCGTCTTTCGCAGGCGCTTGCCATTTTAAAGGAAAACTGTGAAGGGGCCGTAATCACCGTAACGGACATCAAGTCCCAGCGCGGCGGGTATCTGGAGCGCGCCGTAAAGGGCGGCCAGCTGCGCAACGGCAAATAACCCCCCAATAAAAAGCGCCGTCTAAAAAGCGGCGCTTATTTATTCTCCATCAGCAGGCGCAACGAAACCTGCATTTGAATGGACAGCGCGTCGTCGGAATCCAGATCGATCCCGAATTGGGTTTTCATCCGTTCGAGCCGGTATAAAAACGTGCTGCGGTGGATGAATAAGTCGTTTGCCGTCCGAACGGCGTTGAAACGGTTGGCGATGTAGCGCGCGGCGGTTTCCATATAAGCGGTATGATGTGCTTTGTCGTAAGCCGCCATATCCAGCACGCGCCGCGAGCAAACCAGCTCCATCGGAAACTCCGACACGCTTTTTTCAACGATATAGTCGTCCGCAGTGTCGCCGAAAGCGAGCGTCGTTCTTTCTTTCGCTTTTGCTTTCGACAGGGCGTATCTCGCCTGCCCGAGCCGCTGCGGCAGACGCGATAGTCCGGGTAAGTTTGAAGTCCTGCCAAGGCGGAGCTGCTCTAGTGCGCAGAAAGTCTCCAACGCGGCGGCTTGATCTTCTTCCCCGGGCATAATTCTGATTACGGCGACCACCGAAGCAGCCATGTAAAACGCGCAGCACTGCGGGACCGCGCTTTCCATGCGATCGCAAAGCGCATGCATCAAGGCGTATCGCATGTCTCCTGAGAGCGTTTCTGCCGCGCACACGGTATAGTCCGCCTGCTCGTCCCAACCAAGCTGCGAAAGTGCGCCGAGCGCCTCTTGCGGCGGCGCAGGCGACGTGAGAAGATCGCGCAGTTTTCGTTCGATTTCATCGTTTCGGCGGTGCTCGCGCAGCGCGCGTACGGACAGCTTCCTCTCGGACAGCATAAGCTTTGCATAACCGGAAAGATAGCCGAACACCGTTTCGTCGCTCCCGTAAAACGGGCGCTCCTTTGCGGCGCAGACAAGCAAAAACACTGTGCCCGCCGCGGTAAGCTTTGCAAGGAGCAATTCCGTCCCGTCTGCGCGCCGTATCCGGTGTGGGTCACCCTCCTTCCGCGCATCCGATACAGAATCCATCAGTTTGTAGGATAAGTCGGTTTGGCCGGGTTCCAAATCCACAAAAAAACGTTCGGCGCGGGCGACGACATGCCCGTTTGCATCGCAGAGCCAAACGGGATTCTGCAGCATCCCGGCAGTCGATTCCAAAAGTTCGGGAAGCTCCGACGCGCCTTCCGCAATCGATTTAAGTTTCCGGTTCCATTCGTCCAGACGGTCGAACAGCCGCTGGATGAAGTTGAACAGCGCAAGAAGGTCCGTTTCCTGCGGAAAAACACAGCAGTCAATCTCGGTATTCGGCACAAAATCCGGCGCGGCGGCGCAAAGAAACAGCGCACCGGCATCCGGCTTCGATCTGAAAGCGGAAAGCGCCGCGCCGGAGCAGACATAGACGCGCGCGCTCGTGCGCCCGCCGTCCGGCTCAAAGAAGAGCGGCCGTCCGACTGCGTCCTGCGGACGCGATATGAAGCTCTGCATTTGCGAATAGCGGTATTTCAGTTCGCTTTCAAGAAATTCCTTGACAATCACGCTGTTCACCTCGTTTGCTACACATTGTATGAATTATTGTTTGAATTGTCAATGCAATGTTGGATTTCCTTTTTCACCCATGTTTGGTATGCTGGTTGAAAATCATAAAAAGTGAGAAAATACAGTATGCTGATCATCGGAGAAAAACTGAACGGAGCCATCCCGTCCGTCGGGAAGGCCATTCGCGAAAAAGACGAGGCGTTTTTAAAGCAGCTTGCCGTTATGCAGGCCGAAACGGGCGCGGACTATCTGGACGTATGCGCCGCCGTCGACAACGAGTCCGAGGTCGAGACGCTGTCCTGGCTCATTCGCATTGCGGAAGAGGCCACGGAACTCCCCGTCTGCATCGACTCGCCCAATGCCGCGTCCATCGCGGCGGTACTGCCGTTTTGCAGGCGCGAAGGCGTCGTCAATTCGGTCTCCATGGAGTCCGGCAAGATCGAAACGATCTTTCCGCTGATTGCAGGCACGGGCTGGAAGTGCGTTGCGCTGCTTTGCTCCAACGCGGGCATTCCAGATTCCGTGGAAGAGCGCATGGCTATATATGATCAAATTATGGACAAGGCGAAAGAATACGGCATTTCGGAAGAACGTATATTCATCGATCCGATCGTCAGCACGCTTTCCACCAATGAAGACACGCTGACCACGTTCGCCGGGTGCGCGCGCGAAATCCGCAGCCGCTCGCAAAGCGTGCATATCGTCAGCGGCCTTTCCAACGTTTCCTTCGGACTGCCGGCGCGTTCGCTGATCAATCACGCATTTCTCGCGCTGGCGATGCAGGCGGGCATGGACGCGGCGATCCTCGACCCGGCGGACCGCAGCATGCGCGGGCTGATTTATGCCTTGGACGCGCTGCTCGGCAGCGACGAATACTGCATGGAATATATCACTGCGTTTCGCGATAACCGTATCGGCCCGAAAAAGGACTGACGGCGCAGCACGCATTTTGCAGGAGGGATACAAATGTCCAAAATAGACGAAATTTCCGTGGCAATCGAAACCGGCGATGCAAAGACGATCGCCGATCTGGTTCTGCAGGCAATTGACGAAGGCGTGGAGCCGATGGATGTTTTAAACCACGGCATGATCGACGCAATGTCCGTTGTGGGCGAGCGTTTCAGCCGCGGCGAGGCGTTTGTGCCGGAAATGCTGATTTCGGCGCGTACCATGAAAAAAGGCGTGGAAGCACTGAAACCATATTTAAGCAAGGACGCGGCAGGCGCACTCGGCAAGGTCGTGATCGGTACGGTTGCGGGCGACCGGCACGACATCGGCAAAAACCTGGTTGCTCTGATGATTGAGAGCGCGGGTTTCGAAATTGTCGATCTCGGCATCAACGTACCAGGCGAAAAATTCGTACAGACCGTGCGCGAAAACAAAGATGTGCGCATCGTCGCGCTCTCCACCCTGCTGACGACGACCATGCCGGCCATGAAGGCCATCGTCGCGTCGCTCAATGCGTTGGAGAACCGCGATTCCTTCCGCGTGATGGTCGGCGGCGCGCCGATCACGCAGGCGTTTGCGGACGCAATTGGCGCGGACGCGTATTCCGCAGATGCCGCAAGCGCAGCAGCCGTCGCAAAATCATTCGTTTCCTGACCTAACCAAACGATCTGCAGAAAGGCCGCAAAATGATCCGACATGTCGTGTTTCAGCCGTCGAATCGTTCGATTGGCGTTCCGCACGGAACGCTCGTTTCGGACGCGGCAAGACAGGCGGGCGTTTGGATCGATTCTCCCTGCGGCGGCAACGGAACCTGCAAAAAATGCGGCGTGACGCTGATTGCGGGCGGCAAAGAAGAAACTGTGCTCGCCTGCCAAACGAAAGTTGAGACGGACTGCGTCGTGCGAACCACTTCAGAAAGCGAAATTGTAACGCTCAGCTCCGCTTCCGCACGTGCGGTCACGTTTGCGCCGTATACCCGGACGGCGGCATACCCGGACGGCGCATGCTTCGCGGCATTCGACCTCGGTACAACGACGATTGTATGCTATCTGCTGGACGCAAAATCCGGACGACAGATTGCCGTACACGGCATGCAAAATCCGCAGACCGCGTTTGGTGCGGACGTAATCGCGCGCGCGGCCTATGCACTGGAGAACAGCGCGAACCCTCTGCGTGTTTCGGCGGCCAGCGGTCTGAACCGCCTGTTGGGCAAGGTTTGCCGCATTGCCGGGAAAACCCCGGAGCAGGTCGTTTTAATCAGCATTGTCGGCAACACTGTGATGCATCACCTTTTGCTCGGCTATCCCGTCGACGCGCTGGCGCGTGCGCCCTACGAACCGTACCGAAGCGAAAAACTGATTTTGCCGGCAAAAGAGCTTGGACTCGCTGCACACGAATCCTGCGAGGTTCTTCTGCCGCCCGTGATCGGCGGATATGTCGGCGCGGACACGGTCGCCTGCATGAGCGCCACGGCGTTCGACACGCTTTTGGAACCGACGTTTCTGATCGACATCGGTACCAACGGCGAACTGGCGCTGACGGACGGACAAAAAATTGCCGTTTGCGCAACGGCGGCGGGACCCGCCTTTGAGGGCGCGAACATCTCCTGCGGCATGCGTGCAATCGACGGTGCAATCGAGCATTTTTCGCTGGAAGACGGACGCTTGCTCTGCCGCGTGATTGGCGGCGGCGAACCGGCCGGTATTTGCGGCAGCGGGTTGATCGAGCTTGTTTCGCTGCTGTGCCAAACCGGTGCCGTGGACGAAACGGGTCTGCTCAGGCAAAACGGCTGCCTTTCGGACCGGGTCGTGCAGACGCAAACCGGCGTGAGAGCGTTTCGCATCGCCGGTGAAGGAAACGATGCGCTGCTGCTTACGCAGAAAGATATCCGCGAACTTCAGCTCGCAAAGGCCGCGATGCGTGCGGGCGTTGAAACGCTGATCGGCGTGCTTTCGCTGCGGCCGGAGCAGATCAAAGAAGTGCTTCTAGCGGGTGCGTTCGGCGCGCATCTTTCCCCCGACGCGCTGTTTGGCGTCGGACTGCTGCCGGGCGGGCTTTCAGGGCGCGTCAAAAGCATCGGCAACGCCGCCGGCGAAGGCGCGAAGGCATATCTGCGGAATTTTGAACTCTTTCAGCAATCCGAAGCACTTGCGGAATCGGCGGACTATATCGAACTGACCGACTCCGATACGTTTTCGGAATGCTTCATTGAGGCGATTGCGTTCCCGGAAAAAGGCGCGAATTGACCGAAACATACAGAAAGGCAAGCCGATTACCATGCATATTAAAGAAAAGATCAAACACCACAGGACGCTTTCGTTCGAGGTTTTCCCGCCAAAGGCGGACAAACCGCTCGAGCCGCTGCTTGCCACGCTGGAAAAACTCTATGCGTTTCATCCGGACTACATCAGCTGTACCTACGGCGCGCTTGGCTCCAATAAAGGCCGCAATCTCGAGGTCGTCGAAAGCATCCAGAAAAGCGGCGTTTGCGAAGCACTCTCGCATTTCACCTGCGTTGGCAACACCGAAGACGACGTGCTGCGCTCGCTGGAGGAATACGAAAAAGCGGGCGTGCAGAACCTGCTTGCCCTGCGGGGTGATTTCCCCAGGGGCGCGGAACGCACGCGCGGCGATTTTGCGCATGCAAACGAGCTGATTACTTACATCCGCGGCAACGCGCCCGGGCTCGGCGTCGCCGCGGCCTGCTATCCGGAAAAGCATCTGCTGGCCGATTCGCTGGAAGCGGATATCGACGCACTGCTTAAAAAGCAGGACGCGGGCGCAGAGTTTTTTGTGACGCAGCTTTGCTATAACGTTGAAAACTACCTGCGTTTTGAGGAGGCCGCGCGCAAACGCGGCGTAAGCGCGCCGATCGTCGTCGGCGTGCTGCCGATCCTCAAAGCGGACGGTCTTGTCCGCATGACGCTGAGCAACGGCTGTTCGATCCCCGCGGAGGTTGCTGCGCTAGTCGGACGCTATGGCGAAGACGAAGCGTCGTTCCGCGCGGCGGGGCACGCGTTTACGGTTAAACTTGTTCAGCGTTATCTGCGTGAAGGCGTTTCCGGCATCCATCTTTACACGCTTAACCGCTATGAGGACGTAGCCAGTCTCGTTGCCGACGCGGGGCTGACAGACCTCTCTTAAACGGCTCTTTCCGTTTTCGGCGGGATGCGATATAATGAGTTTCGTGCAAAGGACGCTTTCTTCTTTGCACGATAAACAGAAGATTAGATCAAGGTAGAGTAGGCACTGCGCGTTAAGTGGCAGCAGGATGGGAAGTCGCCGCTGCACGAAAAGCGTTTCCGCGCTTGCGGTGCAGTGTCGCGTCCGCTACTGCACGAGCGAAAGAACGTCTTTCCGCATGCCGGAAAGCAGCTTCTTTTTGTGCAGCATACACAAAAAGGAGGAACGTTCCTTTGAAGAAAATCACGCCGAAACGGCTTTCCCTCATGGCAATGCTGATTGCGTTGCAGGTTGTTTTATCCAAATTTCTCATGCTCCAGTTGACCGAGTCGATCCGGCTCAGTATTGACAGCGTGCCGATTTTGCTTGCCGGCATCTGGTTTGGCCCTGTTGCGGGCGGGATTGTCGGCGCGCTTGCGGACGCGCTTGGCACCGTGCTGTTCCCCACTGCCGGCGCATATTTCCCGTTACTGACGGTTGCATTCTGCCTGGTCGGCATGGTTTCCGGGCTGTTTTCACTGGCGGTCAAGGAGCGCACCCCCATGCTGCGTGCGCTCGTCTGCGTCATACCCGCGGAAATTGCCGGTTCGTTTCTGTTTAAGAGCTTTGCGCTTTCGCTGCTGTACGGGATCCCTTTTACCGGGATGCTCGCCGCGCGCGTGCTCCCCGTAAGCGCCGTTATGATTGTCAATACGATGATCGTCGCACTGCTGGACCGCCTTCTCGGCAAAAACGCGCAAACCCCTTCCTTCGCCAGGACGTCTGCAAATAAGACGCGTCTGACCGGCGGCGAAACATACGCGGACTCGATGGACTATGACCAGGCGCTCGACTATATCCATCATGTCGCCTGGCGCGGCAGCAAACTTGGGCTTTCGCGTACAAGCGAACTGCTCATGCGCATTGGTAATCCGCAGCGCCTGCTGAAATTTGTGCATATTGCCGGGACCAACGGCAAGGGTTCGACGGCGGCCATGCTCTCGAACATCCTGACAAAAGCAGGATACAAAACAGGACTTTATATTTCCCCGTTCATCAATCGTTTCAACGAACGCATGCAGATTGACGGCGTGCCGATCGGCGATGATGAACTCGCCGTGATTACTTCCTACATCCGCCCGCGTGCGGACGATATGGCCGACCATCCGACGGAGTTCGAGCTGATCACGGCGATTGCGTTTGAATACTTTTTCCGCAGCGGCGTCGATATCGTCGTGCTGGAAGTTGGCATGGGCGGCGAACTGGATTCCACCAACGTAATCGGCACGCCGGAACTGGCGATTATCGCCAATATCGGTCTCGACCACACGCGCGAACTCGGCCCGACCATCACGGACATTGCGCGCGCAAAAGCGGGCATCATCAAACCCGGCGGAGACGTGCTGATTTACGGCCGCAACGAAGAAGCCGGCACAGTGTTTGCGCAGACTTGCAAAAAGCGCGGCGCGCGCCTGCATGTCACCGATCACAGCCGGATTTCCGGCGAGACGCTTTCGCTCGACTCGCTTAAGTTCACATTTTCTCCCTATGGGGAACTCAAATGCGGCCTGGTCGGCGCGTATCAGGTGCATAACGCCGCCGTTGCAATCACCGCGGTCGAGCTCCTTCGCGCAAAGGGATGGAACATTTCCGACGAAGCGATGAAAAAGGGCCTCGCCAGCGTGCGCTGGCCCGCGCGTTTCGAAGTGCTGCAAAAGCATCCCGTGTTCATCGCGGACGGCGCGCATAACCCGCAGGGCGTGTCCGCCGCCGTTGAAAGCCTGAAGGCTTTCTTCCCGGGCAGGAAAATCACATTTCTGCTCGGCATTATGGCGGATAAGGACGTTTCGCATATGATCGGTGAACTCGGTCCGCTCGCAAAGGAGTTTTACACCGTCACGCCGAATAATCCGCGCGCCATGTTTGCCGAAACGCTGGCCGAACTGCTGCGGCAGCGCGGGTATCAGGCCTTTGCCTGCGGCAGTGTGTCCGAGGGCGTTTCATCCGCCCTTCTCAGCGCCGGGGACGAAGGCGTCGTCTGCGCGCTCGGCTCGCTCTACCTGCTTGGCGACGTGCGCAACGCGCTGGGCGTTTCGTAAGATTTTTCATACGCCATCGTTTTACAATACACGCAGGAGGATTCTATGGAACAAGCAGCCAAGATCAAAAGCGATATTGAAATTGCACAGCAGTCAAAACTCCTGCCGATTCAGGAAATTGCGGCGGCCGCCGGGATTCCGGAAGATTCACTTGAACCATACGGGCGCAGTAAGGCGAAAATCGACGTTTCTTTTTTGAAAAAAGCGCCGCGCAAAAACGGCAAACTTATTCTTGTGACCGCGATGACGCCCACCGCCGCCGGAGAAGGAAAAACGACCACGACGGTCGGTCTTTCAGACGCGCTGCGCCGCATCGGCAAGCGCTCCGTCGTTGCGCTGCGCGAACCTTCGCTCGGCCCCGTTTTTGGCATCAAAGGCGGCGCGGCGGGCGGCGGCTATGCGCAGGTCGTGCCGATGGAGGACATCAACCTGCATTTCACGGGTGATTTTCACGCGGTCGGCGCGGCGAACAACCTCCTCGCGGCGATGCTCGACAACCATATTTACCAGGGCAACGCGCTGCAGATCGACCCGCGCAGGATCGTCTGGCGGCGGTGCGTGGACATGAACGATCGGCAGCTCCGCTTTGTCGTGGACGGCCTTGGTGGGCGCGTCAACGGCACGCCGCGTGAAGACGGCTACGATATTACGGTCGCCAGCGAGGTTATGGCGATTCTCTGCCTTGCCGACGGCATTGCGGACCTCAAGGAGCGGCTTTCACGCGTCGTGGTCGCGTACACATACGATCAAAGGCCCGTTACGGCGGGCGACCTCAAAGCCGTTGGCGCAATGGCCGCGCTGCTCAAGGACGCGCTCAAGCCGAACCTCGTACAGACGCTCGAACACACGCCCGCGCTGGTGCACGGTGGGCCGTTCGCCAACATCGCGCACGGCTGTAATTCCGTCGCCGCAACCAAAGCGGCGCTTCAGCTGGCGGAATACTGCGTGACGGAGGCGGGTTTCGGCGCGGACCTCGGCGCGGAGAAATTCTTCGATATCAAGTGCCGTGCGAGCGGCCTCAAACCGGATGCGGCGGTCGTCGTCGCAACCGTGCGTGCGCTCAAACTGCATGGCGGCGCAAAGAAAACAGAACTTGCCAATGAAGATTTAACCGCGCTCGAAAAAGGACTCCCGAATCTGCTGCGGCACGCGGACAATATTGCATCTGTATACGGTGTTCCCTGCGTCGTTGCACTCAACCGTTTCCCGAGCGATACGAAAGCCGAGCTGGACCTTGTTTTGCGCGCGTGCGCGGAAAAAGGCGTCCGCATCGCGCTCTCCGAAGTTTGGGCAAAGGGCGGCGAGGGCGGCATAGAACTGGCAAAAGAGGTCGTTCGCCTCTGTGACGAACCGAGCCGCTTCAGTTTCTGCTATACGCTGGATGAAACCATCGAAAATAAAATTCGTGCAATCGTGACGCGCGTGTACCGCGGCAAAGACGTGTCCTTTACGAGCGCCGCGCAAAAGCAGATCGATACGCTCGAATCGCTCGGTTACGGCAGCCTGCCGATCTGTATGGCGAAGACGCAGTACAGCTTTTCCGACGACGCTTCCCTGCTGGGCGCGCCGGAAGGATTCACCGTCACAGTGCGCGGCGTGCGCGTGTCCGCAGGCGCCGGGTTCCTCGTTGCGCTCACCGGCGATATCATGACCATGCCCGGCCTGTCGAAGTCCCCTGCCGCCGAGCGGATCGACGTGGATGACGAAGGCCGTATCACAGGGTTATTCTGACACGACTAAAGGAGACAAACATGCGCTTTTGTGAACATTCAATCGAATCTTTTCTTGCGTTGCTTTCCGGGAAAGACGCGGTGCCCGGCGGCGGAGCCGCCAGCGCGCTGGCGGGCGCAGTCTCCGCTTCGCTTTCCAGCATGGTAGCCTCGCTCACCGCAGGAAAAGCGAAATATGCCGCCGTCGAAGCGGACATGCAGGGGGTTCTTGCGCGGGCAGGACTCCTGCGCGATCGATTCCTTTCGCTGATGGACGAGGACGCTAAGGCGTTTGAACCGCTGAGCCGCGCGTACCGTATGCCAAAGGACACGCCGCAGCAGCGGCAGGAACGCGAACTTGTGATGGAAAGCGCGCTGCGTGAAGCGGCCGAACCGCCGCTGAAAATGATGGAAGCCTGCAAGGACGCGCTGGAACTCGCCGCCGAATGCGCGGAAAAAGGCAGCGCGCTCGCCGTGAGCGACGCGGGCGTCGCCGCTTCGCTCTGCCGCGCGGCGCTGGAAGGCGCATGTCTGAACGTTTTGATCAACACACAGCCGATGGCGGACCGCGAATATGCCGAGCGTCTGAATTTCCGTGCAAAGCGGCTTCTCTCGGAATACGGCGGGCAGGCGGACGCGCTGTACGCAAAAATAAGCGCAAAGCTTGACGCATAAAGCCAACGGAGTAAGGCGGAAAACACTATGGCAAAGATTTTACTGGGCAAACCTGTGGCGCAGGCCGTCATGGAGGAAGTATCCCTCCGTACGGAAGCGCTCGCCTGCCGCGGCGTTACCCCGCGGCTAGCGGTTGTGCGCTTCGGCGAAAACGACGGGGACGTCGCTTATGAGCGCGGCATTTTCAAAACGCTTTCTCCCGTTGGAATTGAAGTTGAAAGCATCGTACTTGCACAAAACGCACCGATGGAGGAGCTGTTAAAACTCCTGCATACGCTTTCGCGTGACCGTACGTTCCATGGAATCCTGCCGATGCGTCCGTTTCCGGATCAGATCGACACGACGCTTGCGCGCAACGCCATTCCCCCGGAAAAGGACGTCGACGGCGTTTGCGACGCTTCGCTGACGGGGCTGTTCACCGGCGTATCCACCGGATTTGCGCCTTGTACGGCACAAGCCTGTGTTGCGCTGCTGGAGCACGAAGATATTCCGATCGAAGGCAGGCACGCGGTCGTGATCGGCCGCAGTCTTGTCGTCGGGAAGCCGGTTGGGATGCTGCTGCTGCAAAAAAACGCAACCGTTACCTATGCGCATTCAAGGACCCGCGATTTGATAGACGTTGCAAAGAGCGCGGATATCCTGATTGCCGCCGCCGGAAAACGCGGCCTGATCGGTGCGGAGCATGTTAAGCCGGGGCAAACCGTTCTGGACGTCGGCATTCATTACGATGAGAACGGCAAACTTTGCGGGGACGTGCGATTCGACGAAGCGGAGCCGGTCGTTTCCGCGATCACGCCCGCGCGCGGCGGCGTCGGTGCAGTTACGAGCGCGATTCTTGCCAAACACGTCCTGCTGGCCGCAGAAAACAGCCTGTATTTTTAATCTGCCAATGCAATTCAATTAAAACGGAAACCCATCAAAACATCAAATCCAAACGAACGAGAGGAACAAAAACGATGAACGTCTGCATACTCATGGGCAGCCCGCGCGAGCACGGGAATACTGCGGAACTGGCAAAGCCGTTTGCAGAGGAACTAAAAAGCAGCGGCGCGGAGGTCTGCTATATCCCGCTGGCTGGGCTTACGATCCATCCCTGCAAGGGCTGTTACCATTGCCAGGACGTACCGGATGGATATGGCTGTTTCCAGCAGGACGACATGCAGACGATTGCAAAGGCGGTTGAAAACTGCGATCTGCTCGTGCTGGCGACGCCGATTTATACCTGGTACTGCACGGCGGAACTCAAGGCCGTTCTCGACCGCTTTTACGGAATGGCGAAATTCTATCGCTCCGCCTCCGGCAATCTGCTTGCGGGTAAGCGCGTTTGTATCCTCGCCACGCATGGGTACGAGGTTTCCTATGCGGCGGACCCGTTCGTATTCGGAATCCAGCGCATGTGCCAGCACTACGGAATGCGTTACGACGGCATGTATTCCGTGCGCGATATCGACGATTTGGCTTCGTTTCAAACCAAACAGGCGCAGGACGGCGCGCGCGAGTTCGCGCAGTATCTCTGCGCCGGCGCTTCGCGCGCATAACGCAGCAAACCCACGAAAGGAAGTGCTTTTATGGCCGCCCCGAAAAACGACAACGGAAAACAAAAGATTCTGGATGCGGCAATCACGCTTTTTCAGGAGCGGCACGACGTTTCTCTTGCCGAGATTGCCAAAGCCGCGCATGTGAGCAAAGGCACGCTTTTTTACCACTACCGCAGCAAAGCGGAGATTTATCTCGATATCGGCGAACGCTACTGGGGGAAATTGTCGGACGATCTGCTCGCCTGGGTCGACAACCGCGAAAAGGACACCTCCATCCCCCGCCTCGTACGCTACACGTTTATCCGCGGCGTATTCGACGAAAGCGGTATGCTGCGGCTGCGCCTTTTTGTGGAGGCGATGTCCGGAGAGGAAGGCAGCGAGATCAAACAGCGCCTTAACGAGCAGTACGTTCATTTTAAAAATATTCTCAAGGACCGCATTGCTGAGCGCATGCCGGGCGCGGACGGCGAACAGCTTGCCTGGCTGTTGCTGACGCTGGTCGACGGGCTCATGGTGCAAAGCACGATTCAAAACGACGGTATGGACGTGGATGCATTTATCGAATGGATGTCAACGCATTTTTCTTCGCTCGCATAACAAAAATATCTCTCAAAGGCCGCGTCAAACGCGGCCTTTTTTTACGCCTTATCGCTGTTTCCCTTGACAGATGCACCGGGCAATGCTACGATAAATTTATAAGTCGGTCATACGACCGACATGACGAACAAAACAGTACTGTATGAAAATATCGGAGCGAATTTATGTCCCGTCTTAAGCAAATCAATCAAAAACTAAAGGAACGTTTCGGCGGGCGCGTCAGCGCGCGCGAAAGCGACGGCTGCCTTGTTCTGGAAGGCACGCTTTCAAGCTGGGACGATATCGTCTCAGCCGGGATGATGAGCGTCCATAAACGGCGCTACGCCGGGCTGGTCAATAATATCAAGCTGGAGGGTGCGCAAATTTCGTCTATGCGGATACCGCCTTTCAGCGACAAAGCGCTGGACGGCCGCAGGCCGGACGTACTGATCATCGGCGGCGGCGTGATTGGCTGCGCGATTGCGCGCGAATGCGCGCGCTATGACGCGGACGTGCTGCTCTGCGAAAAGGAACACGACGTTGCGCTTCAGGCTTCGAGCCGCAACGACGGCATGGTGCACCCCGGTGTGGACCTGCTTTTAGGGCAGGTCAAGCGGCGCTACAATATGCGCGGCAACCGCATGTACGACCGTGTCTGCCGGGAACTGGACGTTCCCTTTTGCCGCAGCGGACAGTACCTTTGCTTTCTGAAACCTTCGCTTGCAATTACGGGTTTCTTTGCGCAGCTGTATTTCCTGCTGGTCGGTCCATACGGCAGATTTTTGGGCGCAAGAGCGTTTCATAAACGCGAGCCGCGTATGAACCCAAAGATCAAAGGCGCGCTGTTCTTCCCTTCCGCCGGCGTCGTCTCACCGTATGCGCTGACCATCGCGTTTGCCGAGAATGCGGCCGACAACGGCGTGCAGATTGCGCTCGATACGGCTGTGACCGGCATGCAGGTTGAAGAGAATACAATCGTCTCCGTCGAAACGAACCGTGGCACAGTTTATCCGAAGGTTGTGATCAACGCCGCCGGCGTGTTTTCGGACGACGTTGCCAGAATGGCCGGTGATCAATTTTTCACGATCCACCCTCGCAGGGGAACGAACACCATTCTCGATCACAAATCCGCTGCGCGGCTCAACACGATCGTTTCATCGTTCGGCACCTCCTCCACCAAGAAGAAGCATACCAAGGGCGGCGGGCTTGTGCGCACAATCGACGGCAACGTGCTCGTCGGGCCGGACGCGGTTGAAACATACGAAAAGGAAAACTACGCGACCAATTCACAAAGCGTTCGCGACGTGTTTGAAAAGCAAAGCCGCACGGACCCCGCGCTGCATTTCGGCGAAGCGATCACCTATTTTACCGGCGTTCGCGCGGCGACGTATGAAGAGGATTTTGTGATCCGCAAAGGACGAAAAACAAAGAACATCGTACATGCCGCCGGCATCCAGTCCCCCGGCCTAACCGCCGCACCCGCAATTGCACTCGACGTTTCAAAAATGGCGATGGAACTTTTGGGAAACATTCGCGCGGTAAAGAAAAATCCGGATTTCAACCCGATTCGCAAGGGAATCGTCTGCACAAGCGAAATGGAAGAATCGGAACGCGACGCGCTGATCCGCCATAACCCGGACTATGGCGAAATCGTCTGCCGCTGCGAACAGGTCAGCCGCGGCGAGGTGCTCGACGCGCTGCATCGAAGCGTTCCCTGCGACACGGTGGACGGCGTGAAACGCCGCGTACGTCCCGGCATGGGACGCTGTCAGGGCGGATTCTGCGGGCCGCTGGTGCTCCGCATCATTGCAGAGGACAAAGGGATTTCGCCCGAACAGGTTGAAAAAAGCGGAATCGGCAGCGAACTGCTGCTGTGCGGAATCAAGGAGGTGCAGGCCGATGACGCAGATCCTGTCGTTTGACGTAACGGTGATCGGCGCGGGCCCGGCGGGGCTTGCAGCCGCACTGGAGGCCGACAAAAACGGAGCGAGCGTGCTGCTGATCGAGCGAGAGGCGTGTCTTGGCGGGATTCTCAAACAATGCATACACGACGGCTTCGGCCTTGTGCGGTTTCACGAAAAACTCTCCGGACCGGAATACGCCGAACGGTTCATTTCGCGCCTGCCGGAAAGCGGCGTACAGGTCAGCACGCTTTCGTTCGTCAGCCATGCGGAAAAAGTCGGCGGGAACTACTATATAACGCTGGTCACGAGGGACGGCATGCAGCGCGTGCGAACGCGCTCACTCGTGCTTGCGACCGGCTGCCGGGAACGCACCTCCCGTCAGATCGGCGTGCACGGACATCACTGTGCGGGCGTATTCACCGCCGGCAGCGCGCAGTATTATACAAATATTCTGGGTGAACTGCCGACCCGGCGCTGCGTCGTCCTTGGAAGCGGCGACATCGGCCTGATTATGGCGCGGAGGCTCACGCTGGAAGGTGCGGAGGTCGTCGGCGTATACGAAGCCAAGCCAACGCCCAGCGGGCTTCTGAGGAATGTCAGCCAGTGTCTGACCGATTTCGATATCCCGCTGCATACAAGCAAAACCGTTACGCGCGTGTTCGGAGACCAACGACTCAGCGCAGTCGAAATCTCCGACGTGGACGAAAAGATGCACCCCATTCCCGGCACGGAACAAAGAATCGAATGCGACGCGCTCATCCTCTCCGTCGGTCTGATTCCGGAAAATGAGCTCGCCGAATCTCTGCGCGTGCCGATCGACCCGAAGACGAAAGGCGCAATTGTGGACGAGCACAACCAAACGCTGGCTGACGGCGTGTTTGCCTGCGGCAACGCGCTGCACGTCAATGACCTGGTCGACTATGTATCCGAAAGCGGCGAAACCGCCGGGCGCGCCGCGGCAAACTCCGCAAGGGTGCGCAGTCTTTTGGACGCACGGTGCGACGCCACCCTCCTGTATGTCGTGCCGCAGCGAATCGACCGGATGCAGAGCAAAGAAACGCGCGTATTCTTCTTTCGTGCCGCGCGCGATATGGACAACGTCGTACTGACTGTTTCCCGTGGGAACGACATTCTGCTGCAGAAAAAATACGCACATCTTCGTCCGCCGGAGATGGAACGCCTGCCGCTTTCGCTCTCCACCGCGCAGCTGGAAGGCGAAGAACCAATCCGCTTCCATCTGGAGGGAACGCGCGATGAATGATACAATGAAACCGGCCGAAGCAACGGAAATCGTCTGCATCGTCTGTCCGAACGGATGCCGTATTCAATGCACGCCGTCGGACGGAGGGTACGTTTTCTCCGGCAACAAGTGCCCGCGCGGCGTCGAATACGCAAAATCGGAACTCACGCATCCGATGCGCTCGCTGACGACGAGCGTCCACACCGTCTTTGCCGACGCGCCGGTCGTGAGCGTCCGCACCGACGGCGAGATTGAAAAATCAAAAATACGGGAGGTCGTCGCCGCGATTGGCGCGTTCACGGTGAAAGAACGTATCAAAATCGGCGACGTCGTCGTCCGTAACGTTTGTCAAACGGGCGTGGACGTGATCTGTACAACAAACCGCCTCATCGAATCATCCGGCAGGCAAACAGCGAAAGGAGCGTCGTAAAATTATGTCTCATCCATATAAAGGGTTCGAGCCGAACTGGGTCCGTGGAGAATTTCCGAAGGACTGTTACCGTTCCATCTTCAAATGGGGCGCTTCGCTGGAGATTAAAGCCCCGCGCGAGTCTCTCTACCGTATGCTCAAGGAAAAATTTGGCATGAGCGATGCGGACTTTACCTCGTATACGGAGGATACCGGGTTCGATCAGGTAAAATTCGATATTCCCGTCGGACTGCCGGAGAGCGACCTTGCGGAATTCCGCAGGATTGTAGGCGGCGACTTCGTCCGCACGGACGACTATGCGCGATTAAGCGTCGCATACGGTAAAACGATGTATGACCTGCTGCGTCTGCGCAACAAGATCGTCGAGAACGTGCCGGACGCGGTGCTCTACCCCGATACGAAAGAGCAAATCGAACAGATCGTTGCGTATTGCGCAAAGCGGAAAATCCCGGTGTATGTCTACGGCGGCGGCTCGTCCGTTACGCGCGGCGTCGAGTGCGTCAAGGGCGGCGTTTCGCTCGATCTGCGCCTGCGTTTCAACAAAGTAATCGAATTCAACGAAATCGACCAGAGCATCACCGTGCAGGCTGGCATGAGCGGTCCGAAACTCGAACAAACGCTCAACGACGCGGTCAAACTTTTTGGCGCAAAGCGGGCTTACACCTGCGGGCATTTCCCGCAGAGCTTTGAATATTCTTCCGTCGGCGGCTGGGTGGTCACCCGTGGCGCGGGTCAGAACTCCACCTACTACGGCTGCATTTCGGATATCGTACTCGCACAGGAATACGCAACGCCGATCGGCAACATCAAAACCGACCGCTACCCGCGCAAAGCTACCGGCAGTGACCTCGGTCAGATTATGATGGGCGGCGAAGGCACCTACGGCGTGCTCACGCACGTGACGCTCAAGATATTCCGCCACATGCCAGAGACGGTCCGCCGGTTTTCGTTTATGTTCCGCGACTGGGAAACGGCGCAGGCCGCCGCACGGGAGATCATGCAGAGCGAGGCGGGCTACCCTTCCGTGTTCCGGCTTTCCGACCCCGAAGAGACCAGCGTGATGCTGCACCTTTACGGCGTGATGGACACGCCAATTAAGCACCTTTTTAAGATGCGCGGCTTTAAGGAAAACGAAATGTGCCTCTACCTCGGTTTTACCAACGGCGAAAACGGCTTCTCACGAAACTGCGCGAAAAACGTCCGCCGCGTCTGCCGCAAATTCGGCGGCATGAGCCTGACGGGGTATGTGACCAAAGGCTGGGAAAAAGGACGCTTCAACGACCCGTATATGCGCGACACGCTGCAGGATTTCGGCATTGTGACGGACACGATGGAGTGCACGGTGAACTGGAGCAATATGAGCCGCGTGCACGCCGAGGTGCGCGCCTTCTGCAAGTCGCGCCCGAATACGATCTGCATGACGCATATGTCGCACGTGTACCCGCAGGGCGCGAATCTCTACTTCATCTTCATCATCAAGGAGAGCGATCCTGAGGCGTTCCGCGCCTATCACGCGGGTATCCTCTCCGCCATCCAGAAATCCGGCGCTTCCATGAGCCATCATCACGGTATCGGCAAGATGTTTGCGCCCTGGCTGGAGGGCTCCGTCGGACGGAACGAATACGACGTGCTCCGTACGCTCAAGCGGCATTTTGACCCGGACAACATCATGAATCCAGGCGGTACGCTCGGCTTCGACCTGACGGAAAGCGAAAAGCACTGGCCGAGATAATTCGATTTAAATAAACAAACCGCGCGTTCGTGACGTTCAATCAACCAAGCGAACGCGCTGTGTTTTTTGCATCCCGCTGTCCTTTCGCCGGAATATTGCACACCTATATTGTTTGTGTTACATTCATATAGAAAGCAAATCAAGTTCCACTCAAGGAGTATCAATATGCCGTATTTTATTACCGGCGCGTGCATCGGCTGCACGGCCTGCGCAAGGAACTGCCCCGTTCTCGCCATCACCGGTGAACCAAAACAGCGCCACAGCGTTAATATCCGCCGATGCGTTTCCTGCGGCGTCTGCGGGCGCGTATGCCCGGTTGGAGCGATTCTGGACGGGCATGGCGAGCCCTGCAAAAAAGTCCCGAAAACCGACTGGAAAAAACCGGTTGTGGACACGGAGCTTTGCAGCGCGTGTGGTATCTGCGTGACCTGGTGCCGCGCGGAGGCGCTGCACATTTCCTCGCCCGCATTCCACGGGGACATCCATGTATATGCCGAACTGTATCAGCCGAACAAGTGCGTTTCCTGCGGGCTTTGCGAGGAAAACTGTCCGCTGCACGCCATCACGCTTGCGGAGGTGAAAGCATGAGGCCGCCCGTCTACGCAATCATCGATCTGTCCACCGGCAAAACGGAACGGATGGAGATCGGTAAAAAATACTATGAAAAATACCTCGGCGGCAAAACGCTCGCAACCCGTCTGCTGCTGGACATGACCCCCGCCGGGCTTGACCCGCTCGGGCCGGACACGGTTATCGTCATCAACACGAGCCCCGCAAACGGAACCGGCGCGCCGAGTTCCAGCCGCTTTAACATGACGTTTAAAAACGTGCTCACCGGCGGCATCGCAACCAGCAACTGCGGCGGTCAGTTCGGCGTACTGCTCAAACGCGCGGGGTACGACGGCATCGTGCTCAAAGGGCAGAGCGAAACGCCTGTTACGATTGAAATCATCGACGGCGCGGTTTCCATCCGCGACGCAGGCGACCTTTGGGGCAAAGACGCGGAAGAAACGCAGGAAGCGTTCCCCAAAATTTACGGCAAACTCGTGATCGGTCCGGCGGGCGAGAACCTCGTGCGTTACGCCTCCGCCGTCTCCGGCGAACGCGTGGCCGGCCGCTGCGGCGGCGGCGCGGTGCTTGGCGCAAAAAAAGTGAAAGCGATCATAGCATACGGCACGAAAAAGCCGGAAATTCACAACAAAAAAGCATTCGATAAATATGTAAAAAAATGGGTGCATTTTTTGCGCAGTCATCCGATGACGGGCGAAGCGCTGCCCAACTACGGCAGCGCGGGACTGGTCAGCAAAGCAAATTCCACAAACGCGCTGCCGACGCACAATTTTAAATACGGGCACAGCGCGGACGCGCATTATGTCAGCGGCGAAACGCTTACCGACAAATACCTGCTGCGCAACAGCTCCTGTATTTCGTGTCCAATTCGCTGCGAACGGCGCGTTCTGGTGGACGGCAAGGACGTGAAAGGGCCGGAATACGAGACCTGCGGCTTCTTTGGCCCGAATATCGACGCAATCAGCATGGAAAACATGCTGCGGCTCAACTATCTTTGCGACATACTCGGCATGGACACGATTTCGCTTGCGTCCACCATTGCGTTTGCAATGGAGCTCAAGGAAAACGGCGTCGCGGATTTCGGCGTATCGTTTGGCGATTCCGAAGGGCTCTTTGAAGTCGTTCAAAAGATTGCCCGCCGCGAGGGAATCTACAGCGACCTCGCCAACGGCTCGAAATGGATGAGCGAAAAGTACGGCGGCAAGGATTATGCCATGCATTCAAAAGGTCTTGAGATGGCCAGCTACGAGCCGCGGCGCTCTGTCGGCATGGGGCTTGGCTACGCGACCAGCAACCGCGGTGGGTGCCACCTCAACGGCGGATATCTCGCGCTGCTGGAGTCCGTCGGCGTTCTGATGACAGACCCGCTTTCCACAAGCGCAAAGCCCGCGCTCACCATCTTCATGCAAAACGCGCTCGACGCAATCTCCGCGGGCGGGTTCTGCCTGTTTTCCGCGCAGTCGTTCGTGCCCGCGATCTTTTTCCGGCTCGGGCCGCATCATCCCTTCACGCGCATCGTCGGCAAAATCGCTACGCACGCAGGCCCCGCCGTGCGAATGATGCTCTGGATGATGCCGGTGCTGCGGTTCAACTCCGTGTACCTCTTCCCGCATGCGGAAGCGTTGCGGCTGATTACCGGCCTGCCGCTGTACACCGGTTCGTTCGTTAAAATCGGCGAACGTGGTTATAATCTTGAGCGCGCGTACAACATGCGCGAGGGACTCACCATGGCGGACGATTCCCTGCCCGACCGGCTCACAAAGGTTCCGCAGGACCCGGATAACCCCAAAACCGTCGTCCGGCTGGACAAAATGCTGCCGGTATACTACAAAATCCGCGGCTGGAGCAAGACCGGCGTTCCGACCGCAAGAAAACTGCGAAAGCTGGGAATTGAACTATGAAAACCATCCGGTATTTTGCGCCTATGCGGGGTATTGTTCATAAAGAGACGGAAGAAACCGATCTCGCTACGGTGCGCGGCGTGCTCGATTACATCAAAACCGCCTACGGAAAAGAGGCGTTCAAAGCGGCCAAAAGTTCGCTGATCGTCGTCAACGACGTGAGCATCGGTTTAATGAACGGTAAAAGGACGGCGCTGAACGACGGCGACGTGATCGGGTTTCTGCCGCTCTGCGGCGGCGGCTGATTTTCAAATGCAAAAAAGCGGCCATCTGAATAAAGATGGCCGCTTTTCTTGTCTGTCGGCAGAGCGTCGGTCAGACCTCGCCGGCAAGAGCCTTTGAGAAGCGAGAAACGATCTCGTCAATCTGCGCTTCGCGTTTGTCCCCCGACCAGTTGACGATGCCGGTCTCGCCGGCTGTAACGCCCTTTTCCAGCAGCATTGCGCGCATTTTACGGATCGCCATGTTGCCGCCGAGCCATGGCTTTTTGAATTGCTGGGTTACAAAGCAGCAGGCCTTCCCCGTCCTGATTTGCGGCAACTGCGCCAGATAGAGCGCAGTCGCTCTGGCGAGTGTGAACGCCTGCACGGGGGAAGCGAACACCAGCGCGTCGTAACCGTTCGGATCGGGCGCCTGTACGAGCGTGTCGAGTGCCCGTGCACCCGGGTCACCCCCCGTTGCAACAACACGCTGCAGTTCCACGTCGCAGCTTTTGGCGGTCAGCGCATCCTTCAGCTTTTCCGCTACAGAAAGCGTGTTGCCGGTCTGCGAATACACGATGATGCCGATTTTCATGACGTTTCCTCCTGATTCGGGTGTGTCCTGTTCCGCACGCTTTACTTTGGAAACAACTTAGTTCAAATCGATCAGTTTTGCTTTTACGCCTTCCAGCTTGTTGATGTCTTTGACGAGCCGCTCGATTTCCTCTTTTTCGCCGAACGGCTGCAGGATGATCATCCCGTCCGTCCCGCAGGCGTCCGCGCTCGCTTCGTGCAGCCCGAGCCGCGCTTTGATTTTGCAGCCGTTTTCCGTCAGTACCTGCTGAAAACTGGCCGCATTGGCCACGCGGTTGTCCATGCGCACACCGATAACGTAATAGTAAGACATGTATCATTCCTCCTTACAAGTTCGGGGCTAAACATCCGGTACTTTACAGCCGGATCAGGAGTGCTTTACTGAATCCTGAGAAACTGTTCCAGCGGGATACTTTTGCGCGTTTTGGGCGGTCTTTTCGTCCACCGCCTTAGGATGTGTTTTCAAATCTCCGCGACGGTCGCCGTTTTGTCCGTTATTTCAATTTTTCAGGCAAACCCGTCTTTGTCATTCCCACTCGATCCTTCGGAACGCATTCTAAACAATTCCGTTTAGCTTTCATGGGTGCTGTTGTTCTAACTGCTTCAATTATCCATATATTTTGGACGATCTGATTTTTTGTTGCCAAAGTGTTGCCACTTATTCCGCGTTTCCATCAATAATAGACTGTGCAAAGTCTTTCGCACCTTGTAGTAATCGATATCGATATGCATATTTATTATCATCGTCTTGTTCCGGTTTGAACCAAACCTTATTACGCTTAAATACACCCTTAATTTGTTCTTTAGTCGATGGGAGCCCCATCATACTTGTCAACAAATATTCAACATCTGCAACAGTAAAATTATCCCCTTTTCCTTCGTTTGTAACAATATACAACAACAGCATCATTTGCTTCTTAAATGAATCCTGTATCTTTATTTCCGGATAGTTTTTAAGATTTAAATCATCGGCGCAAATCGAATTATAAACAGAAGTTTTTTTACTTCGCACTTTCCTAGGTTTTGTAGGTTTAGGTTTCTCTTCATCGCCGGATTTGGGCTGATATGTTTCAATATATTGTACGCCAGTATCCGTTAGAATGTAGGATTTTGGGATTTTCTTTTCTGCATTTGGGTCATCCATAATATAACCTTTTTGAACTAAGCGTTGTAACAAATCACTATTATTTGAGTATTTCCTTCTTCTTGCATCCGCATAATATTGCTTGACTGATTCTGAGGTAAAGGACCGTATGCCATTCTTTTTTTCGTCAAAATAAGCTGCCACTAAGACAAAGTCTCTATCAGACAATCTTCCGAAGTCTATTATGAAAGAAGATAGACTGGTTTTCGACAAGTCAACTGATGTACGTACATTGACTGATGGGATTATATGCTTCCCATTACTTTCAGAAGTTAAGAGCATTGCAGGCTGTTCTGTCGCTTCTATGTATTGAGTTGTCTGGGCTACTCCACGAGTACGCACAATGGCTTCAACTGCAGATGGCAAAAGTGTAGTGGTAAAAATGCTACGTTCCCTCTCGACAAGATCAGCAGATCCTTCCGCTTCAAATTTAATATCGCCAATTTCAAACTTTACACGAATTTCTGTATTCTTATCACTCATACAATTAGCCCTGCCTTATTATATAATTCTTCAAGCATCACCCTATAATTTAGCTTGATATCATCAATATCTTTTTTCCCTGCTGTATATGTAATGTTGTGCGCTGAAAAATTGCCGACCATTCGGAAAGTATCAAACTCGTTTTTAATGCGTGATAATTTTAGTACAGTACTATCCTTCGCTTTCTTAACTATGCCATCTAGCATAATATAGCCTCTCCCGGCAGCATCTTTTATCTCATTATCAATACCAAAATTCTGATAAGATAGCACCAATAAAACTTCAAATAACCGTCTCATTAACACAGCGCATGCATCATAGCAATTATTCGAATATGAATTGTTTATTTGTGTAATTAGCTTATCTAAGTATTTGCGCTTCCCACAAAATTTCGTTTCATCAATCAGTTCACTATACGATACAATAGTTTCTGTGTCATCCCGCATAGAGGAGTAT
>DAOTGE010000010.1:0-24853 GCA_035446965.1 Eubacteriales bacterium
CGGATGAACCGGCGCAGCCGGAAAAGCGGGTTAAGGGCTGCGGCCCTTAACAATCTCAGGGACTTTTTCGACAGGCTGCGCACCGGTAAAACCGGTGCTTTCTTATTTTTGGCGTTATATAGGCGTAAAATCCATATATAATATATTGACACCGCACGCACGCTGTGTTACCATCCAACAAATACCCTTTTGAGCGGTCATTTTGTTTCGCTTGATCCGTAAGCGAACGTTTTAGTAAAACAGGTCAGTCCGGCATGTCCCGCAACCCGCCGTTTTGGCGGAGCGCGGACTGTTTTTATAATCGCCGGAAATTAGACCGGAAGGAGAAACGCCATGGAAAACATCTATGTATCCGACGCAACCTTGCGCCTGGAATCCAACCGCACCGACACAGCCCCGAGCTTCCGCGAAAAGCTGGAGATCGCCCGCTCGCTGGACCGATTGCGACTTTACGGCGTGGAACTTCCGAAAATCGAAAACGAAAAAGCCGACGTATTGCTGATTAAGTCCATTGCCGCGGCCGTGCGCGAAAGCAGGCTTGTTTTGCCCTGCGCACTCACGAAAAAGGGCGTGGAACTCGCATGGAGCGCAGTCAGCGCAGCGAAAAAACCGTGTCTTCAAATTACCGTGCCGACGTCGACCGCGCAGATGGAATATATCTGCCACAAAAAACCGGACAAAATCCTTCTCGTAATCGAGGAATTGGTTTCTTATGCGAAGTCGCTTTGCCCTTCGGTGGAATTCTGCGCCGGGGACGCGACGCGCAGCGACGCGGAATTTTTGGGCTGCGCCGTGGAAACGGCGATTGCCGCGGGCGCGGACTCCGTGACGCTCTGCGACGGCTCGGACGGTATGCTGCCGGACGAATTCGGCGATTTTCTGGCGGATTTGTACACACGCGCACCCTCGCTTTCAAAGGTGCTTGCCGGCGTCGAGTGCACAAACGCGCTCGATCTGGCCGCCGCCTGCGCAATGCGCGCGGTGAAAGAAGGCGCAAGGCTGATTAAAACGTCCTGCGGCGACGACGCGCCGCTTTCGCTGGAAACGTTTGCCGCCATCCTCCGCGCGCGCGGCATGGAGCACGGGCTGGATTCCGGCATTGCCATGACGGAACTGCGCCGCACCGCCGGTCAGGTGCGCTGGATGGTCAGCGCCAAACGCGGCGCGAACACCCCGTACGACAACAGCGTACAGCGGCAAGCGGATGAAAACATGCGGCTTTCCGCCGCGAGCGGACCCGCGGAGATTGCCGCCGCGGTCGAAAAACTCGGATACGAACTCTCCGAAGAGGATGCAGCGAAGGTATACGCCGCGTTTTTGCGCATTGCGGACAAAAAGAGTGTCGGCGAAAAGGAACTCGACGCCATCGTGGCCAGCGCCGCGCTGCAGGTTCCGCCGACCTATACGCTGGAAAGCTATGTGATTAACAGCGGCAACGTCATCACCGCGACGGCGCATATTAAGCTGCTCCGGCAGGGCGAGACCAAGCAGGGCTTCGGCCTTGGCGACGGCCCGATCGACGCGGCGTTTCTGGCGATTGAGCAGATCATCGGCCATCATTACGAGCTGGACGATTTCCAGATTCAGGCGGTCACGGAAGGGCGCGAGGCGATGGGCAGCGCGCTGGTGCGCCTGCGAGCGGACGGCAAGCTCTACTCCGGCAAAGGCATTTCGACGGACATCATCGGTGCGAGCATCCATGCTTACCTCAATGCGCTCAACAAGATTGTATATGAGGAGGGCGGGCGACAATGAAGCTTTCATTTTCCACCCGTGCCTGGAACGGATACACCTGGGACGACTTTTGTTCTGCGGCCAAAACCGTCGGCTATGCGGGGATTGAGCTGCACGGGCTGATCGGCTCCCCCTGGGCGGAGGACGGGCAGCCGTTTTGCCGCGCGAGCGCGGCGCGCACCGTGCGAAATCTTTTCGACGAGGGGCTGTCGCTTGTTTGCCTGGATTCCGTATGCGATCTTTCCGCAGAGAGCGAAAAGGATGAGGCGGAACTCATCGCCTGCGTGCGCCTTGCACATGATTTTTCGATCCCGTATGTGCGCGTGCGCTCCGGCGACGCGTCCGAACAGGGACTGATAAATGCCTATGAGCGCGTGCGGCGCGTCCTGCCGCTTGCGGAGGAGCGGGGCGTGACGCTGCTGGTCGAAACCGTCGGTGCGTTTTCGGACACCGCGCTTTTGCAGAATTTTCTGATGCGCTTTTCGAGCGATACGCTTGCGGCGCTCTGGGACGTGCATCACCCGTATTTTGAGCACGGCGAATCGCCGGAAACGAGCATTAAAAATCTCGGCGCGTATGTCAAACATGTCCATGTGAAGGATTCTGCGCTCGAAGACGGCGCGCGCGTCTACTGCCTGCCCGGCGAAGGCGAACTGCCGATGCCGGAGTTGATGAACGCGCTTGCGTCGATTAACTACGACGGGTTTATCTCGCTCGAATGGGACCCGGCCTGGATGCCGGAGCTCAGCGACATGGAGAGCGTGCTTGCGCACTTTGCCAACTACATGCAGCGCTTCGGCACGCCCGCGCGCGGCAAGCCGCATCTCTACCGCAACAACGCAGGCACGGGCAGCTTTGTCTGGCGCAAGGACATCCTGATCGACGCGACGTTTTCGCAGGTGCTCGACCGTATGACGGATGAGTTTCCCGATCAGTATGCGTTCAAGTATACGACGCTCGACTACACGCGCACCTACGCGGAGTTCCGCGAGGACGTGGACGAGTGCTGCCGCGCGCTGATTTCGGCAGGCGTTCGTCCGGGCAGCCACGTCGCGGTTTGGATGACGAATCTGCCGCAGTGGTATATCGCGTTCTGGGCGACGGTGAAGATCGGCGCGGTGCTGGTCACCGTCAACACGGCGTACAAAATTCACGAGGCTGAGTATCTGCTCAAGCAGTCGGATACGCACACGCTCATTCTCGAACAGGGCTACCGGGATTCCGATTACGCCGGCATCGTCGGCGAGCTCTGCCCGGAACTGGCGGAAAACCGTCCAGGCGAGCCGCTGCATAGCCGCAGACTGCCGTTTCTGCGCAACGTCGTGACAGTCGGTTACCGCCAGAAGGGGTGTCTCACCTGGGAAGAACTGCTGCGCCGCGCGGAGCGCACGCCGATTGAGGAAGTGCGCCGCCTGGCCGCCTCGGTCAACCCGCACGACGTTTGCAACATGCAGTATACCTCCGGCACCACGGGCTTTCCAAAAGGCGTCATGCTCACGCACTACAACATCGTCAACAACGGCAAGTGCATCGGGGACCGCATGGACCTCTCCACGGCGGACCGCATGATGATTCAGGTGCCGATGTTCCATTGTTTCGGCATGGTGCTGGCCATGACCGCCTGCATGACGCATGGCTCGAGTATGCTGCCGCTGCCGTATTTTTCGCCGCGGCCCGCGCTCGCGTGCATCCATCAGGAGCACATCACCGCGTTTCACGGCGTGCCGACGATGTTCATCGCTATGCTTGAACACCCGGACTTTCCGAAGACGGATTTTTCGTATATGCGCACCGGCATCATGGCCGGAAGCCCGTGCCCGATCAGCGTGATGCGGGACGTTGTGAGCAAGATGCACATGGACGAAATCACCATTGTTTTCGGCCAGACCGAGGCTTCCCCCGGCTGCACGATGAGCTCGACGCACGACCCGCTGGACGTGCGCGTCGGCACGGTCGGCTGCGCACTGCCGGAGATCGAATGCCGCATCGTGGACCCTGAGACGGGCGAAGAGATGCCGACAGGCGAGATCGGCGAGTTCGTCGCGCGCGGCTACAATATCATGAAGGGCTATTATAAAATGCCCGGCGCGACCCGCTCCGCCATCGACCGGAGCGGCTGGCTGCACACGGGGGATTTGGCCTGCAAAACGCAGGAGGGCAACTATCGTATCACGGGCCGTCTCAAGGACATGATCATCCGCGGCGGAGAAAACATCTACCCCAAGGAGATCGAGGAGTTCCTCTACACGCATCCGAAAGTCAAGGACGTGCAGGTCATCGGCGTACCGGACGAGCAGTACGGCGAGGTCATCATGGCGTGCGTGGTCCTCAAGGAAGGCGAGACGGCGACGCAGGAGGAGATTCAGGACTATGTGCGCGCCAACATGGCCAAGCATAAGGTTCCGCGGTATGTCGAGATGGTAGATTCTTTCCCGATGAACGCGGCGGGCAAAATCCTCAAGTACAAAATGCGCGAAGACGCGATTCAAAAACTCGGGCTGCAGAAAGCCGCCGGCGTCGTCACCGCATAGCATGCATAAATATTCGCTTTGCCGGAAGCAAAATTAAGCGTTGACAAAGCGGTCGCATGCTGATAATATACAATGCAATCGAATACGAACCAGAAAAGGCCGTGACGAAGACGGACGAAAGCGGAAGCGCAAAGAGAGCCGGGGATGGTGGAATCCCGGCGGCGGAACCTTTCAAAAAGTCCCATCCCTTCCGAGCCGAAAATCTGAAAGCGTGGAAGCGCAAATAGGGTTTTCCGTAGTTGCCGCGTGAAGGCAAAGGACTTGTTTGAGTCCGGTGAGAGGCGCGTTTTTCGCGCAATTTGAGTGGTACCGCGGGCAGAATCGCAACCGATCGCCCGTCTCAAGAAAAAAATCTTGGGACGGGTGTTTTTTATGCCACGTCCTGGCAAAAAGGATATCTGCGGACCGGGAAAATCCGGCCGTAAATAAACAGGGAACGGCAGAAGCTGCCGGACGGGAGGCGTTTTATGGAAGCAGTCGAAATGAACACGCAGTTGCTCGAGGTCGCATACCGAATCCGCGAGATGCGCGAAATTTCCGGGTTTACCCGGGAAGAAATGGCGAAAAAGACGGATGTATCCCCGGCCGAATACGCGGCGTACGAGGCGGGGACGGCGGATTTTCCGTTTACGTTTATCCATAAATGCGCGCTTGCGTTCGGCATCGGGATTACCGACCTGCTGGAAGGTGACAGCGCGAAGCTTTCGAGCTACACCGTTACGCGCAGGGGACAGGGACAGCCGGCCGCCAAGGAGGACGGCATCGAGATCGACAGCCTTGCGCCGCTGTTCCGCAACAAGATCGCCGAACCCTACTGGGTGCGGTACGACTATTCCGAAACGCAGCAGAACCGTCCGATCCACCTGACCACGCATAACGGCCAGGAATTCGACCTTGTGCTCAGCGGGTCGCTCAAGGTGCAGATCGGCGAGCACGTGGAGGTGTTGCAGGAAGGCGACAGCATCTACTACAACAGCGCCACGCCGCACGGCATGATCGCCGTCGGCGGCAGCGAATGCCGCTTCCTTGCGGTCGTGCTGCCGGGCGAAGGCGGCGAACAGGTCGCAGAGCTGCACGAAAGCATCGTGGAAGCGCGCCGTTCGGAGGACTTTGTCTGCAATCGGTTCGTTGAAACGCGCGAGGACGAACACGGCGCGCTGGCGGGCGTGACGTTTAAAAACGCCGATACGTTCAACTTCGCGTTCGACATTGTGGACGCGATTGCGCAGAAAGCACCGGAAAAACTGGCCATGCTGCATGTGGACATGGACGGCGCGGAGAGACGCTTTACGTTTGAGCAGATCCGTAAAGAATCCAACCGCTGCGCAAACTATTTCCTTTCGCTGGGGATCAAAAAAGGCGACAAGGTCATGCTGGTGCTCAAACGGCGCTATCAGTTCTGGTTCGCCATGCTCGCGCTGCACAAAATCGGCGCGGTGGCCATCCCGGCGACCTATCAGCTTGTTGCGCACGACTTCACCTATCGTTATCAGGCGGCGGAAGTGTCCGCCATCCTCTGCACGGCGGACGGGGACGTTGCACATCAGGCGGAGCTTGGCGAGGAAGGATGCCCTGGGCTGAAAATCAAGCTGCTTGTCGGCGGGACGCGCGAAGGCTGGCATGATTTCGACGAAGAATACGCGCGTTTCAGCAGCCGGTTCGACCGCCCGGACGACGCGGCCTGCGGCGACGACACGATGCTGATGTTCTTTACCTCCGGCACGACCGGCTACCCCAAGATCGCATCGCACAGCTGCAAATATGCGCTTGGGCATTTCGTGACCGCCAAATACTGGCACTGCGTTCACTCTGACGGGCTGCATCTGACCGTTTCGGACACGGGCTGGGGCAAGGCGCTCTGGGGCAAATTTTACGGGCAGTGGCTCTGTGAAGCGGCGGTGGCCGTGTTTGAATTCGACCGCTTCGACGCAAAACACCTCATCCCCATGCTGGCCCAATACAACGTCACGACGTTCTGCGCGCCGCCGACGATCTACCGCATGATGATCAAAGAAGACCTCACGCAGTACGACTTTTCGAGCATCGTCTACGCGACCACCGCGGGCGAAGCGCTCAACCCGGAGGTGTTTTACCAGTTTGAGCAGGCGACCGGCCTGCGCATTATGGAAGGATTCGGGCAGACGGAGACGACGCTTTTGATCGGGACGCTCGCCGGCATGGCGCCCAAACCCGGTTCCATGGGCAAACCCGTTCCGACGTACAATGTGGATTTGCTCACGCCGGAGGGCAAGCGCGCCGAACTCGGCGAACCGGGCGAAATCGTGCTGCATCTGGACGACGGCAGACCCTGCGGACTGTTTCAGGGTTACTACCACGACGAGGCGCAGACGAAGGAATCCTGCGAAGGCGGCGTGTACCACACGGGCGATCTGGCCTGGCGGGACGAGGACGGCTATTTCTGGTATGTGGGCCGCAAGGACGACGTGATTAAATCCTCGGGCTACCGCATCGGGCCGTTCGAGATCGAAAACGTGATCATGGAGCTGCCGTACGTGCTCGAATGCGGGGTTTCCGCAGCACCGGACGAAATCCGTGGACAGGTCATCAAGGCCAGCATTGTGCTCACTAAAGGCACCGAAGGCACGGACGTGCTCAAGAAAGAGATTCAGGACTACGTCAAAACGCACACCGCGCCCTATAAATACCCGCGCGTGGTGGTCTTCTGCGAAGATCTGCCGAAGACCATCAGCGGAAAGATCATGCGGCGGCTGCTCTAGCGAATACAGCCGCGCCGCCGCGGCAAAAGCGCGCGGCGGCGCGGCGCAAAATATGCATAAATACGCTTGATCAAAATTTTGCATAATTATTTATGGATACACCTTGACAATCATATATAATTTGTGATAGTCTGTACAAAATTTGAAAGGCAACGACGGAGAGGATATCGGCGGAAGCGTTTTTCAAGAGACCCGGCGGCTGGTGAAAGCCGGGAAAGCGCGGTATGGTATTTGTAGCTCCCGAGCCGGAAGGAAGAAAACCGTTTGGACGGCGAGTAGAACCTTCCCGTGGATGCGGCGTTACGGCATAGGGCTTGATGGAGCCTGAAGAGCGGTATCGGCAGTAATGCCGGTGCAATTTGAGTGGTACCGCGGGTAAGCAGGAATTATAACTGTGTGCTCGTCTCAAAGATGGTCGGATTATCAAAATCGGTCGATCATCTGGGGGACGATTTTTTTATACCCCCAGCGAAGGGAGCATACAGAATGGAAAGCACCACTGGACTGGACCTGCAGCTCAAGGAAATGGCTGCCCGCATCCGCGAACTCAGACGCATTTCGGGACTTAGCGCCGCCGAAATGGCGCTGGCGACCGGCGTACCGGAGCAGGAGTATATCGCCTGCGAATCCGGGACGCACGACCTCAGCTTTGCGTTTATCTACCGCTGCGCAATGGCGTTTAATGTCAACGTAACGGATATTATAGAAGGCACGAGCCCGACGCTGCGCGGCTACGCCATCACGAGGGCGGGCGAAGGCGCGCGCATCGAACAGGCGCACGGAATGGTTTACTATAACCTCGCCGCGCCGTTTCAGAACCGTATCTCCGAGCCGCTGTATGTCGAGTGCGCGTACAACGCCGAAGCGGAGACGAAGCCCATCGAGCTGACCAGCCATGTTGGGCAGGAGTGCGATCTCGTCATCAGCGGGACGCTCAAGGTGCAGATCGGTTCGCATACCGAAATTCTGCACGAGGGCGACTGCGCATACTACGACAGCTCGATTCCGCACGGCATGATCGCCGTTGGCGGGAAAGATTGCCGGTTTTACGCAATCGTGCTCAACCCTTCCGCCTATACGGGCGAACAGGGCGCGGCCGAACTGAAAAATCCGGACTGGGAACCGCAGGAAGAAGCGGAAACGGATGCGCAGCGTATCTATCACCGCTTTATCGAAACGGAAACCGGCGAAAACGGCGCTCTCACGGCCATCCGCTTTAAGAACGAGGAAACGTTCAACTTTGCATTCGACATCGTGGACGCGCTGGCCGAGACCAAGCCGGACAAGCTGGCGATGCTGCATATCGCGCGCGACGGCACCGAGCGGCGGTTTACGTTCGCGGACATGAAGCGGGCTTCCGCGCAGTGTGCCAACTACTTCGCGTCGCTGGGCATCAAAAAGGGCGACCGGGTCATGCTGGTGCTCAAACGCCACTATCAATTCTGGTTCGCGCTGCTTGGACTGCATAAGCTCGGCGCAATCGGCATTCCGGCGACATACCTTCTGCAGGAGCACGACTACACCTACCGTTTTGAAAAGGCGGGCGTGAGCGCGCTGATCTGCACGGCGGATGCGGACGCGGCGGAGATCGCCGATCAGGCCGCGGAAAACTACGCCGGGCTGAAGACCAAAATCCTTGTCGGCGGCAGCCGGGAAGGCTGGCACGATTTCGACGCGGAATACACGCGCTTCAGCGGGCGCTTTGCACGCGGCGAGGACGCCTGCTGCGGCTGCGACCTCATGCTGATGTTCTTTACGTCCGGAACGACCGGGCAGCCGAAGCTCGCGGCGCATAACTACAAATACCCGCTCGGGCATTTTATCACCGCGAACTACTGGCAGTGCGTCGACCCCAACGGGCTGCATCTGACCATCTCCGACACGGGCTGGGCAAAGGCCATGTGGGGCAAGCTCTACGGGCAGTGGCTCTCGGAAGCGGCGGTGTTCGTTTACGACTTCGACCGCTTCGACGCGGCGGACATCCTGCCGATGTTTGCGCGCTACCACATCACGACGTTCTGCGCGCCGCCGACGATGTACCGCATGCTCATCAAGGAGGACCTTTCGCATTACGACCTGTCCTCCGTCAGGCACGCGTCCATCGCGGGCGAGGCGCTGAACCCCGAGGTCTTCCGCCAGATGGAGAAATCCACGGGGCTGCAGGTTATGGAGGGATTTGGCCAGAGCGAGACCACGCTGATGATCGGCAACCTGCGCGGCGGCACGCATAAAGTTGGCTCCATGGGCAAGCCTGTGCCGCTCTACGACGTGGACCTGGTCGACGCGGACGGCAACAGCGTTGAAACCGGGACGAACGGGGAAATCGTGATCCGCCTCGATAAAGGCGAACCCTGCGGGCTCGTGGCCGAGTATTACAACGACGAGCAGGCCACGGCGGAGTCCAAGCGGGACGGCATGTACCACACGGGCGATCTGGCCTGGCGCGACGAGGACGGTTACTATTGGTATGTCGGGCGCGTGGACGACGTGATCAAGTCGTCCGGCTACCGGATCGGGCCGTTCGAGATCGAAAGCGTGATCATGGAACTGCCGTACGTGCTCGAATGCGGCGTTTCCGCCGCGCCGGACGAAATCCGCGGGCAGGTCATCAAGGCCAGCATCGTGCTCACGAGGGGCACCGAGGGCACGGATGCGCTCAAGACGGAGATTCAGGACTACGTCAAGAAGCACACCGCGCCGTATAAGTACCCGCGTGTCGTGGAGTTTCGGGAGACGCTTCCCAAGACCACGAGCGGCAAGATTATCCGGAGGCTTTTGTAGAGAAACGGGGAAAAACATTGGACTTTAAGCGCGTCACACTGTTTACGGGGCATTACGGCAGCGGCAAAACGAGCCTGGCCGTTGCCTGGGCAAAATACCTGCGGGCCGAGGGAAAAGCGGTTGCGGTTTACGATCTGGACATCGTCAATCCCTATTTCCGCACGGCCGACCACCGGCGCGAGCTGGAGGAAAGCGGCATTTCGCTCATAGCCTCGCAGTTTGCGGGCAGCAACGTCGATTTGCCTTCGCTGCCGGCGGAACTGTATGCGGCGGTGGAAGACCGGCATACCTGTGCGGTGCTCGATATCGGCGGCGACGACCGCGGCGCGGTCGCGCTCGGCCGGTACGTGCCGTCCATCCTGGACGAGGACGACTATGAGATGCTCTTTGTGGTCAACTTCTTCCGGCCTCTGACCAGAACGCCGGAACACGCCCTCGGCGTGCTGCGGGAAGTGGAGACCGCCTGCGGCATGCGGGCGACCGCGCTGGTCAACAACTCCAACCTTGGCGCGGAGACGGCCGCGCGGGACGTACTGGACACGCAGAAAAAGATGGACGCGCTGGCCGGGCTATGCGGCCTCCCCGTGAAGATGACTTCCGCGGCGCGCCGTCTTGCGGACGCGCTGGAAGGCAAAGCGGAAAACCTGTTTTATATGGACGGCTGACGCGCCGGCGAATCACGCCGGGACGATTTGGATAGAAAATGCAATGAGCAGGAAAGGTACAAAAGCGATTATGGCAAAACTGACGTTTGAAACGGAACTTTGTAAGGGCTGCGGCCTCTGCGTGGACGCATGCCCGAAAAAGATTCTGAAAATCGATCGCGAAACGATCAACCAAAAGGGACATTCGCCCGCCACGGTGACGGACGAATCGCTGTGCATCGGCTGCGGCTCCTGCGCGGCGATGTGCCCCGACTGCGTGATCACGGTGGAAAGGTAAGGGAAGAACAAGTGTCCGAAAAAGTGTTAATGAAGGGAAACGAAGCAATCGCCGAAGCGGCCATCCAAGCCGGATGCCGCCATTATTTCGGCTATCCCATCACGCCGCAGACGGAAATCGCCGCCTATATGGCCAAACGTATGCCCAAGATCAACGGCGTGTTTTTGCAGGCGGAGAGCGAAATCGCCGCGATCAACATGGTTTACGGCGTGTCCGCCGCGGGCAAGCGCGTTATGACCAGTTCGTCCAGCCCGGGCATCTCGCTCAAGGGCGAGGGCATCAGCTATCTTGCCGGCAGCGATCTGCCTGCGCTGATCGTCAACGTGCAGCGCGGCGGCCCCGGCCTCGGCGGCATCCAGCCTTCGCAGTCGGACTATTTTCAGGCGACGCGCGCGACCGGGCACGGGGATTTCCACGTGCTGGTGCTTGCGCCTGCGTCCGTGCAGGAAATGGCGAGTCTGACGGCCAAGGCCTTCGATTTGGCGGATAAATACAGCATGCCGGCCATGATTCTTGCCGACGGAACGATCGGGCAGATGATGGAACCCGTTTTGCTGGAAGCCGGCGAGCAGAAAACCTATGAAAAACCCTGGGCGCTGACCGGCACGAAGAAAAAGCGCAAGCACAATATCGTAACGTCGCTCTATCTCCAGCCGGACGAGTTGGAGCGGAAGAACTTTGAGCGTTATAAGCGGTATGAAACGATTGAAAAGAACGAACCGCTGTTTGAATCCTACCGGATGGAGGACGCGGAAATCTGCGTTGCGGCCTTCGGCATCGCGTCCCGCGTTTCAAGGAACGCGGTCAACGCCGCACGGGCAAAGGGAATCCGCGCCGGAATGATCCGGCCGATTACGCTTTGGCCGTTTCCCAAGCAGGCGTTTTTTGACGCGGCAAAGCAGGTGAACGCGTTCCTTTCCGTGGAGCTCTCCATGGGACAGATGATCGAGGACGTCGAGCTGGCAATCCGCTGCTCGAAGCCGGTGACGCTGGTCAACCGTGCGGGCGGCATGATTCCCGCGCCGGAACAGGTGCTCGCCGCAATCGAAAAAGCCGCCGGAGGTGAAAACAAATGATTGTAGCAAAAAGACCCGAATCTTTGCTGGCCGTACCGACTCACTATTGCCCGGGCTGCACGCACGGCATCATCCACCGGCTGGTGGGCGAGGCCATCGACGAGCTGGGCATCGAGGGCATTACCATCGGCGTCGCGCCGGTCGGCTGCTCGGTGCTGGCGTATAATTATTTTGCATGCGACATGATCGAGGCCGCGCACGGACGCGCACCCGCCGTTGCGACGGGGCTGAAACGCGCCGATCCCAGCAACATTGTGTTCTCCTATCAGGGCGACGGCGACCTTGCCAGCATCGGCATGGCGGAAACCGTGCATGCCGCGGCGCGCAACGAAAACATCACGATTATCTTCGTCAACAACGCCATTTACGGCATGACCGGCGGACAGATGGCGCCGACCAGCCTTCCCGGGCAGGTCACGCAGACGTCGCCGTACGGCAGGGACGTAACGCTTTGCGGATATCCCGTCAAAGTCTGTGAAATGCTCTCCGAACTGGACGGGCCGGAATATCTCGAACGCGTGGCGGTCAACAGCGTCAAAAACGTGCGTGCGGCGAAAAAGGCGATCGAAAAAGCCTTCCGCAACCAAATCGAAGGCAAAGGCTTTTCGCTCATCGAGGTGTTGTCCGCCTGCCCGACCAACTGGGGAATGACGCCGCAGAACGCGCTCAAATGGATTGACGACAAGATGATCCCGTACTATCCGCTCGGCGTTTATAAAGACCGCAGCGGGAAGGAGGCGTAAGCGTATGGCCGGAACGAAAAAGATACTGATTGCGGGCTTCGGCGGGCAGGGCGTTCTGTTTATCGGCAAGCTGCTTGCGTACATCGGCCTGCTCGGCGAAAAACAGGTCAGCTGGCTGCCTTCCTACGGGCCGGAAATGCGCGGCGGCACCGCAAACTGCAGCGTGATCATCAGCGACGAACCGGTCGGCTCTCCGATTGTGACTGAGCCGGACGCGCTGATCGTTATGAACCTGCCGTCCTTTCAGAAATATCAAGCCAAGGTGCAGCCGGGAGGACTGATGGTGCTGGATTCTTCACTCATCGGCGAACAGCCGGACCGCACGGACGTTCGCTCGTTCGCGATTCCATCCACACAACTGGCCACGGAAAGCGGGCTGGACGGCCTCGGCAACATGATCCTGCTGGGCAAGTTCCTGCAGGAATGCATGCCCGAAGCGGAACCGCTGATCGAAACCGCGCTGAAGAAGGTCGTGCCGCCGAAAAAGGCGCACCTTATCGAACCCAACCTCAGGGCGCTGGCGCTCGGAAAGGATTACGAGGCGTAAAAAATGCGGGTATCCTGCGTACAGATGGACATGCTGCCCGCCGCGCCGGAGCAAAATTTTGCCCGCGCGGAGACACTTGTGCGCCGCGCCGCCAAAACGGAGGCGCCGGACGTAATCGTGCTGCCGGAAACCTGGAACACGGGCTTTGCGCCGGGTAAAATCGGCGCGGAGTTCGCCGACAGGGACGGCGAGCGCACGATTGGGACGTTTTCCGCGCTGGCAAAGGAACTCGGCGTACAGATCGTTGCGGGCAGCGTCGCGAACCGCCGCGGGCAGAAGCTCTTCAACACGTCGTATGTCTTTGACCGTACGGGCGAATGCCTTGCCGTGTACGATAAAACGCATCTGTTTTCGCCGATGGGCGAGGACTTGTATTTTGCAAAAGGCGCGTCGCTTGCGCGCTTTTCGCTCGACGGCGCGCAGTGCGCCGTGATCATCTGTTACGACCTGCGCTTTGGCGAACTGGTACGCACGCTCGCCCTGCCGGGGCTGGACGTGCTCTTTGTTGTGTCCCAGTGGCCGGAGCAGCGTGTAAAGCATCTGAACGTGCTCGCCGAGGCGCGCGCCGTCGAAAACCAGATGTTCGTTGCGCTCTGCAACTCCTGCGGAACGGCGTTTGGAACGAAATACGGCGGCAATTCCGCTTTGATCGATCCCTGGGGCAAGGTGCTTGCCCGCGCGGACAGCGCGGAAACGATTGTCTCCGCCGATTTCGATCTGACTGAACTGGAAAAAATCCGCGCCTCGATTCCGGTGTTCCGCGACCGCCGACCGGATTTGTACGAACTGGACTGAGCGCATGGAAGCGTGCAAAAAACATTGCTGATTTTTGAATGAAAATAGAGGTGGAACAATCATGAGCTACGAATTTCCGGTAACAAGAAACCCAAACCCCAAACCCAAACCCGACCAGGACCACCTGGTGTTCGGGCAGCATTTTTCCGACCACATGTTCACCATGGATTATGACGAAGGACAGGGCTGGCACGACGGGAGAATCGTCCCTTACGGCGATATCTCGATCGACCCGGCCAGCTGCGTGCTGCACTATGCGCAGATGATGTTCGAAGGCATGAAAGCCTACAAAACCGCAGACGGGCACGTGCAGCTGTTCCGGCCGCATATGAACGCAAAGCGCCTTAATCGCACGAACGAGCGCATGTGCATCCCGCAGATGGATGAGGAACTCTTCGTTGAAGCGGTCAAGGCCACGGTGCGCGCGGACATCGACTGGGTGCCGGAAAAACCCGGCACGTCGCTCTATGTGCGCCCGTTCATCATTTCGGATGAAGTGTCGTTCAGCGTGCTGCCCGCCAAGCATTATCGCTTCATGGTCATCCTTTGCCCGAGCGGTCCGTATTACGCGGCCAACATGGGCAAGCTTTCTGCCACGCGCATCTACGTTGAGGACGAATTCATCCGCGCGGCACAGGGCGGAACGGGTTTTGCCAAGGTTGGCGGCAACTATGCCGGCGGCATGAAAGCCAGCCAGAAGGCACAGGCGTATCACTGCAAGGACGTTCTGTGGCTGGACGCCAAAGAACATGAGTATGTCGAGGAAATCGGCACATCCAACGCGTTCTTTAAAATCGGCGACGAGGTTATTACCGCGCCGCTCGGCGGGACGATTCTGCCCGGCATCACGCGCGACAGCGTGATTACGCTGCTCAAAGAGTGGGGCGTGCCCGTGGCCGAACGCAGACTTTCGCTGGACGACCTCTTTGCCGCGGCGAAGAAGGGCGAACTCAAGGAAGTGTACGCAACCGGTACGGCGGCGGTCATTTCGCCGATCGGCACGCTCTGCTATAAAGGCGACGATTTTGTGATCAACAACAACGAAGTCGGCGCGCTTTCGCAGAAACTCTATGATACGCTCAGCGGCATCCAGACCGGCAAAATTCCCGATACGCGCGGCTGGATCGAACGGGTAAACTGAGCGTAAGAACAGATTGTGCTGAAAAAATAGTTGCTTAAAATATATCATATACTATTGACAGCCGCTTAAAAGCGTGCTAGAGTAAGCGCAATTAAATAAAAACGCGACGACGGAAATCAGTACCCGTCCATAAGCTTTCCAAAGAGAGCCGCCATATGGTGTGAGGCGGCGGAAGCGGAGACGGCGAATTCCTTCCCGAGCGGCTTGCTGAAACGAACGTAAGTAGGCAACGACGGGTGCGCCCGATACAGCGCCGGGGGTATGATTGTATCCCATGAGGCCGTTTTTCAAACGGTAAACAGAGGTGGTACCACGGGCACATCCCGTCCTCTGCTGGAAACAGCGGAGGACGGGTTTTTTGTTGCCCGTGGAACCACAAAAATTTTGCAAATCAGGGACGGCGCGCCGCCGGCCCGCGCATGAAGGAGACTAGAATGGAAGCGTATTACCAAAGAGAGATCGAAACTGCGCCGCATGAGAAAATCCGCGCGCTGCAAAGCGAACGGCTTGTTGCGACGCTCAAGCGCGTTTACGAGCATGTGCCGCACTACCGCAAACGCATGGACGAGGCGGGTGTTTCACCGCACGACGTCAAGAGCGTGGACGACCTTTATAAGCTCCCGTTTACGTATAAGCAGGACCTGCGGGACACATACCCCTACGGCATGTTCGCCGTGCCGATGAAGGACGTTGTGCGGCTGCACGCTTCCTCCGGCACGACCGGCAAGCAGATTGTCGTTGGGTATACCGAAAACGATATGCAGGTTTGGGCGGACTGCTGCGCGCGCGCGCTGGTCGCCGCGGGCGGCGGAGCAGAGGACATTGTGCACGTTTCCTACGGCTACGGGCTGTTCACGGGCGGTCTCGGGCTGGACGGCGGGGCGCACAAGCTCGGCGCGACGACGGTGCCGGTCTCCAGCGGCAACACGCAGCAGCAGATTACGATCCTCAAAGATTTTGGCTCGACCATTCTCTGCTGCACGCCTTCCTATGCGCTGCACATGGCGGAAGTGCTCAAAGAAAGCGGCGGCACCAAGGACGACATTTCGCTGAAAGCCGGGATTTTCGGCGCGGAACCATGGACGCATGAAATGCGGCTGCAGATCGAAGAGCAGCTCGGCATCAAGGCGTATGACATTTACGGCCTGACCGAGATCATCGGCCCCGGCGTGGCGTTCGAGTGCTCGGAGCAGACGGGCATGCACGTCAACGAGGACCACTTTATCATCGAGGTAATCGACCCCGACACGGGCGAGGTACTGCCGGAAGGGACGCAGGGCGAAATCGTTTTTTCGTGTATTACCAAAGAGGCGTTCCCGATTCTGCGCTACCGCACGCGCGACATCGGCGTGATCACGCGCGAGCCGTGTTCCTGCGGGCGTACGCTGGTCAAAATGACCAAACCCCGCGGCCGGACGGACGATATGCTCATTGTGCGCGGCGTCAACGTGTTCCCGAGCCAGATCGAAACGGTGCTGCTTGAACAGGGCTATACCGCGAACTACCGCATCGTGGTCGACCGTTCGTCAAACGTCGATTCCATCGAGGTGGAGGTCGAAATCCCGGGCGAACTTATGTCGGACACCGTGCGTGGGCTGAGCCTGCGTGAAAGGGCTCTTGAGGAAGCGCTGCATTCGCTGCTCGGCATTTCGGCCAGAGTAAGGCTGCTTGAACCCAATACCATCGAGCGTTCGGTTGGAAAAGCCGTCCGCGTGGTGGACAAGCGCAAGCTGCATGATTAAACTTTAAGTAACGCATGAAAAGGAGGAAACAGATATGGTGCAGCAGATTTCGGTATTCATTCAGAACGAACCCGGCAGGCTTGCGGAACTGACCGGCGCGCTGGCCAAGGGCGGCGTGGACATCCGCGCGCTCTCCATCGCGGACACCACGGATTTCGGTATCCTGCGTCTTTTGGTCGACAACGCGGCGCTGGCGAAAAACATCCTCGAAAAGAAGAAATACGCCGTCGGGCTTACGCCGGTGACGGTCGTCGCCGTGCCGGACGAACCGGGCGGGCTGGCGCGCGTGCTCTCGCTGCTCTCCGAAGGCGGCGTGGACATCGAATACATGTATTCGCTCATCGGGCGCGGAGAGGACAAGGCGTATATGGTCTTCCGCGTGTCCAACGAGGAAAAGCTGCTCAAGCTGCTTGGCGCAAAGGGAATTTTGACGGTTTCCAAGGAAGAACTCGGCATCCGCTGAGCTCACGAAGGCAAAGGAGAACGGGTAAGAACGCATGAAGGAACTCAACAGGACGTCCGAACGGTTTACCGATTCCGTGATACGGCGCATGACGCGGCTTGCTTACGCGACGGGAGCCATCAACCTTGCACAGGGGTTCCCGGAGTTCGACCCGCCGGAGGAGATCACCGACCGGCTGCGGGAAATCAGCGCGAGCGGCCCGCATCAGTATGCCATCACGATGGGCGCGCCGAATTTCCGGCAGGCGCTCGCGAAAAAATGCGGGCGCTGTATGCAGAGGACGCTCGATCCGGACACGGAGATGGTCGTGACCATCGGCTCGACGGAAGCCATGGTGGACACGCTGTTTGCGCTGACGAATCCAGGGGATAAAATCGCGCTGTTTTCTCCGTATTTCGAGAACTACACCGCGCAGATCCTAATGGTTGGCTGCGAGGCGGTGTTCGTGCCGCTTGCGCCGCCCGCGTTCAGTTTTGACCCGAACGTGCTCGAAGACGTGCTCAGAAAGGGCGTCAAAGCGCTTTTGATCTGCAACCCGAGCAACCCCAGCGGCAAGGTGTTTTCGCCGGAGGAGCTTTCGCTCATCGCCGAGCTGGCCGTTCGTTACGATATCTACGTGATCATGGACGAGGTCTACGAGCATATCGTCTACGCGCCGTACAAGCATACGTATATGAACGGTCTGCCGGGCATGTGGGAGCGGACGGTCTCCTTAAGCTCGCTTTCCAAAACGTATTCCATCACCGGCTGGCGCATCGGCTATGCTATTGCGCCGAAACGGATTATGGACCGCATTAAGCAGTATCATGATTTCAACGCCGTCGGGGCCGCGTCGGTTTTGATGGAAGCGGCGATCGTCGGGCTGGAGATGCCGCAGAGCTATTACGACGGGCTGCTTGCGCACTATACGCACATGAAAAATATCTTCATGAGCGGTTTGACCGGTGCGGGAATTCCGTATACCGACCCGCAGGGCGCGTATTTTGTTCTGGCGGACGTTGCGCCGTTTATGAAGAAAGGGCAGAGCGACGTTGCCTTCTGCGAGGAACTTGCCGAAAAAGTCGGCGTGGCCTGCGTGCCCGGCACATCGTTTTTCGAGGGGAACGTCAACCATATCGTGCGCATGCACTTTGCTAAAAAGGACGAAACGCTCGTTGCCGCAGCCGAGCGCCTGTGCAACATCCGCGTTAGGCTTGGACGCTGACGCGGCGCTTGACAGTGTGTATCCGCGGGGATATACTGATCGAAACTACGTGATAGAAAGGGCGCGAAACATGCTCCGTTCGTTCCTCAAAGGCGACATGGACCGTTAGCACTTGCACCGCGGCGTTTCCCGCAGGCGCAAGTGCTTGAAAAGCCGTGCCTGCGAGGGAAAAAGAGCCGTATTATATTAAATAATCGGTACGCTCGTTTGATACCCGCGCCGGCATGGACTTTGCCGGTGCGGGTTTTGTTTTGGCGTTTTTATCGAAAGGAGGTGATCCCATGCGGCATACGGATGATGCCGGATATGATCCCGCCGTTTTGATTGCAAAAAAATCAGAAATGGAGGGAAAAGATATGAAAAGGACACTGATTCGGGACATAAAACCCGGTTCACGGGTTAAAATACAGGGATTTGCCGAGCGCATCCGCGGCGTTGGCGCAATGACGTTTCTGGTCGTGCGTGACCGCACGGGCAGAGTGCAGCTTACGCTGGAAAAAGGCGTTTGCGCGGAACTGGACGCGGCGGCGGAACAAATCACGCCGGAGTCCGTTATCACGGCGGAAGGGAAAGCGGCGGCAAACCCGCGGGTGCGCCTCGGCGGAATCGAGCTGCTGCCGGAGGAGATCGAAATCGAGTCCGCGGCGGCGCCGCTGCCGGTCAACGCGGAGTCCGGCGCGGACACGCGCATGGACTACCGCTGGATTTGCCTGCGCGGTGAAAAGGAGCGGCTGCTTTTCGAGGCGCAGACCTGCCTTGCAAACGCGATGCGGCGGTTTCTGCTGGAAAAGGAGTTCGTTGAAATCCACACGCCGAAGCTGATTGCCGCCGCGAGCGAGAGCGGCGCGGACGTGTTCGCGGTGGAGTATTTCGGCAGGAAGGCATATCTTGCGCAGAGCCCGCAGTTCTACAAGCAGATGGCCATGGCTGCCGGGATGGAGCGCATCTTCGAAACCGGGCCGGTGTTTCGCGCAGAAAAGTCGTTTACGAACCGGCATGCGACGGAATTCACCGGATTCGACCTCGAATTTTCGTTCATCGAATCGTTTGAGGATGTGATGCAACTGGAAGCCGAACTGCTCGCAAACGCGCTTGCGCGGGTAGAAGCGGCATACGGAGACGAAATCGAGCGGCTCTATGGGAAAAAGGTGGTCGTGCCGAAACTGCCGTTTCCCGTAATATCGTTGTCCGAACTCTACCGGGAGCTGGAGAAACGGTACGGCTATCGTGTACCGGAGGGCGAAAAAGGTGACATGACTACGCAGGCCGAGCGGCTTTCCTATCGGTTTGCGCAGGAGGCGTTCGGGCACGAATTCCTATTCGTGACGGACTTTGCGGCGGAGAAGCGCGCTTTTTACCACATGCGCAAAAACGGCGTGCCGCAGGGGTACGACCTGATTTGGCGCGGCGTGGAGATTACGACCGGCGCACAGCGCGAGCACCGCTATGAAATTCTGAAGCGGCAGGCGGAGGAACGCGGCCTTGGCGAAGACGTGAAGTTTTATCTGGAATTCTTCCGTTACGGCTGCCCGCCGCACGGCGGGTTCGGGCTTGGCCTCGACCGCATGACGATGCTGCTGCTCGGCACGCCGATTAAGGAAGCGATGTTCCTTTTCCGCGGGCCGAACCGCCTTACACCGTGATAAGAAACAAAACCGGGCCGGACAAACGTCCGACCCGGTTATTTATCCTCTGTGTTTACCGCGGTTTCAGCGTGCCGGAAACGGCGTAAAACTCGTCCGAATCCACAACGGCGTCCACGGTGAAGCACGCTTCGAAAAACCCGGCCAGAACGGCCGCGGGGATCAGCCCATGGGAAACCTCCGGCGCACGCGAAACATGGTGATTATTGATGTAGCGCCGGCTTTCGCCGTGCGCGATGGTCAGCCGCCCGCCGGGCAGAAGCGAACCGGCGAGAGAGGTCACCAACGCCTCCGGGCTGATGAAATGCGGGAGCGCGTTGAACACCATGCAGCGTGCGTGCGGCGCAAACGTCGTGTTTGTCGCGTCCGCACAGACGAACTTCACGTGCGGCCCGGCAAACTTGCCGGCGGCGCGCGCGATCATGCCGGACGAGAGGTCCACGCCGGTGATCTGCGAAGCGCCGCGTGCAAGATAATATGGAAACAGCACGCCCGTGCCGCAGCCGACGTCCAGCACGGTAGTCCCGGCCTGAATGCCGGCGATGTCCAGAATAGCGTTGACGATCGATTCGTCGGGCTGGCGCTGCGCGTCCCAGCCGGAAGCGCGTTGGTCGAAAAAAGTTGCAATTTCGTTCAGGTTCATAATGCGGGCAATAGATTCTTTCTTTGGATTCAGGCGTTTTAGGGCGAGGCTTCACTCAAAACACCGGGATTTTAACAGCATACCATAATTCTGCGGGAAATGCGCTCTTTTATGCCGAAGATCAGGAGAGCGGGAGGACATAGCGTGCGCCTTTTTCGGTCGATTCGTATGCCGAAAACCCGCAGGCGGTAAAAAGCCGCGCCGAGCCTGTGTTGAAAGCATAGATTTCATCCACATACAGCGCGGGGAAACCGAGTCGTCTTGCGCGCCCGATCAGCGCAATCAAAACACGCCGCCCAATGCCGCACCGGCGGAGCGACGCTTCACCGACGACGATCGGCAGGTCGTTTCGGCAGAGCGTGACGTCGCCGACGGGACGGAACACGCCGCTTTGCAGGAACTCGATAAAATAGAGCTCGCCGCGCGCGTCCAGATAGGAATACATCCGTTCAAGGCGGTCAAGGTCGTATGGGTCGGTCTTTCCGTCCACAAGCAAAAGCGTTTCCGCATCCTGATACCAGGGCAGAGCAAACGAAAATTTACCGTCATATTTTCTGAGCCGCAGACCGGAATCGATTGCCAGAATATCCGGCTGGGTAATGTTTGAAAGCGGCATATAATATCCTTAGCCTTACGGCTCCCCCAGTGCGTCCAGCAGGTCGGTCTGCTCGTATCTGCCGTTCCAGACGATCAGCAAAAGCCCGTCTTCAACGGTGACGCATGCGGGTTTGCCGGTAAAAAGATTGCTTACACCGATGGGGAAATCCGTCGTGACCGTCGCACGATTAAGCGGGTATTCCAGTCCTTCGAGCGTAACGCCGTATGCCGTTTCCCCGTGCGCGAACACGGAAATCGTGCCCTGCGGACTGCCTGCAAAACGCACGGAACCGTTTTGAATCATCATGAAGCTTTCCGTTTCGCCGACGAGGCAGCCGCGCGCTCCGCGGCGGGTCAGGTACGCAAGCGTCTGGATATTTGCAATCGTATGATCGAGGCGCTCGCCCACGCCGCCGTAGATCACAAATCGGCGGAAGCCCTTTTCAAGGCCGAGTTTGACGGCGAACAGTGCGTCCGTATCGTCCTTTCGCGCGGGCAGGCGGACGACGGTTTCACCCTCCGGGACGAAGCCGAGCGAGTCGAAATCGCCCACCACATAATCGGCTTTGAGACCGCCGAGCTGGCGGTAGCCCGCGTCCACGGCGATCACGAGATCGTCCGCGTCCACATGCGGCGCGCCGCCGGGCAGCGCACAAAAAAGATAGCATATATGCATAAAATCACCTTTTATATTTATACCATGTTTACCGCTCGTATGAAAGGCTTGCTTTCGTTTTCCCGCGGCTCGACAGCCGTACAAAGCCGGTGCTATACTGTTCAGGATGAGCGAATGTACGCACGGAGGCGGTGGAGCATGAAGTTTCGGCGGATTACAGAAACGGTTCTTTCGGCGCTGGCCGCGGCGCTGTTTTTATGCGGCTGCGCGGGCACGGCGACGGGGACCGTGGTGCCTGCGGAAACGGCGGACGCGGCTGCTTCACCCGCGATAACGGCGGCGACGGATACCGATATCTATCTTTCCGACGCGAATTCGCTGATCGAAACGCTGGAGCAGACGCATCCACTGTTTATCGACGAACCGTACCCGGAAAAATATCTCGAAGCAAAGCAGGCGTTTCTGCAGACGGCCTCCGGCACGTGCGATGCGGATACGTTCAAACTGGCCGTGTCGAAATATCTTAACTCGCTGAACGATGCGCACACCGCCGCGTCGGGCGCTTCCAAGGGACTGACCGGCCGGTATGTGCAGCTTCGGTGCGCGGCGCAGGGAGACGAGCTATTTTTGCTGGATGAGGGCGGAGCGCTGACAAACGCCCATGTCACGACGGTCTGCGGCGTGTCCGCGGCGGCGATTTATTCCGTGATCGATGCGTATTTTTCCGCAGAAAACGACACGGCGCTGGACGCAAACCACACGAAACTGGCGCTGAACCAAAGCATCCTGACGCTCGCCGGGTGCGCCTTCGAGGACGATAAAGCGGACGTGACGATCGAGGAAAACGGGCAGACGCGGCAGGAAAGCGTGGAGTTCGGCAGCACGGCGCTGCTGCGGCGGGGTTATTCCGGCCGGGCGAGCGCAACCTTTGAAACGGAAGACGGCATAGCGGTTTTCGACCTGAATTCCTGCACGGACGACGGCGCGTTCCGCGCGGCGCTCCGAAAACTGAACGCCGCGCTTGGCGACGGGGTCACGAAGGTGATCATCGACGTACGGGACAATCCCGGCGGCGATTCCAGCGTCTGCGCGACGCTGCTGGAGACGCTGGGCATGAGCGTGCCAACCTACGGCATGCTCGTCCGCTTCTCACCGCTGGCGGACGAGCAGCGCGGCTACGGCCAGGGAAGCGGGGCGTACGTGTCTGAACCCAGCCTCGACGGCGCGCAGAAAAACGGCGACATTTCACTCTGCGTGCTGACCAATGACGGCACGTTCAGTTCGGCGACCATGCTCGCCGTTTGGACACAGGACGGAAAACTCGGCACCGTCGTCGGCTATCCGAGCGCGAACGCGCCGTCGAGCTATGGCGACATCATCTATTACACGCTGCCGGAGACGGACATTTCGGTTACGATTTCGCACAAGAAATTCCTCCGCCCGGACGCGAATGCGAACCAGACGACGCTGGAGCCGGACGTTTTGGTGCCCTATGGTGAGGACGCTCTGCCCGTCGCAGAGGCGCTGCTGAATGGCTGAAAGAGTGTGCGACAAAACGTGGGTGACTAGAACTCCTGTGTTTATCTGGCGGAGACCGTTGGAGGCTCCGTCTCCAAACCACCGCTTAAGGCATAGCCTTAAGAACCCCCTTTTTTTGCAGGCTTTCTAAATAAGCCGGGGATTCCCAAGGGACGTGTCCCTTTGGTGGGGTGCAGGGGAAAACCCATGCAAAAAGGGTTTCTTAACAAAAAGACGCGGGCGTTTTCTTTCGCCCGCGTCCTTTTGATTGAACAACGATTTTTTATATGCGTGCTACGCCGCTCTTGCGTGCCGCTTCGGCGACCGCGGCGGCGACGGTCTTGCCGACGCGCGGATCGAACGCCCTGGGGATGATGTAGTCCGGCGAGAGCTCGTCGTCCGAAATCAAGCCTGCCAGCGCATATGCCGCGGCGATCTTCATTGCGTCGTTGATGTCGCGTGCGCGCACGTCGAACGTGCCGCGGAAGATGCCCGGAAACGCCAGAACGTTGTTGACCTGGTTGGGATAGTCGCTGCGGCCGGTCGCGATGACCAGCGCGCCGCCGGCTTTCGCTTCGTCCGGGAAGATTTCCGGCGTGGGGTTTGCGCAGGCGAAAATGATCGCGTCCCGGTTCATGGTTTTGACCATCTCGGTCGTGACCATCTTCGGAGCGGAAACGCCGATGAAGATGTCCGCGCCCTTGATCACGTCCGCAAGAGAGCCCTTTTTCTTTTCGCGGTTGGTCACGTGCGACATTTCTTCCTTAATCCAGTTCATGCCCTCAGCGCGTCCTTCGTAAATCGCGCCCCTGCGGTCGCAGAGGATCACGTTGGCAAACCCATCCGAAAGCAGGAGTTTGGTGATGCTGATTGCCGCCGCGCCCGCGCCGTTGATGACGATATGCACATCCTCTTTCTTCTTGCCGACGACCTTGAGCGCGTTGGTGAGCCCCGCGAGGGTGACCACCGCCGTGCCGTGCTGATCGTCGTGGAAGATCGGGATGTCACACTTTTCCTTTAGCTTGCGCTCGATTTCAAAGCAGCGCGGCGCCGCGATGTCTTCGAGGTTTACGCCGCCGAAGCTGCCGCTGATGAGATACACCGTGTTGACGATGTCGTCCACGTCCTTGCTTTTGACGCAGAGCGGGAACGCGTCCACGTCGCCAAACGACTTAAACAGCACGCACTTGCCTTCCATGACCGGCATGCCGGCTTCCGGGCCGATGTCGCCGAGACCGAGCACCGCCGTGCCGTCCGTGACCACCGCACAGAGATTCCAGCGGCGGGTCAGTTCGTAGCTCAGGTCGATATCCTTCTGGATTTCGAGGCAGGGCTGGGCGACGCCGGGCGTATAGGCCAGCGAGAGGTCTTCCTTGGTTGCGACGGGGACGGTCGCGGT
>DAOTGE010000010.1:24953-61238 GCA_035446965.1 Eubacteriales bacterium
TTGCCGTTTTCGTCCCTGTTGGTCAGCATCTTGAGGAAGCCGCCCGCCTGCAGCGCCGCGGAGAGAATTTCCACGACCGTTGCGTAGCCGTAGCCCTTGTAGCCGGCCAGCTCTTCGCCGATACCGCCGAGCGGGGCGAGCGCCGCCGTGCCGTTGGTCAGGCCCTTGAGGATGGCCGGGCTGTCCGTCATTGCGCTGCCGTCGCGGCCGATGACCATGCCCTTGGGCGTGTCTTTGCCGCTGCGGGCGTAAAATTCGATTTTACCGCGCTGGCTGATGCTGGTTGCGCAGTCTAGCATGAAAGGAAATTCCTCGTCCGTCGGCATGCCGACGGTCAGCGGGTTGGTGCCGAGCATGTTTTCAACGCCGAATGTCGGCGCGATCGACGGGCGCGCGTTGGTGCCGGTCATGCCGATCATGCCTGCTTTGACGGCCATGCCTGCCCAGTAGCCCGCGATGCCGTAATGCGAGCTGTTGCGGATGACCGCCATGGACAGACCGTAGGTTTTTGCTTTTTCGATGATGGTTTCCATCGCTTTGTGGCTTGCGACCATGCCCATGCCGTCGTGCGCGTCCACGACCAGTGTGGTCGGGGTTTCCTTTACGACTTCATATTCGGTGACGGGGTTGAGAATGCCCGCTTCAAAGCGGTCGATATAGATCGGCTTAAAGCGGTTGCAGCCGTGGCTTTCAATGCCGCGGCGGTCGCTTTCCATGAGCACATCCGCGCAGATGGCCGCTTCGTCGCGCGGCACACCGTATGCTTCAAATGCATCCGTCATAAAGCTGCCGATCATGTCCCAGGGGATATACGGTCTGGTTTCCTTCATTTTGAGTCATCCTCCTCGTGTTGAATCCATGTCGATTGGTAAATTTTTTTGCGCGGGATTATCCGCCGTATGAGACGGTGAACGACCGCCCAACAAGGAAAAAGGAGCGAACACAACTAAACTGTGCGCCGCTCCGAACTCCAAATCTCTGTGGAACTTTTGTACACGTTCATCATAGCCGCAACGGCAGTGTTTGTCAAATGTATACCGTTGGGATTTTCTTTTTTGAATGTCTATCCGGCGGGGATTTCGTTGTGTTAGTATATAAGGAAAGAATAAACCGCGCGTTGGCGGACAAAAGATGGGAAAACGGCATGCAGAGCATACTCGAACAACTTCAGATGAATCCTGTTATCGCGGCGGTCGGCAGCGGGGAAGCGCTGGATGCGGCGGTACGTTCCGAATGCAGGGTGATATTCCTGCTGATGGGGAATATCCTCGATATCGGCGGGCTGACGAGCCGCGTGCATGAGTCCGGGAAGCTTTGCGTGATCCATCTGGATTTAATCGAAGGACTTTCCGGCAAGGAAATTGCCGTGGATGCGGTACGGGAGTTTACCGGTGCGGAAGGAATCATTTCAACGCGCGGCACGCAGATCAAACGGGCAAAGCAGCTCGGCATGACGGCAATCCAGCGCGGGTTTATGCTGGATTCGCGTTCGCTCAACAGTTTTGAAGCGCAGATCAGGCAGAGCAAGCCGGATTTTGTGGAGATTCTGCCGGGGCTGCTGCCCAAAGTGATTGCGGAGCTGAAAGAACGCGCGGGCGTGCCGATCATCGCCGGCGGGTTTATACACGAAAAGGAGGACGTTATTGCGGCGATTCAGGCGGGTGCGCTTGCCGTCTCGGCGTCGACTCCGAAAATTTGGTCGTTGTAACAGCCATTTCCAGTATCAAGTTTAATTAAAAAACGCAGGCCTTGCCTGCGTTTTTTTGTCGTTAAGCGCTATAGGGTTTACAGCACAAGTTTATCGTCGACCTCGTCGCTGCCGCTGACGACGGAGAAACGCGAAAGCAGCTTTTCGACGGTGAGTTTCCTTTTTTCTTCGCCTTCGATGTCCAGCGCAATGCGCGATTCGTTCATCATCACGAGGCGGTTGCCGTGTTTGATCGCGTCGCGCATGTTATGCGTGACCATCAGCGTGGTTAGTTTGCTTTCCTCGACGATTTGGTCGGAGAGTTCCAGCACGCGCAGTGCTGTTTTCGGGTCGAGAGCTGCGGTGTGCTCGTCCAGAAGCAGCAGTTTCGGCCGCTGGAGCGTCGCCATCAGCAGCGTCAGCGCCTGCCGCTGCCCGCCGGAAAGCAGCTTGACTTTGGTGGTCATCCGGTCTTCCAGTCCAAGGCCGAGATGCGCGAGCTGCTCGCGGAAGAACTTTTTCTCATCGCCGGTGATCTGCCATTTCAAACCGCGCTTCTTGCCGCGCCGGTACGCAAGCGAGAGGTTTTCTTCGATCCAGAGGTTGCCGGCGGTGCCCATCATCGGGTCCTGAAAAACCCGGCCGAGCATCGCGGCGCGCCGGTATTCGGGCATGTTGGTCACGTCCGTGCCGTCGATGAGAATTTTCCCGCTCGTCGGCATATATGCGCCGGAAACGCAGTTGAGCAGCGTGGACTTACCCGCGCCGTTGCCGCCGATCATGGTGACGAAGTCGCCGGGCCGGATATGCAGGCTGACGTCCTCCAGTGCGGTTTTTTCGTTGACCGTGCCGGGGTTGAAAACAATGGTGACGTGTTCGAGTTTCAGCATGTTTTCCGCCTCCCTGCGCCGCGGTTGCGCAAACGCTTTTGAATGGTGGGTAGCGAAAGCGCAAACGCGACCGTGATGGCCGTAAAGAGCTTGAGGTCGTTGGCGGGCATGCCGAGGCGCAGAACGCCCGCGATAATGATGCGGTATACCACCGCACCGCAGACCACGCTGATAAGCGAGCGCAAAAACGTGCGCCGACCGAAGAGCACCTCGCCGATGATGAGCGAAGCCAGCCCGATGACGATTGCGCCCGTGCCCATCTGGATGTCGGAAAACGACTGGCTCTGGGCGATCAGTCCGCCGGAGAGCGCAACAAAGCCGTTTGAGAGTACGAGTCCGAGCCGTTTCATGCGGTCGGTTGCAACGCCCTGCGCGCGCGCCATGCGCGGGTTATCGCCCGTCGCGCGGACGGCACAGCCGATCTCCGTGCCGAAAAACCAATACAAAAGGAAAAACACGACTGCGACGAACAGAAACGCCACGGCGATGACGGCAATGTTTTTGCTCCAGCCGAACCGGTCCATCACAAACGAAAAAACCGTGGTTTCCTTGAGCAGGGAGACGTTCGCTTTGCCCATGATGTGCAGATTGATCGACCAGAGGGCGATCATGGTGAGGATGCCGGAAAGCAGCGCCGGGATTTTGAGCACCGTATGCAGCACGCCTGTGACCATACCTGCGGCCATGCCGCCGATAAACGAAATCAGCAGCGCGAGCAGCGGGTTCATGCCGTGCGTAATGCAGATTGCCGCGATGGAAGCGCCCATGGTGAGGCTTCCTTCAACGGAGAGGTCCGCAATATCGAGTATGCGAAAGGTGATGAAGACGCCAAACGTCATCAGCGCCCAAATCAGCCCGAGTCCGACCGCGCCGGACAATTCGTTCCACATGTTAAAACACCTCTGGGCGCTTGCTTAGGCTAGTAAGCAGCGCCCGGTTCATTTTGGCGGCGCGGGCGCGGCACGGATTGCTCCGCGCGCGCCTGCACCGCTTTGTTCTGTTGCTGTTGCCGCCGCGCAGTGCTTATGATATGACGCCGGGAAGACATACAAGGGCGTTTGTTTGCCCGGCGGTGCGGATGATGCGCGGGGAGTTGCTCAGGCGCGCCTTATTCTGCGGACAGAATGGCCGACTGATATTTTTCCGGAATCGTGAAGCCGATGGCTTCCGCCGTCTCGGCGTTGAACGCCGCGTCGAAACCGGTTGCGAATTCGACCGGCATCGTCGAAACGTCCGCGCCTTCCAGCAGCACTTTCAGCGCCATGAGGCCCGTCTGGTAGCCGAGGTCGGTGTAGTTAATGCCGAGTGTTGCAAGACCGCCGGAGCTGACCATGTTCGACTCGCCGCAGATCACCGGGATTTTCGCCGCGTTGGCAACTTCGCCGACGATCGGCATGGCGGAAGCGACGGTGTTGTCGGTCGGGATGTAGATCGCGTCGCACTGGGTCACGAGCGACTGCATCGCCTGCTGCACGTCGTTGGTCGAGGTGACGGTGACTTCCGTGTAGGTTTTGCCCGCGGCTTCGATGGCTTCCTTGGCGAGACCCGCCTGCAATACGGAGTTATCTTCACCATTGTTATAGATGCAGCCGACGGTCTGTGTGTCCGGGAAGAGCTCGAAGATCAGCGCAACCTGATCGGAGATGGGGTTCATGTCCGATGTGCCGGTCACATTGCCGCCCGGGACTTCGTTGGTATCCACGAGCTTTGCCACTTCATAATCCGTTACGGCGGTGCCGAGGATCGGGATTGTCGTGGTTTTGCTGGCCATGGTCTGCGCCGAAGACGTTGCGATGGCGAGGATGAGGTCCACGTTTTCGCTCACGAACCGATCGCCGATTGTGGAAAGGGTGGATTGGTCGCCCTGCGCGTTCTGGATGTCGAAGGTGACGTTTTCGCCTTCAACGAGGCCGTTGTCGGCCAGCGCCTGAATGAAGCCTTCGCGCGCTGCGTCCAGCGCCGCATGTTCCACAATCTGCACGATGCCGATCGTGAACGTCTGCGCTTCTTCGGGCGCGGCGGTTTCTTCCGCAGGGGCTTCGGTCGCTTCCGCGGTTGCGGCGGGCGCTTCGGTTGCGGTCGTTTCGGTGGTCGTGGTGCTCTGCGAGCATCCGGCCATCGCCGTAATCAGCATCATCATGCCGATCAGCACTGCAATCATTTTTTTCATCGTTTGTTTCCTCCGTTTTATTAGTTTTATCCCCGCTAACGGGTGATAAAAAAATAACCCTCTCCAATTTCTCGGAAAAGGGCGATTTGCTCGCGGTACCACCTTTTTTCTCCCTCCGCCTTGCGGTAAGGGGGACTCAGCCGGCGGTCAGTCAACCGCCTGGCGCTGTAACGGGCGTACCCGGTCCGGCCTACAAAACGGGGCTTTCGCCCGGCTTTTTCAACCGTCGGCTTTCGGGATGTATTCTGAACCGTATCCGCCGCTTTCTTCCACCAGCCGAAAGCTCTCTCTGCGCATGAAAACGGGTCCTTACTTCTTCCCGGTCGCTGCCTTTTTCGTATTGGGGGTGATTATAATATATGATATACGCTTTGTCAAGCAGGAATTTCACTTTTCTTTTCTGGCCGGATTCGTTGTAACGCGCGGCAAACACCCGTACGGGTGAAAAAATCGTAAGAATCGCTTTCGATACGCTTTTATCTGTGGTATTCTTCAATCGATGTATTGAATTGAACAGTCGGTGCTGTACACACAAAAAAACGGCAGGGGAACAAATCTGTTGCGGAAGAAAAAACAATCGCGGTTTGAAACATATCGTCAATCGTTGCCGGAGGAAAAGCAAACGATGCTGGAAGATTTTTTCCGGCGTGCGCGCGCGCGTCTGGCGCTCGGCAAAAAGGAAAACGGTGCGATCCTTGCGGATTTTGAAGAGGCGTTTTTATATTACGCTTCGGCGGGTACGCCGTTTTCCGACGCGCTGCGTCTGCTCAATCCGGCCAATCTCGGCGGGTATTATGCGCGGCCCGCGCTGCTTTGGTATCCGCTTGACGACGCGGCGAAGGTTTATCCGCTGTCGCTGCAGCGGAACCGGATGGCGGTATTCCGGCTTTCCGTAACGCTCGTGCAAGATGTGGAACCGGCACTTTTGCAGATGGCGCTGTCTTTTACGCTCCGGCGGTTTCCGAGCTTTGCAACGACGGTAAAGCAAGGCTTCTTCTGGCACTATCTCGATGCGGCGAAGAGGCGTTTCTCGATTGAGGCGGAGCGGGAGATCCCCTGCCGGCCGCTGGACGTTTCCGGCAGCGGAGCGCAGTCGTTTCGCGTGCTCTACTATGAAAATCGTATCAGCGTGGAATTTTTTCACGTGCTGACCGACGGCACGGGCGGCATGGTCTTTTTAAAGACGCTCACGGCGCAGTATCTGCGCCTGCTTGGCGAGGACATACCGGCTGCGGACGGTGTGCTGGACGCAAACGAAGAGCCCTGCGCAGAAGAAGCGGAAAACGGGTTTGACCATGCTGAAGCGGCGGAAAAACCCGGCAAGGGGTTTTTAGGCCAGCTTGCGGTGCAGCTCAGTGGACGGCCGGCGGAAGCGAAACCCTGCCGTATTCTGCATTTTCGGATGGACGCGGACGCGCTGAAAGCCGCCGCGCACGAAAACGGTGCGACTGTCACGGCGTATGTGCTTTCGCTGATGTTTCTTGCACAGCGGAGCGCAACGGACCTTCGGATCGGCGATTTTTCGATTCAGGTGCCCGTCAATATGCGAAAGTTTTATCCGTCCCAAACGCTGCGGAATTTTTCCATGTACTGTGGTATTCGCCTGCCCGTTTCCAGAACAAAGAAGCTGGAAGACGTATTGCCGGAGGTTTCCGCGCAACTGGAAACGAAAGCGTCACAAAGCGCCATGCGGGAAATGATGGGGGCGACGCGGCGGATGACGCGTTCGCTGCGCTATGTGCCGCTTCTGATTAAGCGCCCCGCCGCGCGGATGGCATACGGTTTTCTGGGCGACCGGATTTTCACCAACACGCTTTCAAACCTTGGCGTCGTGCGCGTGCCTAAAGAGATGGAGCGGCATGTGGCCGGGTTCGATTTTGTTCTGGGTACCGGTGTGATCAACCGCGCACGCTGCACGCTGATTACCTATCTGAACACGGCGACGCTCACCGTAAGCAAATATACGGCCGATCCGTCGTTTGAAGAAGCGCTGTTCCGCCTGCTGACGGAGGGCGGCGTGCGCCCGCGCATGGAAGGAAGCGAACTCTATGGACGTTAAAAACATCTATCCGCATGTGGGACCGAAGCAGATTAAAACGGAGCACGCGCGGCGTTTTACGCGGGTCATGTTCCTGGTTGCGGCGTACGTCTGCCCGGTCGTTAATCTTGGCGCGGGCGGAAAGGCCTGGAGCCTTGTGGTGCTCTGGTCGCTCTGGTTTTGCTGGTCGTTTCTGTTTGCGCCAGATTTGGTGGAATACAACCGCATCAGTCAGACGTCAAAGCTGATTGCCTATAGCTGCGTATTGCTGATTTTAATCGATACGCTGCTTTCGCCCGGCTGGGCGGCGTTCGTCGTACCGCTGATCTCCTGCTTCGGGCTGCTTATCGTCGGCGCGCTGTTTTTTTCCGATTTGGAACGGCAAAAACAAAACAGCATGCCGATGCTCTGGCTTGTGTTTGCGTCGCTGGCGCTGTTTGTTTCCTCACTGATGGGCTGGCCTAAAATCAGCGCGCCGATGGTTGCGCTCGGCGCGGCGGCGATTGCGATGCTGGCCGCCTGCAGCGCCGTGCTGGGCGACGGACTGCTCCGCGAATTGAAGAAACGATTTCATACGGTGTAAGAAGTGAGATGTGAATTGCCTTAGAACGTGCTGCAATCGGGGTTTCAAGCTGTGGCTCCCGATTTTGAACAATCCGGCAAATTTCTGAAAAACAGCGCTCCGCAGTTCGTGCGGAGCTTTTTGTTTACATTTATATTCTGACTAAAACCGTGTTTCCCCATCGTGTGAAAGAAGCGTGATATCCTCAATTCCGTCCAGCGCGCGTACGCGATCAAGAATCGATTGAGGCTGTTTTGCGCGCAGTTCAACGATCATGTCCGTTCCCCTGCGGCTGATATTTTTGGATTTTACCCGAAAACTGCAGTCCAACTCTCCAAGTACGCGCTCTACCTCCATGCCGATTTCCTGATTCCGGCTGCTGATTACCAGAAGGAAAGGTGCTTTCTTAAGCGGGAAGTGATTAAAGGCAAGCAGAGCCAGCGTCATGATGGCGCACATCAGCAGTGCCAGCCCCAGTAAATCGGAACCGCAGATGATGCCTTCGCCGACCGCCCAGAAAAGAAAAAGCAAATCCAGCGGGTCCTTGATTGCCGTGCGGAAGCGGACGATCGACAGCGCGCCGACCATCCCAAGCGCAATGGCGAGGCTCGACTGCATTGCAAGAATAATTCCCGTGGTAACGATGCCGATGCCGCCCACCGTCATGCCGTAGGTTTTTGAATAGACCGCAGCTTTAGCGGTAATGCGGTATACGATGAAAATATACAGCGAAACGGCACAGCTGACCGCGAGGATCAGCAGCATATGCTTATAACTGTAGCCTTCCGAATTCGTGAGGTATTTAAGGATGCTTTCTACCATACGTACTCTCCCTTTTGCGCCAGGCAGGCGAGATAATATTTGGAAAATGCAGTTCTTGCCAGTTCGCCCGTTTCGAGCAACTGTAAAATATAGTCTGGTATCAGTTCGTCGTATTTGACTTCGAGCAGGTGCAGCCCCGTTGGCAGAATGGGGACGAGCGGAAGATTTTCACGCAGGAATTCGCTTGTCCTTGCGGAAAACGCGATGTTGCGGTCAAACGTAATGCGTACGTTTCCGCAACGGCAAACAAATGCACTTCGTTCGTATTCCACGATGATGCGCTTGTTAAGCCCGTGCTCATATGTTTCCCGATAAAACTCTTTCAATGGCTGTGGATAGTTTCTGTCCCAGGGAAGCGGTTCGCCACCGAGCAGACGCTCGCAGAACTCTTTAGAAACAATGCAGGCTTCTTTATGCGTATCCCCGTGCTTTTTATATTTAATTTCAAGGCTGATGCGCGCTTCAGGATGGTCATAAACGCGCAGGCGAAATTTTCTGCGGTGGTCCGTGCCTGCGTCGTTGTCGTAGAACGCGGAACCGTCTTCGTCGTCAAAATACAGGCTGCGTACGCGGTAGCATTCCCCCGGTTGGTGCGAATCTGTGCGCATCACCGCTTTTATACGTGTTTTGAGGATGATCAGCTGTGCCTGCGTGCAGACGAATTTTTGCTCGCAGCGGTATTGCAGCATTTTAATCGTTACCGCCTTTCTGCAGGTAACCTGCAAAAAATTCGTCCAGATACGCCAGCCGAAGCCGGATGAAGCTGTCAATAAAAGAATTATCTTCACATACGGCGCTGTCCGGCCAGCGTGCGGCGTCGCGTGCGCGCGCGCCGCTTTGCGTGATTTCGTCGAACACATCGTTTGCATACTGCACTAAAAACTGCTCGTCAAGCGCGCTGCTGCGAAGCGCAAACCAGCGTTCCGCCGCTTTTTCGTTGAAACCGTTCACGTTGCACGACCATAAACGGCCAAGCAGCCATGGCATAGTACTTGCAAGGTCTCCCGTCGCGCAGGAGATGTCGTATTCCACCTTGCGTTCCGTTTCCGTTACCCAGATCGCGCCGAACGTTTGGTCGGTGTCCCAAGGTAAAATCTTCAGCTTTGCGTCTTCGCCGGTTTCAGCGGACTGCAGGAAAATAAAGTTTTTCCAAATGTTGTCTGCCGCATGCAGAAACGAAACATACAAATAATAATCAATGCAGTTGTCCAAATCCAGATACGAACCGATCTCATTTGCAAACGCTTCGTCCGTGCCGTAATACGTCAGCCGGATTGTCTCGCAGAGGTTTTCCCATGGGGTCTCCAGCGAATTATAAACAAGTTCGATGTCTCCCCAGCTGTCCAAACCGGGATCGAAAGTTTCCAACGCCGGGATATCGTATGAAAGCACTTTAAAGATTGCGTTTTCGTCCGCTGTGTCTGCGGCGACAGAACTTCTACCGACGACTTCCTGAAAACCAAAGAGACCTTCATATTCACCGTTGAGGAACACTTCGCAAGGCGTTATTTCGATTGCAGCGTTTGCGACGTTATCGGTGGAATCCGCTTCAATTTTTTGCCACAGCGTGAGCGAAACGATGTCCCGGATTTTAGAATCGTCTTCATAGAGCGAATTAAGTGCGAATTTTGTACTTTCTGAAATGCCAAGCAGACTTTGGATTAATTCATCGCCCGTTTTTCTGTTAAGCAGCTTTATAGTGTAGCTGTTCTTAGGGTAAAAAAGCAGGCTGGATGCACCATGCACTTTAAAATTCGCGTACAAATGCTCAACGCTACCGGCATTGCTGTCGAAAACGGTAAGAAACCCGCCACAGTACTCTTCGCCGACTGTTTCTGATTCTGTTTTGCCGACCGTTTCCATGCAAAGAATTGGAAGCGTGGTCAATTCAATTGTATAAAGACGATAGGAATTTTCGTTCCAGGCGACGATGGTGAGCGTGCTGCCCTCGCGCAGCAATGCGGTTTCGCAGTTAATATTGCTGCGAACCGTTATGCTCTCTGCCAGCGCGCTGCAAAAAAGAGAGCAGTTGTCCTTTTCATAAAAAGGAAGGTCATATGTTTCGTACAGGAATGTCAGGAAACGTTTTTGGCTGGCGTTCCGCTCAGCGATTATTTCGTTCAGTTTTGCGCGGGTGGTAGTCGTAACCTCGCAGAGCAAACAGCTTTGCCGAACAGTAAAGCAACCCTCGAAATAAAATATCGCGGTTACAGCAAACAAAAGCAATAGGGATGTAATGATATAGACCAATTTCTTAATCTTACGCATCTAATACATAAGTATACGACGGATTTTACATTTTGCAAACGTATTTCAATCGAAATCCGAGAGTTTCCAAACATTGATTGTATTTTGCCGGCAAAATAAAAATAATCGTTCTTTTTAGAACGATTCAGAGTGTCAAAAAAGTCCCCGGGATTGTTAAGGGCCGCAGCCCTTAACCCGTTGATTCCGGCTGCGCCGGTTTATCCGGCGTAACGGATCGCCCGGAACGGGCGGTTTCTCTGTGTTCTTTGCCGCCCGGGAGTCCGAAGGACGAGAGGCAAAGAGCGGTTATCCCGTCAAAAAACAAGTTTTTTGACGATCTCAATCGTTCTTTTTAGAACGATTGACGTGTATAAGATGTGCTTTTGCTTTATGCGGCCGGAAGCAGGGGGCACCACGCGTTCTTCGGGACGATCCTGCGGCGGCAGAGGACGGGTTTGAAGGCGTATTTTTCCGCCGTGAACGGGGAAAAACGAGATGCGGCACAAAACGACTGTTGCGGACGGGCCGAAAGTAAAAGCAGCTTTTGAACCGAGAGCAGACACACGGTGAACGCAAATCGGACGTCCGTTTCGTGTTTGCGCACGGTGCTTTTATAGAGCCGTTTGATGCGGAAGATTTCCTGCGCGCATTCCCGTGCGTTTCCTGCGTTCAGCGAATGCAGTCCCGGCATCAGCGATTCGCGCTCGGTATAGTGCGCGCGGAAATAGTCGTCGAGTTCCTGCTCGTAGGCTGTGTGGCGGATGATGTTCTGCTTAAATTCGCGCGTGTGTGCAAAACAGAAATAGTCCGTGATGTAGTGGCAGAGGATGCCGAGCCGGAGCGAATACTGCGCCGGGACCTGCGAGGGTTTACCAAGCCGCTGCGTGGCGAGCACACCGGTGAATACGTTGATTTCGCGTTGGCATTTCATGGTGAAATGCGGTGCAAGAATCAGCTCCGGCAAATAGTCCGGCAGCAGGTTGCCGAGGACGAACATTTCACGATCGAGCGATATGCCCCGGCGCTCCAGCGCCCGGCAGAGCAGATACCCCATTGCCTGATGGGAAGCGGATTTCATTCATTGTCCTCCATTTTTATTCTCGTCTTTTCTTCTTTCACAAATTCATCATAGCGCGAACCTGTAAGCGGCCTATAAAGGCCGCGTTAAATTTTGCGCGGCCTTTCAGGACGGGTATTGACAACCCAATGAATCGGTAATATTATATCGATAATAAAAGAACGATTTAAAATGCCGTCCACAGAAGGCGGCTGCGGCGAAGGGGAGATCGAATTGAAAATTACGGTTTGTGTCGGCAGTTCCTGCCACCTGAAAGGGTCGCGGGCGGTCGTGGAGCAACTCGAACAGCTGATTCTGCAAAACCGTTTGAAGGAAAAGATTGAGCTGAGCGGAACGTTCTGCACGGGCAACTGCCGCAGCGGCGTTAATGTTTCGATCGACGGAGAACGTTTCTCCGTTTCTCCGGAAACTGCGGCGGCGTTTTTTTATGCGGACGTGCTGCCGCGGCTGAAGTGCGCAAAGGAGGCGTAAATCGATATGTCGGAGGTTCTCAAACTCAAAAAGTCGAACTGCAAGAATTGCTATAAATGCATCCGGCATTGTCCGGTCAAGTCGATCCGCTTTTCGGGGAACCAGGCGCATATCGTCGGCGATGAATGCATTCTCTGCGGTCAATGCTTTGTGGTTTGCCCGCAGAACGCAAAACAGATTGCGGACGGGACGGAGGCGGTCTATGCGCTGCTCGCCGGCTCTTCGCCGGTCGTCGCGAGCCTTGCGCCGTCATTTCCCGCATATTTCGAGGGCGTGGGACTGAGTTCGCTCACCGCCGCGCTTAAAAAGCTGGGGTTCGCCGCGGCGGAAGAAACCGCCGTCGGGGCGACGCTGGTCAAACGCGAATACGAAAAACAGCTTGCCGCGGGCGAGCAGGACGTGATCATCACCTCCTGCTGCCATAGCGTGAACCTGCTGATACGGAAATATTACCCGGACCTGATCAAATACCTCTCGCCCGTGGTGTCGCCGATGATCGCACACAGTATGAACGTCAAGGGCCGCATGCCACAGGCAAAGACCGTGTTTATCGGGCCATGCCTGTCTAAAAAGGACGAAGCGGAACAAAGCCCGGTCGATGCGGTTCTTACGTTTGAGGAACTGGCCAATATGTTTTTGCAGGCGGAAATCGAGCTGGAACCCGGAATGGACGAGGCGGAGGAGAGCCGCGCGCGGCTATTCCCCACAGTCGGCGGCATCCTGAAAACCATGGATATACCGGACACGGGATACACCTGCCTGACCGTCGACGGGACGGAGAACTGCAAAGCGGCGCTGGAGGACATCCTTGCAGGCAACATTCATCGGTGCTTTATCGAGATGTCCGCATGCGCGGGCAGCTGCATCGGCGGGCCGGTCATGGAGAAATATAAAAATTCGCCCGTGCGGCATTATCAGGTGGTCACTTCCTTTGCAGGAAAAAAGGATTTTCCCGTAGAAGCGCCGCCGGACGGCATGCTGTCCAGGCGGCACGCATACATCGGGCATACGCAGGTCATGCCATCGGAGGCGGAGATACGCGAAATCCTTGCGCAGACGGGAAAACTGACGCCGGAGGACGAACTCAACTGCGGCAGCTGCGGGTACGATACCTGCCGGGAAAAGGCGATTGCGGTCTACCACGGCAAGGCGGACGTGAGTATGTGTCTGCCGTTTCTGATGGAGCGCGCGGAGCGTTTCACCAGCACGATTCTGAGCCATACGCCCAACGGCATCCTCGTGGTCAACGAGGATTTGGAGGTACAGCAGATTAACCGCGCCGCAATGGGGATGATGCGCATTGCGCGCGAATCGGACGTGCTCGGCGAGCCGCTTGTGCGCATTCTGGACCCCCTTCCGTTCCTTACGGCGCTGGACGGCAAGCGACTGATCAAGGAAGAGCGGAGCTACTACGCGGAATTTGACAAATATCTGGAACTCACCATCATGCACGACAAGACGACGCGCATGCTGATTGCAATTATCCGGGACGTGACGGCCGAGGAGGAGCAGCGCCGCAAGAAAGAGGAAATCGGCCGGCAGACGGTACAGATTGCCGACCGCGTGGTTGAAAAGCAGATGCGCATCGTGCAGGAGATTGCGTCGCTGCTTGGCGAAACGACGGCGGAAACAAAGATTGCCCTCACAAAACTGAAGGAATCGATTGACGATGGCAAAGACGAATAACCTCTGCGCAGACATCGGATATCAGAGCCTGAACCACGCCGGCGAACAGCTCTGCGGCGATCATGTGGATATGGTGTCGCAGGACGGCGGTGCGACGGTGGTCGTGCTTGCCGACGGGCTTGGCAGCGGGGTGAAGGCAAGCATTCTTTCCACGCTGACTGCAAAGATTATCTCCACGATGCTTGCAGCCGGGCTGCAGCTTGAAGACGCGGTGGAGACCATTGCGGCGACCCTGCCGGTCTGTGCCGAGCGTGGGATTGCGTATTCAACGTTTACCATCGTTCGGCTGGTGAACAACGAGCAGGCCGAGATCATTGAATACGACAATCCGTTCGTTATTTTGCTGCGGGACGGAAAAAACATGGAACTGCAGCGCACGGCGCTTGACGTCGGCGGAAAGAAGATTTACCGCAGCGGCCTGCGGCTCAAAAAGGACGACGTATTCCTGCTGATGAGCGACGGCGTGGAACACGCGGGCGTTGGCAAAGTGTATAACTTCGGCTGGAAGCGTGAGGACATCGTTTCTTATATGGAGACGTTCTGGCACGTCGGGTTTACGGCGAAAACGCTTTCAACGATTCTTTTGGAGGAAACCGAACGGCTTTACGAGGGCGTGCCGGGCGACGACGCGACGGTATGCACCATTCGCATCCGCGAACGAGTGCCGATGAACCTTGTCTGCGGGCCGCCGGCCAATCGGGACGACTGCGAAAAGATGATGTCGCTCTTTTTTGCAAAGGAAGGCAAGCATATCGTCTGCGGCGGCACGACATCCGAGATCGCCGCGGGCTATCTTGACAAACCGCTGAAGGCCGATTTGGATTTTCCCGATCCGGATATCCCGCCGACGGGAGAAATCGAAGGGGTGGACCTCGTGACCGAAGGCGTTATCACGATCAACCGCGTGCTGGCATACGCAAAAGACTATCTTGCCGAAAACCGCGATTACGAACGCTGGAGCGAGGGCAGGGACGGCGCCGCACGGATTGCACGCCTGCTGTTTGAGGAAGCCACGGACGTTACGTTTTTCGTGGGCTGTGCGGTCAACCCCGCGCATCAGGACCCGGCGCTGCCGATCAGCTTCAGCATCAAGATGCGGCTGATCGAACAGCTTTCCGACTGTCTGGTCAGGATGGGAAAGCGCGTGACGACGAGCTACTTTTAAGCTCAGGTTTTTCAGAAATCTGCTTTTTTACAGGGCGAATGAGCCTTGACGACCCAAACCGGTGTGCGACGCGCCGGTTTTTTGTATGCGGCGAGCGGCGGAATATGTTAAAATAGCTCCGCACTTGTTTTACAAAGGAGAGCGGAAAACGGCATGGACGATTGCGTAACCATTCTTGCAAAAGAACTCAACAGGAGCGAAGCACACGTAAAAAACGTCGTGGAGCTGATCGACGAGGGCTATACCGTCCCGTTTATTGCGCGTTACCGCAAGGAACTGCACGGTACGATGGACGACACGACGCTGCGCGAACTTTCCGAGCGGCTGAACTATCTGCGCGGATTGGCCGCGCGGCGCGCGGAAGTGAAAAAAGCCATCGCGTCGCAGGACAAGCTTACGCCTGAACTCGAAACGCAGATCGAACGAGCCGGAACACTCGCTGAACTGGAAGATATTTATCGGCCGTATAAGCAAAAGCGCCGCACGCGCGCGACCGTCGCAAAGGAAAAGGGCCTTGAACCGCTGGCGGAAATACTGTTTTCGCAAAAGCGGGATTTGCCGCCCGCAGAATCGCTTGCGGAGCGCTATGTGGATGCGGAAAAGGGCGTTGCGAGTGTGGAGGAAGCGCTTGCGGGCGCGGCGGACATCATCGCCGAACGGGTGTCGGACGACGCGGCGCTGCGCCGCAGGCTGCGTGACACCATAGCAAGAAGCGGCGGCGTTGAAGCCCGCGCTGCAAAAGACGAGGATTCGGTTTACCGGTTGTATTACGAGTTTGCACAGCCGGTCTCGCGTATGCAGGGGCATCAGATTCTTGCGATCAACCGCGGCGAAAAAGAAGGGTATCTCAAGGTAAGCGCCGTTTTGGAGCGCGATCTTGCGCTCGGAATCGTCCGGCGTGAAACGCTCGTTCCCGGTTCCAGTGCAACGGAAACCGTCCGCGCCGCCGCCGAGGATGGCTACGACCGGCTGATTGCGCCTTCCATGGAGCGCGAAACGCGCGCCGCGCTGACGGACAGGGCCAACGAGGGCGCGATTCATAATTTTGCGCTCAACCTAAAGCCGCTTTTGCTCCAGCCGCCGGTCAAGGGACACGTGACGATGGGGCTGGACCCCGGTTACCGCAACGGCTGCAAGGTCGCCGTCGTGGACGCGACCGGCAAGGTGCTCGACACCGCCGTGGTCTACCCGACTTTCGGCGAGCGGCAGAAAAACGAGGCGATTGCCGCGCTGAAAAAACTTGTGGAAAAACACGGCGTGGAACATATCGCAATCGGCAACGGTACGGCGTCCAGAGAGACCGAACAAATGACCTGTGAGCTGATTGCGCAGACGCACGGCGTCAGCTATATGATCGTCAGCGAGGCGGGTGCGTCGGTCTACTCGGCGAGCAAGCTTGCCGCAGAGGAGTTCCCGCAGTTCGACGTGAACCTGCGCTCGGCGGTGTCCATTGCGCGGCGGCTGCAGGACCCGCTGGCCGAACTGGTCAAAATCGATCCAAAGGCCATCGGCGTAGGGCAGTATCAGCACGATATGCCGCAAAAACAGCTTGGCGAAGCGCTGCAAGGCGTGGTGGAGGACTGCGTCAACGCCGTTGGCGTGGATGTGAACACCGCCTCACCGTCGCTTTTAAAGCATGTTGCAGGGCTGAGCGAAGCGCTGGCGAAAAACATCGTTGCTTATCGCGAGGAAAACGGCGCGTTCACTTCGCGCAGGCAGCTGCTTAAGGTGCCGAAGCTCGGCCCGAAGGCATTCGAACAGTGTGCGGGATTTTTGCGCGTGCCGGAGAGCGAGAACGTGCTCGACCGTACGGGCGTACACCCGGAAAGCTACGATGCGGCGAAAAAACTGCTGCAGCTCTGCGGATATACGCTCGCCGACGTGGAAAAAGGCGCGATCACCGATCTGCCTGCGCGCGTAAAGGCGTTCGGCGCGTCAAAAGCCGCCGAAGAATGCGGCGTCGGCGCGCCGACGCTTGGCGACCTTGTCGGCGAACTGGTCAAACCGGGCCGCGACCCGCGCGACGAACTGCCAAAACCCGTTTTGCGTACGGACGTGCTGGATATTTCGGACATTGCCCCCGGCATGGTGCTCACCGGCACGGTGCGTAATGTGATCGACTTCGGCGCGTTTGTGGACGTCGGCGTTCATCAGGACGGGCTGGTGCATATTTCGGAGATTGCGGACCGGTTTGTCAAACATCCTTCCGAAGTGGTGGCGATCGGCGACGTGGTCAAGGTGCTGGTGCTGGACGTCGACGCGAAGAAAAAGCGCATCTCGCTTTCGATGAAGCGGGCGCGCTGAAAGAGCGCGGCTTCGTAAAAAATAAAACAAGGCACACGCCGTCCGTTTTACGGAGCTGGCTTGGGTCCCTGCTTTGGCGTGACCTTGTGCCTTTACGATGTTTGGGCGACGATTCCGGATGATGCACGCCGGCTGCAGGATATATTATTGCAGGCCGGCGCTTTCGGTATTGACGGACACGCAAGGGCATGTTATGATGTCTTTGCGCAAACGGTTGCGCAATCTATCATTTTCGCAGTTCTCGGCGAAGTTCGGATGAAATGACGCAAAAAAAGAAAAACCTGATACTCGACGACCTTGCGCTTGAGCTGGGCCTTTCCAAATCGACCGTGTCGCGTGCGATTTCAGGAAATGGCCGCGTCAGTGATCAAACTCGTAAGCGCGTGCTTGAATGCGCGGAAAACCACGGCTATACGCCCAACAGTATCGCCAGCAGTCTTGCCCGTTCGCGTACGAACAACATCGGCGTGGTGATTCCGACAGAGGCGTTCTATAACGAAATCCCGTTTTTTCAGGAGTGTCTGATGGGCGCCTGCGAAGCTGCCGCCCGGCGCGGATATGATGTTTTGGTTGCGACTATCGGCGGAAGCGACATTTCCGTCCTGCGCCGCATCGTATCCAACCGCAAGGTGGACGGCGTGCTGCTCACAAGGTCGCTCGTGGTGGACTATCCGGCGGATTTTCTCAGGAACGCGCATGTGCCGTTTGTAACGGTCGGTTCATCCCGGGACGAAAGCATCGTGCAGGTGGACACGGACACGGTTGCCGCATGCCGCAGCCTGACTGCAGAGGCGCTTCAGGGAGGCTGTGCGCGTATTGCGCTAATTCTTGGACCGCTCGATTACATCGTCAATCAGGACCGGCTGGAGGGGTTTGGCAAGGCGATGCAGGATTCCGGGCGCAGCGCGAAGGAAGCGCTGATCTATCAGAACGTTTCCGGCGGAAAGGCCGTTAAGGAAGCCTGCCTGCAGGCGGTCGGAGCCGGTGCGGAGCGCATCCTCTGCGGGGACGATTTTATCTGTGTTAAAACGGTGGAACAACTTATGGAGAGCGGAATTTCGGATATCCGCGTTTCTTCCTTCTATAACAGCGACATTATCAGAAACCTCCCTCTTGTGGACTCGGTGGTGAGCGTGGACGTCCATTCTTATGGCATCGCCGCCGGAGAAACTCTCATTCAGCTTCTCGAACATGAACCGACGCAGAAAAAAACCTTCGTACCACACACAATCGTTCGCTATCGCACATAGGCTGTAAATCGTGCGGCCTGCTTTTCCGTCGAATATGCGCAACCGTTTGCGCAACCCGAAAAATTCCCCATCAAAGGAATGCATGATCATGACTAATCCGCTGATTCTAAACGTGATACACCGCCCGGAAATGCTGCCGGAGTACGCCGAAACCGTAACGGCGCAGGGCGGCGGCGCCGCGCAGCCTTCCGGCGCGCTGGCGCGCGAGTCGCTGGAGATTTTTCGCCTTCAGCAGGAAATCGCGCATAAAAACGGCATCAAAACAACCATCCAGATGACGTATGCTTCGCTGTTTTCGGACGAGGCCGTCGCGCTTGCAAAGCAGCACCACGAGACATACGGCGACGAAATTGCGCTGACGCTGCTGGGGCTGCCCTGCAAACAGTTCCGCGAAAAATATAAAACGAAAGATTTTTGCATTTGGATGTTTTCAAAGGCGGACAAAGCCGCCATCGTGGAGGACGTATTCGAAAAGTTTTTCGAGTGCTTTGGATTTTACCCGGAATCTACCGGTTCCTATTATATGGACGCGTGGCTGATCAACCACATCAAGGCGAAATACCCGGGCGTGAAGTGTGCCGTGGCCACCTGTTTTGAGGAAGGGCCGAAGGCATACCACACCTGCAACAATTCCTGGTATACGCTGCTCGACGGCGGCCCCTGGGCTCCGTGGATTCCGTCGAAGCAAAATACACACGCACCCGCCGCGAACGAAGAGGAAGACTGCGGCCTGGTCGCCATCCCGCATCTTTCGCGCGATCTGATCGCCTGTTTCGACGGTAACGGCTCCAACTTCGGCACGCATCCGCAGAACGTGCTGCGCGGTATGATCTACCAGGACGGCCAGTATCCGTATTTGTTCAACATCATCGATCAGTACCGCCATCTTGCGGTGTATAACCGGGGATTCTGCTACAACATGATGTTTGTCGGCCCGGGCTGGATGAATAAACTGGGTCGGTGGGAAGCGCCTTACGAACTGCTCGTAAAGAGCTATGAAGACGGCATGGCCTACTATGGCGCGCTCAAGAAAAAAGGCGAACTGGCCGACATGACCATGGGCGAGTTTGCGGACCATTACCGCAAAACGCATCACTATTCGCAGCCGGAATGTGCGCTTTGGCGGGACATCCTCTATGGCTCGGAAAAGCAGCACTTCTGGTACTGCGACCCGTACATGCGCATCACGATCGACATGAACCAGGGTGGTGCGGTGATCGATTTGCGGCCGTATGCGGCGAAACTCGAAACCGAGGTCGGCATCGGGACGAAGTATGTGCAGGACGCGAGCTACCCGTTTTTGATTCAGGCGAACTACCGCGCGGGCTATTTTACGCACTATGCCGGGGAAGGGACGATTAAAAGCTGCAAAATTTCATACGGCGGCGAGGAAACAGACCTATGCCTCTGCCGTACGAAGGCGCATTTTTCGGACGAAGGCGAGGTACGCGTGCTCACGCTCGACCCCGTCGAAATCGAACTGGCAGGGCTGACCGCCAGCGTGCAGACCGAATACCGCTTCCGGGAAGACAGCGGCGCCGTCGAGGTGCGGCGGCGCGTGCTTTCTACGAGCGTACCCGGCGCAAAACTGAAATTCTGCGAATACATGACCGCCTGCTACGGCACGACGGAGTACCCGGAGGACATGAAGGACGTCGTGCTTTCGGTCGCTTCGCAAAACGCACAAAAGAGCATCGGCTATGCCTATCGATGCCGCGAAGAATCGCTGGACTGCGCGGTGTCGGCAAGCGCGCTTGTGCCGCAGATTGAAACAAGGGTTTCGATGGAGTGTCTTGGCGCAAACCGTGGATTCGTGCGCGAGGGATACGCGTTTTCACCCATGTTCACGCTGGGGATGGAAGCCGAAATCGGGGAAAAGGAGACGCTGACCACATGGCTCAGGCTGGAAAAGGCAAACTGAATTACCGCTGCCCGTCGTGCTTTGTGCGCGATATCGACATCGATATGTTTTACGATGCGCAAAAAGAGGAATATTACTGCATCCGCTGCTGTTATCACGGCAGCGAGGCGGACGTGCTGGAAAAAAACCGTCTCGCGCGGTTTCGTTACCGAGACATACTCCGCCGTATCGAGCGGTTTGAGGTCTGAAATGTGTTCGATTTAGGAATGGATTTTTCCTCTCTGGAAGAGACCGATCGCCTTGGCGGCGTGTTTCGGCAGGACGGGAAAAAAGGCGATTTGGTCGAAATTCTTGCGCAAAACGGCGTGAACGCCGCGCGGCTGCGCCTCTGGCTCGACCCGTATGGCGAAAACGGTGTGCCGTACGGCGGCGGCACGTGCGACCTGCCATGCGTACTGCGGCTGGCCGCGCGCGCAAAGGCGCAGGGAATGCGCTTTTTGCTTGATCTGCATTACAGCGATTTCTGGTGTGACCCCGGCCGTCAGATTCCTCCGAAGGCGTGGGCGGGGCTGGATGCGGACGAACTGGCCGGAAAGATTTTTGGTTATACGAAAAAAACACTGCAAACGCTGCGAAAAGCCGGGCTGGAACCGGACATAGTGCAGGTCGGCAACGAGATTACCAACGGTATGCTCTGGCCGGCTGGAAAGCTGAGCGATCCGGAACCGGGAAAGCCGCGGACGGGATTCGGCGCGCTTGCAAAGTTCGTCGGTGCGGGCTGCGCGGCGGTGCGCGATACAAGCGGTGCAAAGATTCTTTTGCACCTGGAGCGCAGCGGGGATAACGCCGTATGGCGGGAGTGGTTCGACGAAATGCTGTCCCGCGGCGTGTCGTTCGATGTGATCGGCGCGTCCTATTATCCATACTGGCATGGAACGTTCGAGTCGCTTCAAGCAAACCTGAACGACATGATTGCGCGGTACGGCAAGGACGTGATGATCGCTGAAACCGCCTACGCGTTTACGAGCCGGCATTTCGATCCGCAGAGGACGGGTGCAAACCTTGTAATCAACGACGCGACGAAGTGCTTCGACGGGAGTCCCGCGCCGTACCCGCTTACGCCGGATGGACAAAGACGGTTCGTGCAATCGCTCCTTGCGCTGGTGAAAGGACTCGACGGCGGGCACGGAAAGGGCGTTTACTACTGGGAACCGGCGTGGCTGCCGCTGCCGGGTTCGACCTGGGCGAGCGAAGCGGCGAGGGAATATATGCACGAAACCGGCAAACCCGGCGGCAACGAATGGGCCAACCAATGCATCTTCGATTATGACGGAAACGCGACTCCTGCGCTGAAGGAATTCCGGAAGTTCATGTGAAATCCAACTCGTTATTTCCCGCGGTGATCTGCGGTAAATAAAATAAACAAAAGGAGAAGAACAATGAAAAAACTTGCAGCAATCCTGATGGCCCTGATGCTGGTGCTGTCGCTTTGCGCCTGCGCTTCCGGCACGGAAGAGACCGCGGCGGAAGAACCGGCGACCGAGGCGGCTGCTGAAACGACCGAGACAACCGCTGAGGAGCCTGCCGAAATCCCGGACATTTCGCTAACGCTCTGGGGTTCCGAACTCACCGATTTCCAGGATACCCTGCGCGTGATGTGCGATAACTTCATCGCCGCGTACGCAGACGAGGCGAACATTACCATCGAAATCGGCGCGCAGTCCGAATCGACCGCGAAGGACACCATTCTGACCGACATCTCCGCCGCTGCGGACGTATTCTATTTTGCCGACGACCAGATCGGCGAGCTCGTGAATGCGGGTGCGCTGCAGCCGGTTGAAAGCGTAGACGCAATCACCGAAGCCAACGGCGGCGCCGACGCGGGCGCGGTGCAGGCTTCCACGGTCGGCGGAACGCTCTATGCCTATCCTGCGATGGGCGGCAACGGCTACTTCCTCTATTACGACACCGAGTATGTGACCGCCGAACAGGCCGGTTCGTGGGCGGGGCTGCTGGAAGCGGCCAATGCCGCGGACAAACAGGTCACCATGCAGCTCAACAGCGGCTGGTACCTCTACGGCTTCTTTAAGGGCGCGGGCTTCACCTGCTCGCTGGCGGACGACAAGACCACGACCGAGTGCGACTGGAACACCACGGGCGGCACGGACGTTGCCCAGGCGATCCTCGACATCACCGCCGATCCGGGCTTTATCAATCTTGACGATGCGGCGTTTGTCACCGGCGTGCAGGAAGGCACGATCATCGCCGGCGTGAACGGCAGCTGGAACGCGGCATCCGTGCAGGAAGCGTGGGGCGACAACTACGCGACCGCCAAACTGCCGACTTATACGCTCAATGGCAGCGAAGTGCAGATGGGTTCCTTCGACGGCTATAAGCTCGTCGGCGTGAACGCGTACTCTGAGAACGTCGGCTGGGCGATGCGGCTCGCCGAATGGCTCACCAACGAAGAAAACCAGATCGCCCTGTATGAAGGCACCGGCGGAAGCGCCGTTCCGTCCAACGTGAACGCTGCTTCTTCCGAAAGCGTGCAGGCTAACCCCGTCGTTGCGGCGCTCGCTATGCAGAGCCAGTTTGCGTCCGCGCAGAGCCTCTCCGTCGGCGGCAACTACTGGACTCCGACCGAGACGCTGGGCAACATCCTGGCCAACGGCAACCCGGACGGCACGGACCTGCAGCAGCTTCTTGACGAAACCGTTGCGGGCGTTACCGCGCCTGTCGGCTGATCCTTTCTTAACCCGATCCGATCCAACCGCCGCGGAGCCGGACGCTCCGCGGCGGGTTCTCCATTTCTAGCGGAAAGGAAAAAGTACCATGAAAAAGAGGAAGCAAGACGCAGGACGGACGTTTTTACCCGTCCGCGCCGTGAAAAGCTGGCTTGACGGGGATGTGTTCGTCAAACTTACGCCGCTTCTCTGGGGAGCAGGGTACATACGAAGGAAACAGTATGTAAAGGGGTTCCTCGCGCTGGTATTCGAGGCGGTCGTAGTGCTGTTTTCGATTACGTACGGGTGTCCGAACATTGCAAAACTCGGCACGCTCGGCACCGTCAAGCGCGCGACGGTCTATAATCCGGTCACGATGAAAAACGAGGTCAATCAATACGACAACTCGTTTTTAATCCTCCTCTTCGGGCTGGTCGGCCTGCTTGTGATCGCCGCGGCGCTGATCGTGCTGCTGCGCATTGTGAGCGAAGCGCGCGAGCTCCAGCAAAAGAGCGAGCGCGGAGAGCCGGTCAATTCGTTCCGGGACGACGTCCGCGATCTGTTTAATCAGCGCTTTCATATCACGCTGCTTTCCCTGCCGAGTCTCGGCATCATCGTTTTTACGATTATTCCGCTGCTGTTTATGATTCTTGTGGCGTTTACGAATTACGACCAGCAGCATATGGCGCCGACCGAACTTTTTACGTGGGTCGGACTCGACAACTTTAAACGGCTGTTTACCACGTCGCTGAGCGAGACGTTCGGTTACTCGTTTGGAAAGGTTCTTGGCTGGACGCTGGTCTGGGCGTTTTTTGCAACGTTTACCTGCTATTTCGGCGGCATCGCGCTCTCGCTTTTGATCAACAATAAGCGCACGCGGGTCAAAAAGCTCTGGCGCACGCTGTTTGTGATCTGCATCGCCGTGCCGCAGTTTGTTTCGCTGCTGCTGGTGCGAAACTTTTTTGCCGACACCGGCATTGTCAACACGTTCTGTGCCAACGCCGGGATTACCGATTTTCTTAAATCAATCGGGTTGGTCGGCCAGTATCTCGACCACATTCCATTTTTAACCGAGGCAAAATGGGCGAAAGTGATGATTGTCATCATCAATTTCTGGATCGGCGTGCCGTATCTGATGCTGATCGCCACCGGCGTACTGATGAACATTCCAACGGAATATTACGAGAGCGCCAAGATCGACGGCGCGAACGCGCTGCAGACGTTTAACCGCATCACGATGCCGTTCATGCTCAGCGTGACGGGCCCGTATCTGATCACCTCGTTTATCGCCAACATCAACAACTTCAACGTGATCTACCTGCTCACGCAGGACGTGTATTTTACCATGGACACGAAGCTGGCTGCGTCCAACGCCAAGGACATCGATCTTCTGGTGACATGGCTGTACCGTCTGACGAACGACTCCTATAACTACAAGATGGCTTCGGTCATCGGCATACTGGTGTTCCTCGTCTGCGCGGTGTTTACGCTGCTGGCGTTTAACTATACCTTCAGAAAAGGAAGGGAGGGGCGTTTCCAGTGAGCAATTCAGATTTTATCTCCGCTTTGCCCTTCAGCCGTCCCGGAAAGGAGGATAGACTCATATGAACGAAATCAGTCGGACAAACTCCGCCGCGATTCGCGTAAAGAAACGGCGGCATGTCAACCCCCGCTTGCTGACGGGGGACATCGTGCGGCACCTGGTGCTTGCGTTGCTGGCCGCCATCTGGCTTGTACCGATTCTCTGGCTTGTTTGCACGTCGTTTTCCGCATTTGAGGGGCGCAACATTCTGCGCTTTTTCCCGGAGGAATGGACGTTTTCCAACTACATTCGCCTCTTTTCGGATACGGATTCGGTTTCGAACTTCCCCGCCTGGTTTACCAACACGTTCATCGTTGCGTGTTTTACCTGCGTGATTTCGTCGATGTTCGTGCTCATGGTGGCGTACGCAACGAGCTGCATGCGCTTCCGCGGGCGGCGTGCGCTGATGAACACCGGCGTTCTGCTGGGGTTGTTTCCGGGCTTTCTGACCATGATCTGCATCTATTACATCCTCAAGGAACTAAAACTCACCGACACGCACGCAGGACTGATACTGGTTTATTCCGGCAGTTCGGGGCTTGGATATTTGATTGCAAAAGGATTTTTCGACACGATTTCGCGCTCCATGATCGACGCGGCCAAACTCGACGGCGCGTCGGAGGCGGAGGTGTTCTGGAAGGTAATCCTGCCGCTCTCCAAGCCGATTATCGTTTACACGGTGATCAGCGCGTTCCTCATGCCCTGGATGGACTTCATCTTCTCCAACATCATCATAAAATCCCGGCTGTCGGGCGACTGGACGGTGGCCGTCGGGCTCTTCAACATGCTGCACAAGAGCAGTGTTAACACCTATTTCTCGCGATTCTGTGCGGGCGGCGTGCTGGTCTCCATCCCGATATCGGTTCTGTTTGTGATCATGCAGAAGTTCTACGTGGAGAGCGTGACCGGCGGCTCGGTCAAGGGATAAGCGGATGAAACGGTTTATTGCCTTACTGCTTGCCGCGTTGGTGCTGCTTATTGCGGGCTGTGCCGGATCGTCCGCTCCGGCGGACGATCCGGAAGAAAGCGCCACACCTGCCGAACCCGTCGAAGCGGGTTTGATTGTGGACAAAATCGACGGTCTTTCGGACGATTTCGTGATGGGCGCGGATGTTTCCAGCCTGCTTTCGCTGGAAAACAGCGGCGTGGTCTACTATGATTTCGACGGAAACGAGCAGGACCCGCTGCTGACCATGCGGGAGGCTGGGATCAACTATGTGCGCGTGCGCGTTTGGGTCGATCCATACGATGAAAACGGCAACGGCTACGGCGGAGGAGACTGCGATATCGAAACCGCCGCGGCCATCGGCGCGCGCGCCGCGCAGTACGGTATGAAACTGCTGGTCGATTTCCATTATTCCGATTTTTGGGCGGACCCGTCCAAGCAGCAGGCGCCGAAAGCCTGGGCGGATTACACGGTGGAGCAAAAGGCGGGGGCGATTCAAAGCTATACGGCGGAAAGCCTGCAGGCGCTCAAAGACGCGGGCGCGGACGTCGGCATGGTGCAGATTGGAAACGAGACAACCACCGGGCTTTGCGGAGAAACCGCATGGCCGGCGATTTATCAACTGCTTGCGGCGGGCGCTTCCGCCGTGCGCGGGTTTGACCCTGCGATCCGCATCGCGGTGCATTTCACCAACCCCGAGGACGGCAAGTACAACAACTATGCTTTCCTGCTGGACCGCTACGGCGTGGATTACGATATTTTCGCTTCGTCGTATTACCCGTATTGGCACGGGACGCTGGAGAATCTCGTTTCGGAACTGAAAAATGTTGCCGATACCTACGGCAAGCAGGTGATGGTTGCCGAAACGGCCTGGGCCTACACGCTGGCCGACAGCGACGGGCACGCAAACACGATCGGCGAAAAGCTGAACTACGACAAGCAATATCCGTTCACCGTGCAGGGTCAGGCGAGCGAGATTTCCAGCGTAATCGAAGCCGTTGCGTCGCTTGGCGACGCGGGAATCGGCGTGTTCTACTGGGAACCGGTATGGATTGCGGTCCCGGCGGACACGTTTGAAGCGCGCGCGGCGCTCTGGGAGCAATACGGCTCCGGCTGGGCGAGCAGCTACGCCGCAGAATACGACCCCGACGATGCGGGTGTGTATTACGGCGGCTGCGCCTGCGAAAATCAGGCCCTTTTCGACGAGACGGGCCATCCGCTCGAATCGCTGAAGACCTTTTCATATGTGCGCACCGGCACAATTTGTCCCGTTCAAGCGGACGAGATTTCGCCGGTGTACCTGACCGTGCGCCGCAACAACCCGATTACGCTGCCGGACACGGTGACGGCGACCAACAACGATGCTACGACCGCCGAAATCCCGGTTACCTGGGAAAGCGCCGATCTGGACGCAATCAGCGCCTCACCGATCGGCACATATTCGGTTTCCGGCATGGCTGGCGGTTCTGATGTGACCTGCTATATCGACATTGTGGAAGAAAACTATATCGACAACTATAGCTTTGAGGACGCGGACACCTCCATGTGGCAGGTGACGGCGATAGCCGCAGGGATTCAAACCGATTTTCAGAAGAAAAAGATGGACGCGCATTCCGGCGAAATGTCGCTGCATTTTTGGAATTCGGATGCGGTCGAATGGAAAGCCGAGCAGACGGTTACCGGGCTAAAAGAGGGCAATTACCGCTTTACGATCAGCGCGCAGGGCGGGGACGCGGGGGAAAATGCGGAGATGTATATCTACGCAATTTCGGACGGCGTGACATATACCGCGCCGTTTGCCGTAAACGGCTGGGTGGACTGGCAGCAGCCGGTGATTGAAAACATCCCCTGCCAAAGCGGAGTTATGACCGTCGGCGTGTATGTCAGGTGCGCGGGCGGCGGCTGGGGAACGGTGGACGATTTTCTTCTCAATCCATCGGGCGGCTGAGAGCTTCGAACATCTTATAAAAGGGAAGATTTGATTCCGGGAGCATTGGCGGAGCATGAAAAGGCAATCCTTCCGAACGGGTTTTGATGAAATGGAGTTTTGTGTTTAACCCGTTAGAACCTGCGGCATGGACGGAGGCTTAAGCGCGCTGTATGCAGGAAAGCTGGTAAGCGCAACCGTTTTGGGCTGATGCCATGTGCAAAATCCATTTGCAGAGAATTCTTTTTAGAACGTGCGATTTAGTTAATCGGAAGGGGGGAAGATTCCCCCTTCTTTTTTGCAGGGAACACGACGGAAGACCGCTGTAAAACCGGTCAGGATAACAGAAAGCGTCTGCATCCGGCCGGATGCGCGGCATGCGAGCGTCGGATTCCGGCAATTTTCTTGCGTTCCAAACTGTGGCTATATGCCGGCATGGGCTGCACCAAAGCGGTTCGTCGGACAGAACGGACCGCTCAAACATAGGCCGTATTTCTTTTTGCCAATCAAAAAACGGAGAAGAGCCCGGCTCTTCTCCGTTTTTGTGTTGCTTTAGAAGTTATTACGCGTTACTTCGATCAATCGTAGACCAGCAGAGCGATGTCCGGATCGTCGATGTTGGTGGAATCATACCACTGCGCACCGGTGTCAACATCGGAAACCTCTTCGCCCATCGCGGCTTCATAAGCCAGTTCGACAGCCTTGTAACCGATCTGATACGGATCCTGCGTGACGGAGCCATAGAACCAACCGTTGCGGATCGCGTTCTTCTGAGCCGTGCCGGCATCGAATCCGGCGACGACGAGGTCGGCGTACTTCCCGTCGGCAGCGAGGTCTTCACCATCGGACGTGGCGGCCAGGAAGCCAACCACGGCGCCTTCGTTGGAGCAGAACACCGCGGCGATGCCCGGGGTGGCCAGAAGCGCGTTGGCGGAAGTCTGCAGCGAGGTCGCTTCAGTGGTGGCGGAGACTTCAACCTGGATGATGATCGCGGGGTTGTCTACGATGCTTTCCCATTTCGTATGGCCTTCAACGGAGACAAGGCCCGGCTGATACTGCTCGGCGATTTCTTTCATCTTGTTGACGAAGCCCGTCGTGCGGCCGGTAACGGAAGCGGAGACCGCATCCTGGCTCAGGCAGCCGATGACGACCGGGTTTTCCGGAGTCGCGGCCTGCATTTTGGCTACGAGCGTTTCGTTCTCGCCGAACTTTTCGGCTGCGATTGCAGCGGCGTTTTCGTTGTTCGTCGAAGCGGTCGCAACCACGGCGCCGGTCTGATCGTCCGGAACGCCGGAGTCAAAGCCGATGACCGGAATGCCCTTTTCGGCGCATTCTTCAAGGATCTCGGTAACGGCTTCGGTAGACAGAGCGGCCAGGGCAATCGCCTTGGGGTTCTTTGCCAGTTCCGTCTTGATCATGTTGACCTGATCGTCGATGTCGGTTTCGGAAGCGGGGCCATCGAAGTAGATTTCCACGCCGTAATCGGCAGCGGCAGCTTCCGCACCGGTTTTAACGGCTTGCCAGAACTGATGCTGGAATCCCTTTGCCATAACGGGGATGTAGATCGGTTCGTCGGTGGTTTCCGCGGCTTCTTCAGTCGTTTCGACCGTTGCAACTTCTTCGGTCGCTTCTTCGGCGGTGGCGGTCTCTTCGGTCTCGGCGGGCGCTGCGCATGCGAACATGCTGAGCACCAATGCGAGCGTCAACAAAACTGCAACAAGTTTCTTCATAAGTGTTCCTCCTTTTTTATTCAGCACGGCCGGCATTGACCGTTGCTTGCACAGGGGCTGAGCTGTGGATACAATCAGCTCTTTTTCACGCGGTTTGCGGCTTTGGTGCGCTGAATATCGAGCAGCACCGCACCGATGACGACCGCGCCGGTGAAGAATGTCTGCCAGGGCGCCTGCAGGCCGCAGGCGGAGAGGCCGTTTTTCAGAACGGACATGATGAAAATACCAATGAGCGTGCCGACCATTGTGCCGGAACCGCCGGCCATGGACGTACCGCCGATGACGACGCCCGCAATGGCGTTGAGTTCCTGCCCGTTGCCGGTGCCGGGAGTGATGGTCGTGTAGGCCGCGGCGTAAAAGATGCCGCCGAGCCCGGCGAAGATACCGCAGACGGTGTATACGAGCACTTTCCATTTGCTTACGTTGATGCCGGAAAGGCGGGCGGCTTCTTCGTTGGAACCGATGGCGAACGTATAACGGCCGAATTTCGTGTTATGCAGAAGCAGCGCGCCGATGATGAAAAATGCCAGAAGCCAGAATGCACCGACCGGGAAACCGGAAAACTTGGTCTGTCCTATATAAAAAGTGTTGCGGATGAAAACCTTTTTAAACCAGGAACCGATTTCCGCCGTAGCGGTCGGCCAGGTTTGGGACTGCACCTTGGTGATGATGGAGCCGAACCCCTGGGACATCATCATGGTGCCGAGCGTTGCGATGAAAGGCGGAAGTTCGAGTTTTGCAATCAGAAGGCCGTTGACCAGGCCGAACATTGCGCCAACGCCGACGGTCACGAACAGCGCGATCGTGAGCGGCCAGTTGAGCTGCTTGAAAACATACGCACCGATCAGCGCCGAACACATCATGACCGTGCCGATCGAAAGATCGATCCCGCCGGTGATGATGACGAACGTTACGCCGAAGGCCATGAATCCAATATAGTAGCTGGATTCGAGGATGTTCTTGAGCGTATCGACCGAAAAGAAATTATTCCCGAAGATCGAAAAGAACACGTAGAGGATGATCAATGCCAGCGGCGCCAGCAACTTCTGCATATTCAGTTTTTTCTTAACCTGTGAATCCATGATATTACTCCCTCATCGTTGCATATGACATGATTTTTTCCTGGTTGGCGTCCTCAATCCCCAGTTCGCCGACAAGTCTTCCTTCACACATCACGACGATACGGTCGCTCATGCGCAGAAGCTCCGGCATTTCCGAGGAAATCATAATGATCGATTTGCCCTGTGAAACCAGTTGGTTCATGAGTTTATAGATTTCGTTTTTCGCGCCGACGTCGATGCCGCGCGTCGGCTCGTCGAAAATCAGAATGTCGCAGTTACGCAGGAGCCACTTGGCGATAACGATTTTTTGCTGATTGCCGCCGGAAAGCGACTTGGCCGCCGTGGTGACATGCGGTGTTTTCACGCCGATCTTGTCGACGTATTCGCTCGTTGCCTTTGCGATGGCCCGGTCGTCGACGAAAGCGCCCTTGACAAAATCGGAAAGCGTCGGCAACACGGTGTTATCGCAGACCGAGAGGCCGAGGCAGAGCCCAAACTGCTTGCGGTCTTCGGACAGATAGCCGATACCGGCTTTGACCGCGTCTTCCGGGGACGAAATTGAAACAGGCTTCCCATTGACGAGAACTTCCCCGGACGTGCGTTTGTCCGCGCCGAAGAGCAGGCGTGCCGTCTCCGTCCTGCCGGCTCCCATCAAACCGGCAAAACCGAGGATTTCACCCTTGCGGAGCACGAACGAAACATCTTTCACGTCGTCGGAAATCAAGTGGCGCACTTCGAGCACGATTTCCGCATCGTCGGGCACGTTGGATTTTGATTTGGGTTCTTCGTAGATGACGCGCCCGACCATCATTTTGATGATTTGATCGAGCGTAATGTCCTTTGTTTCGACCATGCCGACGGTGTGTCCGTCCCGCATGACGGTAATCCGGTCCGAAATCTGCTCAAGCTCGTCAAGCCGGTGAGAGATGTAGATAACGCCGACGCCTTTTGCCTTAAGCTCGCGGATGAACGTGAAAAGCTCCTGAATCTCCGTATCGGTCAGCGGGGAAGAGGGTTCGTCCATAACCATGACGCGCGTGCTTGGGAAAGAAAGCGCCTTTGCGATCTCGACCATCTGCTGTTTTGCGACGGTGAGGCGCTTCACCTCCGTGGTGGCGTCAATTTTGATGTTGAGGGAGTCGAGCAGTTCCTGCGCGCGGCGGTTTTGTTCCTTTTTATCAAGGAATAAGCCGTGTATCGTTTCCCGGCCGATATAAATGTTTTCGGCGACGGTCAGGTCGCGCAGAAGGTTGAGCTCCTGATGGATGATGCAAAGGCCGAGCTGCTGTGCTTCGTAAGGCGAGTGAATCTCCACTTCCTTGCCGAACAGTTCGATCTTTCCGCCGTCCTTTTCATAGATGCCGGTCAGGATTTTCATCAACGTGGATTTGCCGGCGCCGTTTTCACCGACCAGTGCCATAACCTCGCCGGCGCGCAGTTCAAGGTCCACGCCGTCGAGTGCGTGAACGCCAGGGAAGTACTTCTGAATCCCTGTCATACTTAATATGGTCTCGGGCAAAGTATCACCTCATAACTGAAATAATAGCAAAAGAAAACGAGCAAAAATTGTTTTTTGAAGACCGCTTTTCTGCCGATGGGAAAAATTAGAAAGCGAAACGTTTCATCTTTTTGCATTGTAGCACGGGAAACGCATCAAGTCAAGACCTAATTTTTACCTGAAGCAAACACGAGCGAAGAAATAATAAACATAAATATGCAATATTGTTGAATTAAAAACAGAATCATATTCATAAGGACTAGATTGTGCTTGACATAATAAACGAAGCAATGCTAGAATGAACCGAAACATAAAACGTTTTGCTCTGTTTTACCCTTCAAATTATGAACTTAAAGGAACTATTACCTTGTCGACAATAAAAGATGTAGCCAAACAGACGGGATTGTCGCTCGCGACTATCTCGAAATATTTAAACGGCGGCTCGGTGCGCGAGGAAAACCGCGCGCGGATCGAGGAAGCGGTTGCGGAACTGGGATATCGGGTGAACCGCAATGCCCGCAGTTTGAAGACGAACAAAACGATGACGGTGGGCGTCGTAATTCCGACGCTGTCCGTGCCTTTTTTCGGCGGAGTGCTCTCCTCGCTCGATCAGGTGCTGCGCGCTGCGGGATACACGTCCTTTGTCTGCAGTTACGACTTTGACCGGGACCTCGAGATGGAAAAGCTGCGCGTGCTTTGCAATAACAATGTTGACGGCATCGTACTTGTGGCAGAGCATGTTTCTGCCGAGGAACTCAACGAAGTCCGCAATTCCCGCGGATCTGAAATGCCCATGGTGCTTGTCGACCGGACGATTCCGGGCTTTTCCTGCGACAGTATCGTCATCGATAACCTCAATGCAACCTATGGGGCGGTCGAGCAGCTTATCAACGCGGGACACCGGCATATCGGTATTATTGTGGGGCCGCTGGACATCTCAACGGCAAACGAGCGCATGATCGGCTATCGGCGCGCACTCAAGGATTACGGCATTGCAGCGGACACCGGAGCCGGCCCGAACATCGAAATTCCGAACGATGGGTTGATACAGATCGGCCGGTACGATTTTGAGTCGGGATACCGCCAGTTTATACACTTCATGGATATGGCGAACCCTCCGACGGCGCTTTGCGTGACGAACTACGACATGACGATGGGCGCGATTACCGCCGCGCACGAGCGAAATGTCATCCTTGGCAAGGATATTGGGTTTGTCGGGTTTGACGCGGTCGACCTGTGCCGAATCGTTTCGCCTCCGCTGTCCATCGTGGAACAGCCCACGAAACTGATGGGGCAGCGTGCCGGAGAACTTCTGCTCAAACGCATGGCGGGCGAAAGTTCGGAATATCCGCAGGTCATGCGGCTCAAATCCCATCTGCATAACCGGATCTGATTGGCGGACCGTTATGGTTTCCGCAGTTTTCGATTCAAAAAAAGCCGCCGCGCCGTGCGCATATCCCAATCCAGTGCACTGCATCCCGTGCCATGCGGGCGCCGGTCTTTCCGAGCCGGGCACCGCCACACTGCGCGTGCATCAAAATAGATTAAGGCTTCGCAGCCCGCATGCATTTTATGCGGGAACAATAGATATTGGAACAAAACAGGAGGAGAAAATTATGAACCGTTATGCAATTGACCTGCCAAAGATCGGTATCCGTCCGTGCATCGACGGAAGGCGGAACGGTGTGCGCGAGGGTCTCGAAGAGCAAACCATGCAGATGGCAAAATCCGCTGCAAAGCTGATTGGCGATAATCTGCGCTATCCCAACGGCGAACCGATCGGGGTCGTCATCGCGGACACGACGATCGGCGGCGTTCGTGAAGCGGCCGCCTGCCAGGCAAAGTTTGAGCGCGAGGGCGTCGGCGTTACGCTGACGGTTTCACCCTGCTGGTGCTATTCGACCGAAGTGATGGACTTTGATCCGCTCACCGTCAAGGCGGTTTGGGGATTCAACGGCACAGAGCGCCCGGGCGCGGTGTTCCTTGCGGCGGTGCTGGCCGCGCATTCGCAGAAGGGCCTGCCCGCGTTCAGCATTTACGGGCACGACGTAATGGACGCCGCAGACACAGAAATTCCGGAAGACGTGGCCAGAAAGATTCTGCTGTTTGCAAAATCCGCCATTGCGGTCAAGTGCATGCGTCAGAACAGCTATTTGCAGGTCGGCTCGATGTGCATGGGCATTGCGGGCAGCATTCTCAACCAGGAAATGATTTACGAATACATGGGCCTGCGCAGCGAGAGCGTGGACGAAACGGAGATTCTCCGCCGCATCGACAAGGGAATTTACGACCACGACGAATTCGAACGCGCCCTGAAATGGGCAAAGGAACACTGCAAGGAAGGGCTGGACAAAAACCCGCCGGAACTGCAGTTCTCGCCCGGGGAAAAGGAAAAGCAGTGGGAATTCGTAATCAAGAGCTTTTTGATTGTGCGCGACCTTATGGTCGGTAACCCCAAACTGGCGGAAATGGGATTTGTTGAAGAAAGCAACGGCCATAACGCGGTCGTGGCGGGCATTCAGGGTCAGCGGCAGTGGACGGACTATATGCCCAACTTCGACTTCCTCGAAGCGATGCTCAACAGCCAGTTCGACTGGAACGGTCTGCGCGAGGCGTATGTGATCGGTACCGAAAACGATACGCTTAACGCGCTTACGATGCTCTTCGAGCATCTTGTGAGCGACCGTCCCGCTATCTTTGCGGATGTTCGTACCTACTGGAGCCCGGATGCGGTCAAGCGGGTTACGGGCAAGCGGCTTACGGGCCACGCTAAGGACGGCATCATCCACCTGATTAACTCCGGTGCGGCCGCGCTGGACGGAACGGGCGCCGTTGCGGACGAAAAGGGCGTGCCGGTGATTAAACCGTTTTATGACATGAAAGAAGCCGACGCAGACGCCTGCCTTGCGGCGACCGACTGGTGTGCGGCGGATCGTTATTATTTCCGCGGCGGCGGGTATTCCTCGCATTTCATCGGCGGCACGAAGGGCGGCATGCCGGTGACCATGGCCCGGCTCAATGTGGTCAAGGGAATCGGTCCCGTACTGCAACTGGCGGAAGGCTACACCTGCGAGCTCGATCCCAAGGTGCACAAAATCCTCGACGAGCGTACGGACCGCACCTGGCCGACGACCTGGTTTGCACCAATCCTCACGGGCAAGGATGCGTTCACGGACGTTTACAGCGTCATGGCCAACTGGGGCGCCAACCACGGCGCGTTCTGCTATGGGCATATCGGCGATTTGCTGATCACCATGGCTTCCATGCTGCGCATTCCGGTCTCGATGCACAACGTAGCCGAAGAACGGATTTTCCGGCCTTCGACCTGGAGCGCGTTCGGAACGAAGGATCTGGAAGGCGCGGACTTCCGCGCTTGCAAGGCGCTCGGGCCGCTGTATCAGTAAAGACTTAACAAACGCGATTTCGAACGTTCGCGCTGCCGTTCTTCCATACGGAAGCCCGACAGCGCGAAACGTTTCATAAAGGAGAATTACAATGCTGCTGAACGTACCGAAACTGCTTTCCCCGGAACTGCTTAAAGCCATCTGCGAGATGGGGCACGGCGACAAAATTCTGCTGGCGGACGGAAACTATCCTGGCAAAAGCGCTGCGGCGCGCTGCGGCGCGCAGTTTGTACGCGCAGACGGGCTGGGCGTACCCGCGTTGATGGAAGCGATTTTAACGCTTATGCCGCTCGACCTTTACACCGATCTTCCGGCAATGGTGATGGACGTGGACAAACGCGACAAGGGCATGAAAATCCCGATCCACGACGAGTACAAAGCGATTGTTGCCAAACATGACGACCGCGGTGCGGACGCTGTCGGGCACCTTGAGCGTTACGCGTTTTATGAGAAGGCGGATGAATGCTGCGTAATCGTCCAGACGGGCGAGGAAGCGGTATATGCGAACATCATCCTCCAGAAAGGCGTAATAAAATGAAACGGCGCAGGCTGCTCGCATTTGATCTCGGCGCGTCCAGCGGGCGCGCGGTGCTCGGCGCGTTCGACGGCGAACGCATCGAACTGAGTGAGGTGCACCGCTTCGACAATCCAATGGTCGAGCAGAACGGCCTGTATTACTGGGATGCGCTCGGCCTCTACCGTCAGATTAAAGAATCGTTTGCAAAACTCAGACAGGAAGGCGGCGACGCGGACTGTTTCGGCATCGACACCTGGGGTGTTGACTTCGGACTGATCGACAAAAACGGCGCATTATTGGGCAATCCGCGCTGCTACCGTAATGGCACGGAGGCCGAGGTGGCTGCCGTGCATGCGCTGGTGCCGCAGCGGACGCTGTTTGAACGCACCGGCATTGCGAGCATGCCGTTTAACACGGTTTATCAGCTCTACACCCGCGTGCGGGAAGGCGATCCCGCGCTGCGAAGCGCGGAAACGCTGTTGTTCTCGCCGGATTTGTACGGCTATTTCCTTACGGGCGAAAAAGCCACGGAATACACGATCGCCACGACGAGTATGCTTTACGATGGTGCAAATCGCCGCTGGGACTACGAAACCATGCGCACGCTGAATATCCCTTCGAAGCTGTTCACGTCAATCGACCGGGCGGGGACGCTGCGGGGGAAAC
>DAOTGE010000011.1:0-59143 GCA_035446965.1 Eubacteriales bacterium
AAACGGGTTAAGGGCTGTGGCCCTTAACAATCCCGGAGACTTTTTTGACAAGCTGAAACGCCCGGATGGGCGTTTTTTTTGCTGGTTGTGAATCGCTGTTGGTTTGCAAAACCGCTTAATCCGGCGACAGACAAATTCAGGCTTCTGCTTTCACCCCGCCCTGTTTGAGCACGCGGCGTTCCTCGTTTTCTTTCATGCTTTGCTCGAAAACGCATGGCGTGATCGGAGCTCAACTTGCCGAACGCTATACCGATCTTGATTTGATCTGCTGCGACTGCACAGGACTGCCGAGGAAGCCGATAACGGTGTACAGCAATTTCAAGAAGCTGCTGCGTCAAAACGGACTGCCGGACATCCGGCTCCATGATTTAAGGCACACATACGCAACGCAGCTGCTCGATTTGAATGTGGACTTGAAAACGATCTCTCAAATGCTCGGGCACACCTCGATCAAGACCACGGCGGACATTTACATTTCGAGAAATAAAGATGCGGCTTTTCGTGCGACCAAGGCGATAGAGTGCTTGTTTTCCCCTCAAATATCACCCAATACCACCCAATACCATCCGATCCAGCATTAGCACGCGCATTAGCACGGATGCGGATTTGGTCTTTTCCTGGCAGCGGCGGCAAAACGCAGAGCACGAAAAAAGTCCCCAGGCGGGGACTTTTTCTGGCGGAGAGAGTGGGATTCGAACCCACGTTACCTTTAAAGGGTAAACACGATTTCCAGTCGTGCGCCTTCGACCAGCTCAGCCATCTCTCCACGGCGTTTGCATTTTTCGGACGCAATGAGTATCATACACGAACGAACGCCGTTTTGCAAGACCTTTTCTCTGCAAAACGGCGTTTATACTTAAGCGTGTCCGCCTTCGCACAGCCAGTCGATGAGTTTGTACCCTTCGTCCAGATGCACGCCCGTCTTCGGCGCGTCCTTCTCGCAGTAGCGCACGTCCCTGTTTGCGTCGTCACCCTTTTGATAGAGCGCAAACGGCACCGGTTCGGCGGAGTGCGTGCGGATTTTCAGCGGCGTCGGATGGTCCGGCAGCAGCAGAACGCGGTAGTCTTCCCCGCTGTTTTCGAGATAGTCCAGAACAAATCCGAGCACCTGGCTGTCGATCTGTTCGATGGAATAAATCTTCTCTTTGAGCTGCCCGTGATGGCCGCATTCGTCCGGCGCTTCCATATGCAGATATACATAATCGATTCCGCGGGAAAACGCGTCCGCCGCGGCGCGCGCCTTGCCGGCGAAATTCGTTTCAAACGTGCCCGTCGCGCCCTCGACTTTGATAACTTCCATGCCGGCGCAGCGCCCGATTCCCTGAATCAGATCGACCGCCGAAATCACCGCGCCTTTCAGGCCGGTTTTCTCGGTGAACGGCGCAAGCTTCGGCCGCCTGCCTTCTCCCCAGAACCAGATCGCGTTCGCAGGATTCTTCCCTTCGCGCAGGCGCTTTTGGTTCACCGGATGTTTCGGCAGTTCCCTGCGCGCGGTCTCCATCCACCTGAGCAGCAGTTTTGCGTTCGTGCCCTGCGGCAGTTTCCCGTCGACACCCTGACCGGAAATGTCGTGCGGCGGCGTAAGCTGCGCGCCGCTCTTTGCGTTTTGCAGCACAAGACAGTGCCGGTAAGAAAAGCCCGGGTACAGGCGCACTCCGTCTTCTTCCAGCAGTTCGTTGAGGAATTCCGCCAGCTGCGCGGCTTCCTTCGTGGAAATTTCGCCCGCGCTGTAGTCCGCCATGGCAGCGCCTTCCAGCGTGTCGCTGCCCGAAAGCGTCACGAAGTTGCAGCGGTAGGTCACATCGTCCCTGCCGAGCGGAATGCCGAGGCTCATCGCTTCCAGCGGGGAGCGTCCCGTGTAATACACGAGCGGGTCGTAGCCGAACACCGCGAGGTTCGCAACGTCGCTGCCGGGCTTCATCCCCTCCGGGACCGTCCGGACCGTCCCGAAAATTCCGTCCCGCGCGAGCCTGTCCATGTTCGGATGTTTCGCGGCGTCCAGCGGCGTTTTGCCGCCGAGCGCTTCGACCGGCCAGTCGGCCATGCCGTCTCCGAGAATCACAGCGTATTTCATATGTCCTTTGCTCCAAAGAATTGATACAGTGTGCAGGGCATGCCGCCGTTGGACAGCTTCCTGCGCTTGTCCGCCCTTTTGCCGTACACGCGCTCAAAATCGCGCATGCCGGAGAAGATATTCACGCTCCAGCCGGGGCACGCGTCAAACGCGCGCCGCATTTGCCGGTAGAGCGATTGCACCTGTTTTTGCGTCATCAGCCGCTCGCCGTACGGCGGATTGCACACGATCGTGCCGCGCGGCTCCGAAACGGAGAGTCCCTGTACGTCCTGCACGCCCCATTGGCAGAAAATCCCCGCCTTCTTGGCGTGTTTTTTGCAAAGGTCGATGCTGTGCGGGTCGATATCGAACCCGCGCACGTCGGTTTCCCGCCGCGTCTGCGCGTCCAGCGCGCTTTGCCGCTCCCGTGTGAACGCGTCCCCGTCGAGAAACCACCAGTTTTCCGCCGCGAACGAGCGCTTCAGTCCGGGCGCGATGTTCTGCGCAATCATCGTAGCCTCGATCGGCATGGTGCCCGAGCCGCACATGGGGTCGATCAGCGGCGTTTCCGGATTCCAGCGCGAAAGCAGCACGAGCGCCGCGCCCAGCGTCTCCGAAAGCGGCGCGGCAACGTTGAAGGTGCGGTATCCCCGGCGCGAAAGTCCCGCGCCGCAGCAGTCGATGCAGAGCGAAACGTGATCGCGCAGAATCCCGGCCTCAATGATGACTTCGTCCCCGCCTTCCGGGATATTCGTCCGCTTCAGCGACGCTTTCAGGCTCTCGACGATCGCTTTTTTCACGATTCGCTGGCAGTCGCTCACCGAAAAGAGCGCGCTTTTTGCCGATTTTCCGTTGACATGGATGTTTGTGTCCGCTTTGAGATATGGCCGCCAGTCGGCGGCTTTGGTCCGCTCAAAGAGTTCGTCGAACGTCGCCGCATCGAATTCGGCGGCGACCAGCAGGACGCGCTCGGCCGTGCGCAGCCAGAGCAGCGCGCGCGCCATCTCCGCAAAGCCGCCGGAAAACGCAATCCGCGCGTCCTCGGTAGAAAGCACTTCGATATCCAGATCGCGCAGCTGGCGCGTCACAAGCGATTCCAGCCCAAGCTTGCAGGTGGCGTAAAATTTCATTTCGGTTCCTCCGGCGGCGCTGCGAACGGTTCGAGTTTTTGGATCGCGTTGCGCAGCCGCTGTTTGGTCACGCGGTACACCTGCGCAATTTCCTCCTGCGTGACTTCTTCGCCGCAGTTCCTGCGGCCAAGGTATTCCAGCGCCGCGGCAAGGCTGACTTCCTGCGAAACCGAAATGCACGGAAATTTCTGATCGAGGCTTTCGATATAGCGCTTGAAAACGCGCGCCGCTTCGTTTGCGCATTCCTCGCGGCAGTTGCCGAGCATGAACTGCATGAGCGTCTGCATCACGCTTTCATAGGAAGCGGGAATTTTATAGTCCAGCTCCACCATGCTCACGCGGCCGTTGACCCATCTGCCGTTGATATACGCCTTGTACGGCTCCTTTGCATCCAGGTTTTTGAGCATGCCGAACACCGCGCGCTTGAGATCGTCTGGCTGGTCGGTGCGCAGCAGGAATTCGCGCAGCACGCGCTCGCCGTGCCGTCCGCCGAACGAATATACCAGCGAAAGCATGCTCCTTTTAACCCGCACGTCCGAAAGCGTCATAGCCCAAACGATCAGGTCGCGGAAAGCCGCGTCCTCGTCCCATTGCCGCGAGAGCTCGTCGTGCTCGTTCGCCAGCGCGCGGTTGATGTGGTTGAGACGGCGGAACGCCTCGCCGAACGGCACCTGATAGGGAATCGTCCAGCGCGCAAACAGCGGCTTCCCTTTCGCTTCGGAATGCCTGCACTGGTTGAGGTAATACCGCGCAATCGTGTCGTGTGGATCGATTTTTAACAACTTATGGTAGTATTCGCGCGCGCCGTCCGCGTCGCCGAGCATAAAGCGCGTATATGCGGCCTTGTGCAGCACGTTTTCGTCGTACGGCATCAGCCGCAGCAACACGGAAAGCGTCTGCTCCGCATCCTCGTATTTTTCCATGTCGAGCTGCAGAACGGCGATGCTGTGCAGTTCTTCCGGCTCCTCGGTTTTAATCTGCGAAATGCGTTCCAAACGCTTCAGAGCGGCCGCGCGGTCCCCCGCGTCCAGCTCGGCCAGCGCAAGGGTGCAGTTCGCCATGATATCGTCCGGGTCGCTTTCCAGAATGCCGTCTGCGGTCTTTTGTGCGTCGTCTTTCCGCCCGTCGCAGAAATACGCGATGGCGAGCTGCTCGCGTACCTTGAGCGCGTCCGGCTTTTGGCCGATGCGGTGTTCGAGTTCCTCCACGGCAAAGCCCACGTCCCCGCAGGCCAGCAGCGAACGCGCAAACCGGCAGACGGCGTTGTCCTCGTAATCGTCGTCCGTCTTCAGCCCGGTTGCTTCGTACATCGCGTCGTCGTCGTCGATTAAATCCAGAAAGTCCTCCGCGTCCGCCGCAAACGGCCCGTCCGGCTCCGCGTCCAGATAGTCTTCCAGACTGTCCGCGGCGCAGTCGTAGTCCTGCAGGCCAAAATAGTTGCAGGCCAATCCAAAATGGCATTCCGGCGGGACCTCGTCCGCATCCGCCATGTAAAGCAGCAAAATGCGGTTACTTTCCTCATAGCGCTGCATCTGGCTGAGTATTTCCGCCAGCGTGATGCAGATTTCCGGGTCGTCCGGCGCGCGCTCATATGCCTCGCGGTATCTGGCGATCGCCGCGATCAAATCGTTTTTTTCCAGTTCCTTCGCGCCGCGCCTCATATAGAAGGCCGCGTTCTGGGAAAACGGAATCACTTTTCCTGTCTTCGTGTTATTCATTCCCGTCCACGGAAGCCGCTTTCAGCAGTTTTCTGAGCGCTTCCTTCGTAAAAATATATTGTTTGCCGCAGAACCGGCAGTTTACTTCCGCGCCGCCGTCGCGTTCGATCATGTCTTCCAGTTCGGCCCTGCCCGTTGAAATCAGCGCACGTTCCACGCGCTCTATCGTGCAGTCGCAGGCGTATTTTGGTTCGCGCTCGCCAAGGATTTGCACGCCGAACCCGCCGAGTACGTCTGCAAGGAACGCTTCCGGCGTTTCGCCGCCGTCCAGCCGCTCGGAAAGCCGCGCAATCTGCGCGCTCTTTTCCTGCAATGCGTCGATCGTTTCGTCCGGACAGCCCGGCAGCGGCTCGATAAACAGCCCCGCCGCCGCGCGCACTTCCCCGCTTTCGGCGTCTTCGCGCACGCCGAGATACACCAGTGCGGGCCGCTGCAGGCTCGCCGCGTAATACTCGGCAAAATCGACCGCAATCTCGCCGGAAACGAGATTGCAAACGCCGACATACGGCTCTTTGAGCCCAAGGTCGCTCACAACGGTGAGCCTGCCTTCGCGGCCGACGTATCCGCCGACGTCCAGCTTGCCTTCCGGCGTGGGCGGGAGTTCCGCACGGCCGTTGTTCAGCGAGCACTTGACCTCCAGCTCGGCGTTTCCGGTGCAGATCATGCTGCCCGCAACCCCGTTGCCTTTAATGATGGTCGAGATCAGGTCTCCGTCGTTTTTGAGGTCGGCGGCCATCATCGCCGTCATCATCAGCTGCCGTCCCGCCGCGGCCGTCGCCGTGCGGGAAAGCGAATGGATGCGCCGCGCTTCGCGGACGAGCCGCGTTCCGCGGATCAGTACGATCCGGAGCATTCCTTCCGACGCCATGCAGTTCAGCAGGCGGTCGGCCGGGTCCTGCGGTCCTTCTTTCCTATTCATATGTCTCCTCCATCCGCTTTTGCGGACGGTCCTTCGTTATTTTATTTTTTCTTTGCCGCAAACTGAATCCGCTCGCACGCGGCGGCCGGTTCGTTCTGCGTAAACGCGTCGTATACGCCCATCGGCTCGAACCCGCTTTTTTCAAGCGCAAAAAGCAGTTCCTCCGGCTCGTGCGCACGCTGTACGTGCCGCTCCGTAAAGCGTTCGTAGCGCCCGCCGCCGTCCGGCACAAAAAACGTCAGGTCCATCTCCAGCAGGCGCGTCTCCGGGTCGAACGCGTTCTGCCAGATATATGCGCATTCGTCCGTGTCTTCTCCATAGGTGTGCCCGCCGAGCACATGCTCGAGCTTGTAGGCCGAGGACACGTCGAAAAGCAGCAGTCCGCCGGGAACGAGCGCTTCGTTCGCGCTTTTGAAAAATGCGCGCAGTTCGCCGTTTGAAAGCAGATAATTCACCCCGTCGCAGGCGCAGGTCACAGCGTATGCAGGTTTATGCACGCTTAACGCACACATGTCCTGCAGCACAAACGGAATTTTCATGCCGGCGCGGCGCGCTTTCTGCTGCGCGGCGGCAAGCATCTCCTCCGAGCGGTCGAACCCCGTAACGCGATAGCCGAGTTTCTGCAGCCGCAGCGTGAGCGCGCCCGTGCCGCAGGCGCAGTCCAGAACGGATGCGCCGTCCGCGGCGCCGAACCCGCGCAGAAGCGCGTCCAGATAGCCCGCCCAGCCGTCGTAGTTCACGCCGCCCATCAGTTGATCGTATACATCTGCAAAACGCCCGTATTCAGCGCACATTTGCCTTCTGCTCTTTCCTTTCCCCGGCCGCGTGCCCGCCCGTTTCGTACCGGACTTTTTCATCCGGCTGCGCGCCGCCTTTTTGTTCAGTTTTTTATTGTACATCATTCCTGCGCAACAGGCAAATGGTGCCGCCCAAACGCCGCGAGCAAACCGGCGCGGCTTTCCCGCATGGCGCGGCGGCATGCGGAAGCGGAACTGCACCGCCGGCTGTGCAGGCGGACAAAACAGCCTCCGGCGGACCCGAAAACGGCTCTGCAGCGCCAAAACGTTCGGCCTTTTTCTACCGTTCTTATTTGACAAAGCGGTGAATATTTATTAAAATCAGTCTAATCGAAGACTGGCATTCGCCCGTTTTCGCGTATGCGGCCCGCCGTAATTCCGGGCCTGCGCACGTTTGCAGGGTATTTTTACAGAAAGGCATTTTCTCAGTAATCGAGAACGCTGGTAACGAATTATGAAACAGTACAAGATCGCAGTCGTCGGCGCAACCGGCATGGTCGGGAGGATGTTCCTCCGTGTGCTCGAAGAGCGCAAACTCCCCGCTTCGGAGTATTTCCTGTTCGCTTCCTCCCGCAGCGCGGGTACCCAGATCGAATTTATGGGAAAACCTTATACCGTGCGCGAACTCACCGCGGACGCGTTTAAAGACCTCGGCGTCGATATCGCGCTGTTTTCCGCGGGCGCGGGCACTTCCAAAACGTTCGCTCCCATCGTCGCCGCTTCCGGCGCGGTGGTCATCGATAATTCCAGCTGCTGGCGCATGGACCCGGACGTACCGCTGGTCGTGCCCGAGGTCAACCCCGAGGCGATCCCGCAGTATAAAAACAAAGGCATCATCGCCAACCCGAACTGCTCGACCATCCAGGCAATGGTTCCGCTCAAGCCGCTTTCGGAGCGCTACGGCCTCAGGCGTGTGGTATACTCCACCTATCAGGCGGTGTCCGGCGCGGGGCTGAAAGGCTATATGGATTTGGAAAACGGACTCAAAGGCGAAGCGCCGCAGAAGTTCCCGCACCCTATCGCGGGCAACTGCCTGCCGCATATCGACGTGTTCCTCGAAAACGGCTACACCAAAGAAGAGCAGAAAATGATCGAGGAAACCCGCAAGATCCTCTCCCTGCCGGAGCTGCGCGTCACGGCGACAACCGTGCGCGTGCCGGTGTTCCACGGCCACAGCGAAAGCATCAACGTCGAACTCGAAAAACCGTTTGAAGTCGCCGATATCCGCGCCATGTGGGAATCGACCGAAGGGCTGATCGTGCAGGACGACCCGGCCAACGACGTTTACCCGATGGCCGTCACCGCCGCGGACACCGATCCCGTCTATGTCGGCCGGCTCCGCCGCGATTTCTCCGTGGAAAACGGCATCAACTTCTGGTGCGTTGCGGACAACATCCGCAAGGGCGCGGCGACCAACGCCGTCCAGATTGCTCAGGAACTCATTCGTCAATGGGAGGCGCAATAAAATTATGTCTGTCTTTCGGGGTTCCGCCGTCGCGATGGTCACGCCGTTTCAAAACGGCTCCATCGACTTTACGGCATACACCAGGCTGATCGAGCTGCAGATTGCCAACCATACGGACGCGATTGTCTGCTGCGCGACCACAGGCGAAAGCGCAACGCTCACGATGGACGAGCATCTCAGCATCGTCCAGTTCGTTGTGGAGCGCGTCAACGGCCGCGTGCCCGTCATTGCGAGCACCGGCGGCAACAACACCGCCGAGGTCATCGAACGCAGCAAATCCGCCGAGGCCATCGGCGTGGACGGACTGCTCGTCGTAACCCCGTACTACAACAAAACCACCCAGCAGGGTCTCGTTTCGCACTATTATGCGATCGCCGACAGTGTGGACACGCCGATCATCGTCTACAATGTGCCAAGCCGCACGGGGATGAACGTCCTTCCGCAGACCATGGCGGAGCTCTTTAAGCACAAAAACATCGTCGGCACCAAAGAGGCCAGCGGCAACATCGAGCAGATCGTCAACCTGGCCGCGCTCTGCCCGCAGTGCGACATCTACTCCGGCAACGACGACCACGTCGTGCCCGTGCTCAGCGTCGGCGGCAAGGGCGTCATCTCCACGATCGCCAACGTTGTGCCGAGCGAAATGCACGCCATGTGCGAGGCGTTCTTCAAGGGCGACATCGCGCTTGCGCGCGAAATCCAGCTCCAGCTGATCCCGCTCTGGAAGGCCGCGTTCTGCGAAGTCAACCCCATCCCGCTCAAGGCCATGATGGGGCGCATGCAGCTCTGCGAGCCGGACGTGCGGCTCCCGCTCGTTCCCCCGTCGCCCGCTTCCATGCGGCTGATCGAGGACACGCTCAAGGGCTACGAGCTGATTTAGCAAAAACAATACTGTATTCGGAGGACGTATGATTTCTGTTTTAATCAACGGAATCTGCGGTCAGATGGGACGCGCCGTCTATGCTGCTTGTCAAGCGCAGAGCGGCGCTTTTTCCGCCGCTGCGGGCGTGGACGTTTCCGGCGTTTCGGAAGGGTTCGCGTGTCCCGTTTACCGCAACATCGACGAGGTAAAAGAGTCCGTCGATATCATAATCGACTTTTCCGTGCCCGCGTCGGCACCCGGCGTGCTGCGCTTTGCGCAGTCGCGCGGCATCCCGGCCATCATCGGCACGACCGGCCTCGGTGAGCGCGAAAAGAAGCTCATCCGCGCCGCATCCGAGCATATCCCCGTGTTTCAAACGGGCAATATGTCGCTTGGAGTGAATCTCCAGCTGGAGCTTGTGCAGCTCGCCGCCGCAACGCTCGGCGCGACCTTCGACGTGGAGATCATCGAAACGCACCACCGCAAAAAAGTCGACAGCCCCAGCGGCACCGCGCTGATGCTGGCAAACGCCGTCGCCTCGATCTCACCGGAGGACGAGGAATTCGTCTACGGACGGCACGAAAAGAACAAGCGCCGCACCGACCACGAAATCGGCATCCATTCCGTCCGCGGCGGAACGGTCGTCGGCGAACACCAGGTGCAGTTCATCGGCAGCGACGAAATCATCGAAATTTCGCACCGCGCCTTCAGCAAGCAGGTGTTTGCGCAGGGCGCGCTGCGCGCGGCGCACTTCATCGTCGGCAAGCAAAACGGCCTGTACAACATGAAAAACGTCGTGACCGAGCACAACGCGGCCTCCCGCCTCTTCTCACTGGAAAATCAGGCGGTCGTCGTCATCCGTTCGTTCGCCAACGAGGACGCGTTTGCGTCCCGCATCTTCGACGTGATTGCCGAGCACGGCGTATTCGTGGACATGATCGCCTGCTCAGAGCCGGACGAGCAAAGCCTGAGCGTCGGATTCTCGCTGAACGAAACGGACCTTTCCGAAGCGCTCAACGCCATCAACGAACTCACGCGCAAGGGCTATGGCTGCACAATCCGCACGCGCGGCGATCTGACCAAGCTCACGCTGGAAGGTTCCGGCATGGCGCTCCAGCACGGCATCGCCGCGCAGTTGTTTTCCGCGCTTCGCCGTGAAAACATCCATATCTGGCTGATTACGACCAGCGACACGCGCATCGAGTTCTGCGTGGACGCAATCGACGCAATCCGGGCCGTGGAGCAGATCAAAGCGCAGTTCGTCATCGGCTGAATTTTAATTTTAGATGAACACAGGAGCGCATCCCACTTTGGGGATGCGCTCAGCCTGTCAAAAAAGCCTCCGGGATTGTTAAGGGCCGCAGCCCTTAACCCGTTGATTCCGGCTACGCCGGTTTAACCGGCGTAACGGATCGCCCGGAACGGGCGGTTTCTCTGTGTTCTTTGCCGCCCGGGAGTCCGAAGGACGAGAGGCAAAGAACGGTTGTCTCGTTAAAAAACTGGGTTTTTTGACGGTCTCAGAGCGCATCCCACTTTGGGGATGCGCTCTTTAAATTCAGGGTTATAAATATAGCTTTATCTGCCTTCTTTTTTCAGGCGCTGTTCCTCGCCGTGCAGCAGACGCTTGATATTGTCGATATGCCGCACATAGATGACGATCACCAGCAGCGCGGAAAGCGCGACCAGCGGCAGATCGTGCAGCCGAAAAATCAGCACGCAGATGAAAAACAGCAAAATGCTCGTCATCGACATCAGCGAAACGCGCTTGTTGACCGCCAGCAGCAGCGCGCCGAGCGCGATTGCGATGCCCGCGCCAAGCGGGAACGTCAGCATCGCGATTCCCGCCGACGACGCGACGCCCTTGCCGCCGCGGAATCCGTCGAACACGGGCCAGCAGTGGCCGATCACGACGCAGAGCCCGGCGATGTAGCCACCGACCGTCCCGCAGAGCAGCTGCCCCGCAACAATGCCGAGCGCGGCTTTGGCAAAATCGCCTGCGAACGTGATCGCACCCGGGCCGTAGCCGTAGACGCGCACCATATTGGTGCTGCCCGCGTTGCCGGAGCCGTGGTTGCGCACGTCGTCGTGAAAATACCGTTTGCTCACGATGATGGCGGTCTGGATGTTGCCGAGCAGATACCCGGCAATCACGCAGGCCAGGACCGTCCAGAAATTGACCGTAAAAAACCCGTTGAAAAACGTCATTGTTCGGTGTCCTTCTTTCTGTTGCGGAAAATCAGCCGGATCGGCGTGCCTTCAAACCCGAACGATTTACGGAAGTAGTTTTCCAGATACCGTTCGTATGAAAAATGCACGATCTCCGCGTCGTTGACGAATATAACGAACGTCGGCGGCTGCACGGAAACCTGCGTCGCAAAGTAAATCTTCAGCACGCGGCCTTTCTCCGAAGGCGGCTCGTTCATCGTCACCGCTTCGCCGACGATGTCGTTGAGCTGGCCGGTCGGAACGCGGCGGCGGCTCTGAGCGAACACCGCGTCCACGGTTTCAAGCACCTTGTTCACGCGCTGTCCGTTTTTGGCCGAAATAAAGAGCATCGGCACATAGTTCATAAACGCGAGGTCCGCCGCAAGGTCTTTTTTGAAGCGGTTCATCGTGTTCGTGTCCTTTTCGATCAGGTCCCACTTGTTGACGATGAGCACGCTCGCCTTGCCCTCTTCGTGCGCGTAGCCCGCAATGCGCACGTCCTGCTCGCTTAAACCCTCGCTTGCGTCGCAGACGATCAGCACTACGTCCGCGCGGCGCACGGCCGCCAGCGAACGGATGACGCTGTAGCGCTCGATGGTTTCATCCTCCACGCTGCGCTTTCTGCGGATGCCCGCGGTGTCGACCAGCGTATAGTCCTTCCCGTCGTGCGAAAACGGCGTGTCCACGCTGTCCCGCGTGGTGCCGGGGATATGGCTCACGATGCTGCGCTCTTCGCCGAGCAGCGCGTTGACGAGACTGGATTTGCCGACGTTGGGCTTGCCCACCACGGCGATGTTCACGCGCTCGTCTTCCTGCTGCTCCAGATCGCGCGGGAAATCGCGCACGACTTCGTCGAGCAAATCGCCGAGTCCCAGCCCCTGTGCGGCGGAGATTGCAAACGGCGTGCCGAGGCCCAGCGCGTAAAACTCATACGCCGCGTCCTCAAACTTCTGCGCATCCACCTTGTTCACACCGAGCACGACGGGCTTTTTAGAGCGCCGCAGCAGGTCGGCAACGTCCTCGTCCGCGCTGGTCAGCCCTTCCCGGCCGTCCACAAGGAACACGATCACGTCCGCCGTTTCGATCGCAAGCTCGGCCTGCCGCCGCATCTGTGCGGAAATCACGTCCTCGCCGGCGGCTTCGATACCGCCCGTGTCGATGAGCGTGAACGCATAATTGAGCCACTCCGCGTCCTGATAGATGCGGTCCCGCGTAACGCCCGGCGTGTCTTCCACAATCGCCACGCGCCGCCCGACCAGGCGGTTGAACAGCGTCGATTTGCCGACGTTCGGCCGTCCGACGATCGCTACCAGAGGTTTTTTCATAAACGTTTCTCCTGTATGCTTCCAAATACGGTTTCAATCAGCTCTTCGCCGGAGAAAACCGGAAGGATTCTAGTTTGCAGTATTGTTTCGGCCTGTTCAAGCGTCATGTTGTCCAGAAACAGCGGCTCGTCCGCTTTGAGCATGGCGCGCGGGATCAAAAGCGCCTCGCCGAAATCGCTCCCTTTGAGCTGCCGCGTGAGGTCGCCGCCCGTAATCAGCCCGCCGACGGTCACGCACTCGCCGAAAAACGTGTTTTGGATCGCGCGCGTTTCAATCTCCACGCCGTAGGGCAAAAGGCAGGGATAGAGATTGCGGAAAAACGGCTCGGCGGCCACGCCACCCGCCATGAGGAACCTGCGTTTTTTCCGCAGCGGCTTTTTCTCCGCAAGCGCGTCGAGCATCTCGCGCTCGAAGAGCCGCAGCAGCCCCACGCCGTTTTCAATCTGCACAAAATCCTCATACGCCTCGTACGGCGGCAGTTTGCGCGCCGCCAAAGTGTACCACTCGTCCGCGAGAAACGCAAACCGTGTGCCGAGTTTTTTTAAAAACGCCGCCTGCATGGGTTCGATCGTGTCGATCATTTCCCGCGCTTCGTCCGCCGTATACCGTCGCAGCGGGAACAGCCCGTCGCGAAATTTCGTGATGCCGACCGGCACGAGCGCGAGCGACTGCGCCGCCGGCGCAAGCGAGACCGCGTCTTCCATCGTCTTTTGCAGGATTTCCCCGTCGTTGACGCCCGGGCAGAGCACCGCCTGCAGATGAAACTTCAGCCCCGCGTCCGCAAGCCGCCGCAGCTGCTCCATCGCCCGGCCCGCCGTCGGGTTTCGCATGAGCAGGACGCGCGTTTTCGGGTCGCTTGCGTGCAGCGAAATATACAGCGGGCTTACGCGGCGGCGAATGATGCGCCCGATCTCGCGGTCGTCCAGGTTCGTCAGCGTGATATAGTTGCCCATGATGAACGACATCCGCCAGTCGTCGTCCTTGACGTGCAGGCTCGTGCGCCCGCCGTCCGGCATCTGATCGATAAAGCAGAACACGCAGTGATTTTTGCAGGTGCGCATGCCGTCCATCAGGCTCGTTGCAAACGACAGGCCGAGGGGTTCGTATTCTTCCTTTTTAACCTTCACCTCGCGCATCTTGCCAGCCTTGTCGGCAATCGTGAGGCGCAGAACCTCGTTGGCGCTGAGGTGTTCGTAATCCACAAGGTCGATAACGGGCTCGCCGTCTATGGCCATCAGCGCTTCCCCCGCGGTAACGCCAAAACGCTCCGCCGGGGAACCCGGCAGAACGTCGCTTACAATCTGCGGTTTGCTGCGCATATTTTCCATAATCGCATTATAGCATCCAAGCGCAAAAAAGCCAACCGAAACGTCCCCGTTCCGCGCCGCAGCCGGCTAATCGATATTTTTTTATCGTTTTATGCCAGTGTTTCCTTGACGCTGTTTCCCCGCTTTGATAAAGTAGTATCTGGAGTTTATCCATCTCTATTATCCAACTAAAAATCCATATCGAAAGCGAGGAGATCCCGACTTGAAAAAGGACGCGTTCGTACAAAATCTGGTCGACGGATACGGCAGCTGGGTTTGTAATGCGCAAAATGAAAACTGCGCGGGCGGTTCCGGCCGCATGACCAGCGAACTATACCCGTACGACCACATGTTCTCGCCGATCCGCGTGAATTCGGTGACGATCAAAAACCGCCTCGTCATGGCGCCGATGGGCAACATCGACATGTGCGAAGAGACCGGCCGGCCCAACGCAAAGATGCTGCAGTATTTCTTTGCGCGCGCAAAGGGCGGCGTCGGCCTGATCACCACCGGGCTGATCCCGATCAGCCACGGCATCGACAACTCCATCACGGAGCTTGGGCACCTCACCTACTTCCCGCGCATCGACCGCAGCCGCACGGTGTTTTCCGGCTGGCGCGACCTTGCGCAGGGCTGCCACAACTACGGCGCGCGCATCTTCGTCCAGCTGACCCCCGGCCTCGGCCGCGTCGGCAACCCGCAGTGTCTCATCACGCAGATGAAGTTCCCCGTTTCCGCGTCGCTCAACCCGAATTTCTACATTTCGGAAATTCCCTGCATGCCGCTTTCCGGCGGCAAGCTGCGCAAAATCATCAAAAACGGCGGTCAGGCTGCGGCGGACGCAAAGGCCGCCGGGCTCGACGGCGTTTACCTGCACGGCCACGAAGGCTATCTGCTCGAGCAGCTCACCAACCCCGCCTTCAACCGCCGCAAGCTCGGCAAATATGCCGACTGGCAGCGCTTCGGCATCGACCTCGTAAAGGAAATTCGCAAGCGCGCGGGCGCGAAATATCCGATCATGTACCGCATCGACCTCTCCCTCGCCCTCAATGAAACCTACGGCGAGGAAGGTATGCAGGTCAAGGCGCTGCGCAAGTTCAAAAACGGCCGGACGATCGAGGAAACGCTCGATTACATGCAGAACCTCGTGAAAGCGGGCGTGGACCTCTTCGACGTGGACCTCGGCTGCTACGACAACTGGTGGCTGCCGCATCCGCCGGCAAGCATGCCCGCGGGCTGCTTCCTGGACGTGGCGCAGCTGGTCAAAAAGCGGTTCGAGGAGATGAAAGTCGTCTCCAACGCCGGTCTGCCCGTGCCCGTGGTCGCCGTCGGCAAACTCGGCTATCCGGACCTCGCGGAAAAAGCGCTGCGCGACGGCATGTGCGACATGGTCATGCTCGGCCGCCCGCTGCTGGCCGATCCGGAATGGCCGAACAAGGCGTTTGCCGGCAAAGTCGGCAAAATCCGCCCGTGCATCGGCTGCCAGGAAGGCTGCATCAACGAGTTCGTGGACGGCGGTCACCCGCAGTGCGCCGTCAACCCGCGCACCGGCTTTGAGGAACTCATGCCGGAGACCATCGCGCCCGCGGAAAAGAAAAAGCACATCGCGGTCGTCGGCGGAGGACCGGCGGGCGTGCTGTTCGCCGTTATGGCCGCGCGCCGCGGACACGAAGTCGAGCTGTTCGAAAAGACGGACCGCATCGGCGGCAAGATCGTCCCCGGCAGCGTGCCGCGCATTAAATACGACATCCAGAACTACCTCCTCTATCTGGAGCGCGAGCTCAAGGCCGCCGAAAAGGAATTTGACCTGACAACGCACTTCAGCACGGAAGCGACCAGCGAAAAGCTCAAGGCCGGCGGATTCGACGCGGTGATCTACGCCATCGGCACAAAGAGCGGCACGCCCAAACTCAAGGGTCTGGAATCAATCCCGCATGTGGAGGCCACCGACCTGCTTGTCGATGAATCGCTGCTTGGCGGCGCAAAGAAAATCGTCGTCGTGGGCGGCGGCGTAGTCGGCTGCGAAACGGCCTACTATCTCGCGTACGAAAAGGACCTCGACGTGACGGTCGTCGAGATGCTGCCCTACTTCATGATGGGCACCTGCACGGCCAACCGCGGGCACCTGATCCATTATCTGCAAAAAAAGGGCGTTACGCTGCTCAACTGCACGATGGTCAAGGAATTCGACGAAAAGCACGTCGTCGTCGAACGGAATATGCATAAAAACGTCCCGAATCCATACAACACCTGGGCGCCGATCCTGCCCGAAAACATCGAAAACCCGCTCGCGCCGAAAGTCGGAAACGAACCCAAACGCGTGGAGCTGGACGCCGACCTCGTCGTGCTCGCCATGGGCGGCAAACCGGACGACGCGGCATATCTCGAAGGGCAGAAACTGCGCGTCGCGCCGGAGTTGTATAACATCGGCGACAGCTTCTCGGCCGGGCGCGTGCTCGAAGCCTGCCGCGCGGCGTACGCGCTGGCGACCCGCATTTAAGGAGGCGAACAAACGATGGCAAAAATGGAGCTAACGCCCGAACAGCAGGCCATTCTGGACGGCGAAAAGGGCGAAGCGATGGCAAAGGTGATGAAAACGCTCGTCGTCTACGGCGAAACGTTCGGTGCAAGCAAAATGGTGCCCGTCACCAGCGAATACGGCCACCTGGTCACGAGCTTCGGGCTCTCGGTCATGAAGCCCGTCTACTCGCTCATGGACCAGCTGATTTCGGGCGGCGCGCTCGCCGGGCAGAAGTTTTCGGTCGACCCGCGCCCGCTGGACAAAAACGTGCCCAGCAGCCTTTTGCAGGACCTCGTGTTCAAATTCATGTACAGCAAGCAGTCCGACTATGAAGAGCAGCTCAAAACCCTCGGCCTGCTCAATCCGGACGCGTTTACCTGCACCTGCTATATGGACGAGGTCGGCAACAAACCCAAAAAGGGCGACGTGCTCAGTTGGGCGGAAAGCAGCGCGGTCGTCTACGCAAACAGCGTGCTCGGCGCACGCTGCAACCGTAACAGCGGCATCCTCGAACTCTTCGGCAGCATCGTCGGCTGCGTGCCGTATTTCGGCCTGCTCACCGACGAAGGCCGCAAGGCGACCTGGGTCGTTGAGATCAAAACCTCCAAAAAGCCGGAAGCGCAGATCCTCGGCAGCGCAATCGGCATGAAGGTCATGGAGGACGTGCCGTACGTCAAGGGACTGACCAAGTTCATCGGCACCGAGCTGGACGCGGACGCGACCGCATACCTCAAGGACTTCGGCGCGGCGACCGCCAGCAACGGCGCGGTCGGGCTCTACCATATCGCGGGGCTCACGCCGGAAGCCGTTGAACTCGGCGAAAAGCTGATTGCCGACGGCGCGAAAACATACGTCATCGACGATGCGGAGCTCGAACGCGTGCGCGCAAGCTACCCCTGCATCTGGAAAGACGCGGACGCAAAGCCGAAGCTCTGCTTCGTCGGCTGCCCGCATCTGTCCATTAAACAGCTGCACGACTGGACCAATGCGCTTTCCGGCGCGCTGGAAAAGGCCGGGCGCAAAAAGGTCGCCATCCCGACGGTGTTCACCTCGGCGCTGGCGGTGCAGGCGGAGTTCAAGAAGACGCCGGACTATCAAAAGCTGCTGGACATGGGCGTGACGCTTTCCTACATCTGCCCGCTCATGTACATGAACAACCCGCTCTGCGGCAAACAGCCGGTGATTACCAACTCTAATAAGCTGCGCACCTATACGTCCGCGCGGTACCATACGGACGCGGAGATTCTCGATCTCCTTTCGAAAGGGGGCAACTGAAATGGCAAAAACCTTTAAGGGCCGCCCGGTCGTCCCCGGCAAGGCGACGGCAAGCGCGCTGGTTACGCATAACGGCTTCAATACCCTCGCCAGCTTCCAAAAAGCGCTGATGTTCAAGGATAAGGACGCCAAGTGCTCCGACCAGAACAACCCGGACATCTACGAAAAACCCATGCACGGCGCGGCGCTCTGCCTGCCGCAGACCATCGGCTCGACCACGGGCGGCATGGTCATCTACTGCGCGGCGGCGCTCGGCCAGCAGCCGGCCTGCATGCTCTTTGCGCGGCCGATCGATTCGCTGGCCGCGGCGGGCGCAATCCTCGCGGACGTCTGGACGGACGTGAGCATGCCCGTTGTGGACGGCCTCGGCGACGAGTTCCTCGCCTATGTCAAGACCGGCGCGAAGGTCGAAGTCAAGGAAGACGGAACGGTAATCGTGGAATAGCCCCCCTTTCTTTTCTTTAAAAAGAAAAGAAACAAAAGAAATTGCATTTATTAATGTGACTTTGCAGCATCAAAGAGGCGGGATATTCCCGCCTCTTTGTGCTTGTCTGCAGCTTGCTGCGGACAATCCTGTCCGGCCGCCTATTCCTCGCGGTCGAAGGCCTCGTCCAGCTTCGCCTGCCGTTTCGCGACCAGCCGCCCCGCCAGCGACAGCAGTGCATAGCAGACAAGGAACGTCCCGGCTGTAAACACTGCAATCCAAAGGATATGCCGCGTTACGGCCGCTTTCTGCGTCCAGTCGTAAAGCAGCGCGAACACCCCGCCCACAACGACCCCGGCCACCGCGGAGGCCACGATATATGTCTTTCTGTTCGGGCGTGTATAAAACCCCCAGAGGCCTTTTGTAAGCATTAGCACCAGCATCAGTATCCCGCCGAGCAGAAAGACAGCGAGTTCTCCCGCGATCTGCCGCGCGTCCGCCTTCCAGACGACCGTTTGCAGCAGTATGCTCGCAAGCAGTGCATACCAAACAAAATAAAAGCAAATGTTGCCGATTTTTAGCATCTCGCCGCTTTGCCGTTCATCCGCAATCTTCTTCATTGTGTGATTCCCCTTCTTCCTCCCAAAATAGTTCGTCCAGCGTTTTGTGCAGCGCGCGGCAGATCGAAATGCAAAGCCGGACAGACGGGTTGAATTTTCCCGCTTCGATCATCCCGATTGTCTGCCGTGTCGCCCCAACCTTTTCCGCCAGTTCCTGCTGGGACAGTTCCGCCGCGACGCGGGCAATTCTGAGCTTTTTGTTTTTCATTCGCTTACCTCGCCTGTATCGTACAGTATATTAGCTATTATGTCAACTATATTTTACATTTTAAAGGAGTTTTTCAGATTGTTATCGCGGAACACGCTCTGGCAAAACGTCCTTCACGCGGGATGCGAACCCGTGCTATAATGCAACCATGATTTTTCTTCGCGCGATCAAACGAACCGAATACGAAGCGCCTTTGGACGATTATCCGATGAACCTGAAGCAGATTGCGGGGATAAAACGGCTGGAGTTTACCGCGCCCGTCACACTGATCGCCGGGGACAACGGTTCCGGCAAAACCACGCTGATCGAGCTGATTTCCGCGCTCGCAGGCGGAGTCCGCATCGGCGACGCGCGCGCAGGCCGCCGCGCAAAGGAGACCTTCTCCGTCGCTGCAAAAGCGTTCCGGCCGGAGTTCACGCAGAAGCCGAAGCGGAGCTTCTTTTTCCTCTCGGAGGATTTCACGCGCTATATCGACGCGCGCGAGGACATGATGCGCGAAGAACGCGAGGAGCTTGCGCGGGTCAAGCGCGACTATGAGGGGCGCAACTATGCAAAAAGCCTCGCCGCACTGCCGCATGCGTCCGGCCTGCACTCAATGCAATCCATGTATTCCGATGAGCTTTCGGCGCAGTCCCACGGCGAAGGGTACATCGACTTTTTCGGCTCCCGCCTCCACCCGCACGGACTGTACCTGCTGGATGAGCCGGAAGGCGCGCTTTCGTATTACAATCAGTACGTGCTCATGAACATGATCGCCGACGCGGTGAAAAACGACTGCCAGTTCATCCTCTCCACGCATTCGCCCGTGCTGCTTGCGTACCCGGGCGCCGTTTTGTATGAGTTTTACGAGCAGGCGCTCCGCGAAAGCCGGTTTGAGGATCTGGAGAACGTCAATTTCCTGCGGGATTTTCTCGCCGCACCGGAACGCTACCTGCGTCTGCTGGACTGATTTTTAAAAAAGCTGTATCGATCAACAATCAAAAAAAAAGCAGGTGATTAAAACGGACCTTCGCAAAGAATTGGAATCGCGCATTGCCCCGTCCTCCTCGTTTGCCGAGATCGTCGCGGCCTTCGAGGAGGTCTGCCGCACTCCGGTGTACGCTTCGGACGAAACGCTGCTTTTCAGCGCAATGCGCAACAGCACTTTCACGGTCGATCGGAGCGAAGCGCCGCTGTTCGGCTCGTTCGATGCGTGTGACAAGAAATGCTTCTGCGTTTCGCTTGAACGCGAATACGAACCGGATTCCGAAAGCGGCGAATGCATGCTTCTCAGCCTAACGCTTTGCTATCCGGGCGCGCTTTGGAACCTCGGCATGATCGAAAGCGAACTGTGTGAACAGGACTGTAATGCGTTTTTTGAAAAAGTGCGTTCGTTCCGCTCGTTTCGTTATCTTTCTTCGCACGCCTGCACGCCGCTGTTCGTGCAGGTGCATTTCGGCAAAGCCGCGTAAGCCGTAACCAAACCGAAAGGAACACACAGCTCATGGAATTGAAGATCATCGAACACGATTTTTCCGTTTGCAAGCTGAACGACGCGGCCGACGCAGCCGGAGGCGCGTTTTCTTTCCTGTCCGTGACCGACGAGGAAATCTCCCTCGTCTGCCCGTCGAAGGACGTTCCGCAGAGCGCACTTCTCCGGGACGACGGCTGGAACGCGTTTCGGATACAGGGCGTTCTGGACTTTTCGCTCATCGGCATCCTTGCGGAAATCTCCGGCATTCTAGCGGAACGAAAGATCGGCATTTTTGCTGTTTCCACTTACAACACCGACTATATTTTTGTAAAGCGGGAGCGCTTTGCCAACGCACTGCGCGCACTCGCCGAAGCCGGGCATACCGTCGTTTCGGAATAGCGTTTGGATCATGGCATGGTGTTTCACGCACAAAAGCGCGGCTATGCCGCGCTTTTAGCATTCTGCCTTTCCGCTTTGTATCTCCGTTTTGCGTTATTCGTCGTCCAGCGGGAATGTGACGCTCCAGTTGCCGTCGATGCGCAAACTAGCGGAGTAAAAGTCGCCGAAGAGCAGATAGTTTTCCAGTTCGCTCTGCGGCACGTCGAACGCATATTCAACATAGTCCGCGCGGCGTTCCTTCTTTGCATCGCCGCAATTATACGACCCGCGGTAGAGCATCTGTCCGTAAATCCGCTCTTCGTTTTCGTTCTGCAGATACAAAAACGCATGATCGTCATACGCGTCGCGCCCGGGCGTATACAGCTGAATGTGCAGTTCCCCGCCCACATAGCCAATCCCCGTCAGATAGAATCCCTCGTGCGGCACCGATATCGTATCGCCGGGCGCCATGACGACCGCATCATAGGGGTCCGCTAACTCCGTCTCCACCGTTTTCGGAATCGCGCTCCAGTCCAAATCGACTGGAACGCCCAGCGTCTCGTTTTTTCCGCTGAGCAGCGTTTGAACGGTAAGCGTAATCTTTTCTCCCTGAATAATATCCGAGTCGCGCATGCTCTTCATCCAAATCAGAAACGTCGCCGTCTTTGTTTCCGGGTCGTAGCCAATCTGCGAACAGGTGCCAACGCTGTCGAAGCCAGTTTGAATATCGTAACTGTCGTACAAATCGATGGATTCGTCCAGCCGGTCGTCGGTCAGATCACGAACGGAAATCACGGCTTCCGCTTCCGTTCCGTGGATATATGCGCTTTCGACTTTTACTTCGATCTCCTGATCGACGGCGCTTTTCTGCACGGGCTTAAAGAACTGCGCCGCTTCCGGAAGGATCAGATACAGCAGGCCGTTTGCCGCCGGAACGCCCATTGCCAGCGCGGAAGTTGCGCCGAACAGGCAGAGGCAAATCGCCGCGGCAGCAGCCAGCCAGCGCAGCGTTCTTGCACGCGGCGCCCGCTTCGCGACCGAAACCCCCGTCCCCGCCGCAACCGTCTCACGAATATTTTGATCGTGTTTTCGGTTGAATCTGTTTTTTTGGAGCGTCATATCGGTTCACTCCCAATCTGCATTTTTAGTTTTTGTTTGGCGCGGAACAGCCTGTTTTCCACCTGCCGGACCGATAAATCCACCGCAAGCGCAATGTCTTTCGGTTTCTGGCGGTAATAGTAGCGCCGCAGGATGATTTCCGTGTCCGGTTCGCCCAGCGCGTTGATCGCGGCGAGCAGTTCCCGCTGCAAAACAGCGTCCAGCGTCCGGTCGAACATCCCCGCGCCGCAGACGGAAAGCTGTTCGTCCAGCCCGATTTCGCTTCGCCTGACCGCCTTTCGGTATCGGTCGACCGCCCGGCTCTTCACAACGATGCAAAGCCAGGCTTTCAGGCTTCCGCGCGTCTCTTTTATGGTATCCGCGCCGTTCCAGAGCTGGATAAACGCGTCCGCAACGCATTCCTCCATGTCCTCCGCCGTGCCGACGTTGCATAAAACCGCCCGCGCGATGCTCCAAAGCAGGCGCGAATAGGATTGCATCGCTGCGTCGAGCGCACGTTCATTTCCGGTTTTCAGGCCGCTTAGCATCTGTTTTTCCGTCAAGCGTCGATCACCCCCGCCTTTTAATTGACCGGTCTGTCTATAATACGCACAAAACTGCGGAATTTCTCAACTAAATTTGCTTTTATCCATAGTTTATACCGCCGTGGTTGGTTTCGATACCTTTTCCGAAAGAATCCATATTTTGCGGGATTTCCGCAAAACGCAAGCACACACTATCAAATGCAAAAAAAGCGCGGCATTCGCCGCGCTTCAGCCTGTCAAAAAGTCCCTGGGATTGTTAAGGGCCGCAGCCCTTAACCCGCTTTTCCGGCTGCGCCGGTTCATCCGGCGGAACGGATCGCCCGGAACGGGCGGTTTCTCTGTGCTCTTTGCCGCCCGGGAGTCCAAAGGACGAGAGGCAAAGAGCGGTTATCCCGTCAAAAAACAAGTTTTTTGGCGGCCTCAAGCGCGGCATACGCCGCGCTTTTTTGAGTGCCGTTTCCGATCAATACATGCCGCCCGTACTTCCCTGTATCTTTTTGCAAAAAAGATATTCCTTCTTCCTTCTTAAATTCGGGCTCGCAAAAAGCGCGGCATTCGCCGCGCTTTTTTGAGTGTGTCTCTCTCGATTAATACATGCCGCCCATGTCCGGGCCCGGTGCGGGCGCCGGCGCCGGAGGCGTCGGGATGTCGGTGACCAGGCTCTCGGTGGTGATTACCATGGCCGCGACGGAAGCCGCGTTCTGCAGCGCGCTGCGGGTGACCTTGGTCGGATCGATGATGCCCTCGTCCGCAAGGACGCCATAGGTTTCCTTGGCGGCGTTGTAGCCGTAGCCGACCTTGTTTTCGCGGCGGATGTTTTCAACGACGACCGCGCCGTCCGTGCCCGCGTTGGTCGCAATCTGGCGAACCGGCTCTTCGAGCGCGCGCAGGATGATGTTGACGCCGGTCTTAAAGTCGCCTTCCGACTTGTCGGCAAGCTCCTTGACCTTGGGGAGCACGTTCAGCAGCGCAACGCCGCCGCCGGGGACGATGCCCTCTTCCACAGCCGCGCGGGTTGCGGAGAGAGCGTCTTCGATGCGGAGTTTGAACTCCTTCATCTCGATCTCGGTGGCCGCGCCGACCGCGATGACGGCGACGCCGCCCGCGAGCTTGGCCAGGCGCTCCTGGAGCTTCTCTTTGTCGTAATCGCTCGTGGTTTCGCCGATCTGCACTTTCAGAGCGGCAACGCGCGCTTTGATTTCTTCCGCGTCGCCCGCGCCTTCCACGATGATGGTCTTGTCCTTGTCGACCTTGACCTGACGGGCCGTGCCGAGCTGATCAAGACGCGTTTCCTTGAGGTCGAGACCGACTTCCGAGGAAATGACTTCGCCGCCGGTGAGGATGGCGATGTCCTGCAGCATGGCCTTGCGGCGGTCGCCGAAGCCGGGCGCCTTGACAGCGATGCAGTTGAACGTGCCGCGGAGCTTGTTGAGCACCAGCGTGGTGAGCGCTTCGCCCTCTACGTCCTCGGCGATGATCAGCAGCGAGCGGCTCTGCTGCGCAATCTGCTGGAGCAGCGGCAGGATGTCCTGAATGTTGCTGATCTTTTTATCGGTAATGAGGATGTACGGCGTGTCGAGGACGCCTTCCATCTTCTCGGTGTCGGTTACCATGTATGCCGAAGCATAGCCGCGGTCGAACTGCATGCCTTCCACGATGGTCAGTTCGGTGCGCATGGTCTTGCTCTCTTCAACGGTGATAACGCCGTCGTTGCCGACCTTTTCCATCGCGTCCGAAATCAGTTGGCCGACGGTTTCGTCGCCTGCGGAAATCGCGGCGACCTGCGCAATCGCCTGCTTGCTGCCGACGGGCTTGCTGAGTTCGGCCAGCCCTTCGACCGCCGCCTTGACGGCCGCTTCGATGCCGCGGCGAATCACCATCGGGTTCGCGCCTGCGGCAACATTTTTCATGCCCTCGCGGACGATCGCCTGCGCAAGCAGGGTCGCCGTCGTGGTGCCGTCGCCGGCCACGTCGTTGGTCTTGGTGGCGACTTCCTTAACGAGCTGCGCGCCCATGTTTTCAAACGGGTCGTCCAGCTCGATTTCCTTTGCAATGGTCACGCCGTCGTTGGTGATCAGCGGCGCGCCGTACTTCTTGTCCAGCACCACGTTGCGGCCCTTGGGTCCCAGCGTGATTTTTACGGTATCGGCCAGCTGATCGAGGCCGGACTCCAGCGCCCTGCGCGCGGATTCGCCGTATTTAATCTGTTTCGCCATAGTCTTTTGCCTCCTTAATTATTCAACGATTGCGAGAATGTCGTTCTGGCGCACGATGAGGTATTCCTTGTCGTCAAGCTTGACTTCGGTGCCCGCATACTTCGAGCAGATAACCTTGTCGCCCGCTTTGACATACATTTTGACTTCCTTGCCGTCCACAACGCCGCCCGGGCCCACCGAAATCACGGTTGCCATCTGCGGTTTTTCCTTTGCGGCGGTGGGCAGAACAATACCGCCCTTGACCACTTCTTCGGCCTCGATGCTCTCGACGACGACGCGATCTGCCAAAGGTTTCAGTTTCATACGAAAAACGCCTCCTGTTAGATTGGTAAATCTTCGATTTGTTAGCACTCATTTCTATTGAGTGCTAATCACGATGATCATTATATCACGAACCACGTTCCAGTCAACTTAAAAAATGCAACGAAAATGTGAAAAGTCTCGCGTTTGTTCGTCCATTGTCAAATCCCTACTGGTTTACTATTGTATTTTCCGCAAAATCGTGCTACATTATTCACGCAGGAACGCCGGTATATAGTGCAGCTTCCTAATAATAATGGTCGCGGCGCTGGCAATGAGCCTCTCTTCCGTCACGGTCGTTTCAAACGCACTGCGGCTTAAACCGCGCGTCAACCGCACGATATTTAAAAATGCGGAAAACGGCGGGAATAAGGCGTAAGTTTCGCTTGCATTTCGCCGGGGCATATGCTACACTGTCATCTGTTCGAGTGAAATTTTTAACTGATACAGGGGGTGAATTGTTTTGGCAAACATCAAGTCCGCCATCAAGCGTGTCAAGATCACCGAAAAGCAGACCCTTCGCAACCGTATGGCCAAGTCTGAAATGAAGACGACCATCCGCCGTTTCGACGAAGCGCTGCTCGCCGGGGATACCGCCGCTGCAGATAAAGCGTATTTGACGGCCGTCAGCACGGTCGACCATGCCGCCGCAAAGGGCATGATCCACAAAAATGCCGCCGCTCGCAAAAAAGCGCAGTTGGCGAAAAAGCGCGCCGCAGCACAGTAACCCCCGTCCGGTTTTTAAAAACGTTTGGACGCTTCGTTTTCGGAGCGTCCGTTTTTTCTTGCTTTACAGTGTGAAAGCGTCTAAAATAATAGGAGCGGGCAGCCGCTTCCCGAAATCCCCGAAACACATCCGGGATTTTTGAAAACAGCAGGTCAAAAAAGCCGCCGGCGTGTCTCCCGCTTTTACGAGAAATTTTAAAAAACGAAAGGTGCGATCTGAATGGAACCATATGTTTCCAAACTGCAAAGCGACGAGCTGGACGACGTTTTTACTGCGATCCTCTCGCTCAAGGACGTCTCCGAATGCTATCGCTTTTTTGAGGATATGTGCACCATCAACGAACTGCAGGCGATGGCGCAGCGCTGGCAGGTCGCCCGCCGGCTCGACGCGGGCGTGACGTATCAGGAGATTTCGCATTCCTACAACGCCTCCACCGCGACCATCAGCCGGGTCAACCGCTGTCTGGAATACGGCGCGGGCGGCTATCGCCTGGTGCTGGACCGTCTGCGCGAAACGGAGAAAGAATAGACCTATGGCCATGGACGGAATCGCGCTCGGCGCGGTCGTTTCCGAATGCCGCGCGCTCATCGGCGGCAAAATTGACAAAGTGCAGCAGCCGGAAAAGGACCTGCTGCTTTTTACGGTGCGCAATAACGGCAAAACGCAGAAACTTTTAATCTGCACGCACGCCGAAAACGGGCGTATTCAGCTCACTTCCCGCGCATACGACAATCCCGCGCAGCCGCCGGCGCTCTGCATGCTGTTGCGCCGCCGCCTCTGCGGCGCGCGCATTGCGGACGTGCGCCAGATCGGCGCGGACCGCGTCTGCGAGCTTTCGCTGCTTGCGCGAAACGAACTCTTCGACGAGGTAACGCTCAAGCTTGTTGCGGAACTGACCGGCAAGCACGCGAATTTATTCCTGCTTGAACCCGACGACTCGATTGCGGACTGTGTGCGCCGCGTTTCCGCCGGGGACACGAGCACGCGCATCCTCCTGCCGGGCTTCCCTTACGAGCCAATCCCCGCGCAGGACAAATGCAGCCCCTTCGACGCGGCGCGCGAGCAGCTGGACGCCGTGTACGCCTCCGCCGATCCCGCGCGCGCGCTGACGCAGGCGTTTGCGGGCGTCTCCCGCCAGAGCGCAAACGCGCTCGTTTCGGCCTGCGCCTCCCCCGCCGCGCTGGAAGCGCTCTTTTTGCAGATGAAAAACGGACGGTACAGCCCCTGCATCGCATACCTGCCGGACGGCGAACCCGCCGCCGCGCTGCCGTTTACGCCAAACGGCATGTTCGCTGAAACCAAACCCTGCGAAAGCATGTCGGACGCGCTGGACCGCTACTATGCCGGTCGCGACGCGCTGGTGCGCATCCGCCGCCACGGCGGCGAACTGCGCAAAACCGTTTCCAACGCGCTGCGCCGCGCGCAGAATAAATACGCCGCGTTCGAGGAAGCCATAACCGGCACCGAACGGTTTGAGGAAGCGCGCGCATACGGCGAACTGATCCTCGCCAACCTGCATCTTGTGCGTCCCGGCGCGGACGAGCTCATCGCGCTCGACTATCGCGCCGACCCGCCGGTAAAGCGCGCCGTGCCGCTCGACCCCGCGCTCAGTGCACAGGAAAACGCGAAAAAATACTTTAAAGCGTACCGCAAAGGCAAGCTCGGCAAAGCGTACGCCGAGTCGCAGATCGAGAGCCTGTCCGCCGAAATCGCATATCTCGAAGGCCAGCTCGAAAACATTGAAAAATGCGAAACGCTCTATGAACTGACCGAAATCCGGGACGAACTCGTGCGCGAGCGCTATATCCGCCCGAACCGGGACAAAAAACGCGCGCCGGGTCCGGGCAACCGCTCCTCCGCGCCGATGTGCTTCGTTTCCAGCGACAATATCGGCATCCTCGTCGGCAAAAACAACCGCCAGAACGACGCGCTGACGCTCCAGCAGGCCAGGTCAGAGAACCTCTGGCTGCACGCAAAAAACATCCCCGGCTCGCACGTGATCGTCGACTTCGAGGGCGAACCGCCCGAGCGGACGCTCCAGGAGGCGGCTATGCTCGCGGCCTACTATTCCAAAGCGCGGCTTTCGAGCGGCGTGCCGGTCGACTACACGCCAAGAAAGTTCGTTAAAAAGCCCTCCGGCGCGCGTCCCGGCATGGTGATCTATTCCACCAACCGCACGCTCTACGTTACGCCAGACCCCGCGCTTGTTCAGCGGCTGCGCAGCGGCGAATAACGCCGCGGTTCCCCGCCGCAGTGTGAACAATCTGCGGCAAACGGGCGGCGGCGCGCTCCATCCGGTTGCGCATGTTTGCCGAATCCCGTATAATAAAGCCAATCTCACGCCGCGCTTTTTTTCACGGCGCGGACAAACAAGAAAAAGGAGACTGAGCGATTTTGTCACGCATTTCGCAAATCATACAAAACCCGCTGCAGCTGCTCTATGTGCTGCCGGCGATCATCATCGGCATGACCGTGCACGAATGGGCGCACGCGTACGCCGCGTACCGACTCGGCGACCCGACCGCAAAGAACATGGGCCGCATGACGCTTAACCCGATTGCGCATTTCGACCTCTTCGGCTTCCTCTGCCTGCTGCTGATCGGGTTCGGCTGGGCAAAGCCCGTGCCGATCAACAGCCGCAATTTCAAAAACTTCAAGCGGGACGATATCATCGTGTCCCTTGCGGGCATCACGATGAACTTCATCGTGGCGTTCCTGTTTTCGTTCGTCTATGTGCTCGGCTTTTTAAAGTGGGGCCTCGGCACGAACACCGCGTTTACAAGCATCTTCGGCTCGATCATCACGATTAACCTCGCGCTCGCGCTGTTCAACCTTATCCCCATCTACCCGCTGGACGGCTCGCATGTGCTCGAAAGCCTGCTGGTGCGCAAAGCGCCGCGCTTCTTTATGTTCATGCGCCGCTACGGGCAGTGGATTCTGATCGCGCTGCTGCTGCTCGGCGTGGTCACGACCGCGCTTTCTTTCCTGGTTTCCGGCGTGGCAAGCGGGTTTATCTCCGCCGCGGTTTGGGTCGTCAATCTCTTTTAGGCAAAATCAATGGCATACTGCGTTCAGCTCAGCCAATTTGAAGGACCGCTCGATCTGCTGCTGCATCTGATTCAGGAATCGGAGGTGGACGTTAAGGACATCTTCGTTTCCGAAATCACCGCGCAGTATCTTTCCTGCATGGATCAGGTGGACGAACTGGACCTGGACACCGCAAGCGAATTTCTGACCATGGCGGCGACGCTGCTTTACATCAAGTCCCGCCAGCTCCTGCCGCGCCCGCCCAAAGAGGACGAAACGGAGGAGGACCCGGAGCAGGTGCTCATCCGCCAGCTTCGCGACTATAAGGCTTTTAAGGAAGCGAGCGAGCAGCTGCGCACGCTCTTTACCGACGCGCAGCAGAGCATTCCCCGCCTGCCGGAGGACGTGCCGCTCCCGCCGAAGGAGATCGCGCTCGACGGCGCAGACATGGACGCGCTCTTCGGCGCGTTCTATGCGCTGCTTTCCCGCAAAAAAGAGGAACCCGAACCGGCGCGCGCCCAGCACGTCCGCCCGGACCTCTACACCGTGCGCTCCCAGACGGGACGTATCCGCACCATCCTCAAACAGCACACCGCCGTGTCGTTTGAATCGCTTTTTGAAGCGGAGGCGAGCAAAATGGAGATGATCGTCACCTTCATGGCGCTGCTGGAGATGATCGCCCGCGGCGAAATCCTGCTGCGCCAGCGCGCGCCGTTCGCGCCGATCCGCATCAGCGCGGACAAGCTGCTGCTCGACGACGAAACCTACGAATACATGGACGAAACGGAAGACTGACGCCGCTTCGGCTCGCATAAGAAACCGACTTTTATCATTATCGGGAGTTTTCATGGAAGACCGCACCCTGTTTAACACAATCGAATGCATGCTCTTCGTCGCGGGCGACCCCGTGCCGGTGAGCGAAATTGCGCGCGTTCTCGACTGCTCGCTCGCCGTTGCAAAAGGCGCGCTGAGCGAAATGGAGCAGCTCTACAAAAACGAAGGCCGCGGCGTCCAGCTTCTGGTCACCGCGGACACCGCGCAGCTCGTGAGCAACCGCGCCTATATCGATCAGGTCAAGGAACTGCTCAACCCCGACGAAACCAGGAGCGTTTCCCAGTCCCTGCTCGAAACGCTGGCCATTGTCGCCTACCGCCAGCCCGTCACCCGCGCCGATCTGGAGCAGGTGCGCGGCGTGCGCTGCGACTATGCGGTCACCCAGCTCGTCAAGCTCGGTCTGATCGTGGAAGTCGGGCGAAAGGACGTTGTCGGGCATCCGGCGCTGTTCGGCACGACGGACAAGTTTCTGCATCAGTTCGGGCTGCACAGCGTGGACGAAATGCCGGACTTTTCGCGCTATTCGCAGGAGATTGCCGAAGAGCAGAGCGAAGAACTGCCGGTCGTGTAAAGCCGCGTTTCCTTGCATCCGCCACAGACAAATTAAGCCTCCCGGCGCAAAAACCGGGAGGCTTCAGGCCATCGAAAAACCTGGTTTTTCGATGGGAGCCGCTGCGGCGGAATTTTCCATGCAGCGTCAGCCTCGAACGGCTGCGCCGTTTGTCGGCTTATCTGCATGAAGCGTGTCAAAACCGCCGTACACGCCGCCGGTTTTGACGGATTTCAATCCTAATAATTCATCTTTGCAAGTTGAATTCGATCATTTTGGCAACGTTGGACTTTGTCGATAAACCAAAGCCTCCCGATTCTAAAAATCCGGGAGGCTTATTTCTGTGCGTGTTTTAAATTTTTCTATTCCAGCGGGATAATCTTTGCGCCGATATCGCCGCCCGACACCTCCAGCACGGCGAACGCCGCCGGGTATCCGCGGCGCGGCAGCGAAAGACTGCCGGGGTTGAGCGCAAGGATTTTTCCGCTCGCCTGCATGAGCGGTTCGTGCGTATGCCCAAAGAGCACCGCGCCGCAGCCGCGCTGTTCGGCGGCGTGAAACAGGCTGCCGAGCGTGTAAAACGCGTCCCCATGCACAAGCAAAATTGAAGCGTCCTCAACGCGCTCGACGAGCACGCGCGGCAAATCGGTGAAATAATCGTTGTTGCCGCGCACCGCGACGAACGGCACGCCGCCGGCTGCGCCGGAAATCCGCTCCGCGTCCGCGCCGTAGTCGCCGAGGTGGAAAATCCTGTCCACCTTCCCCATCTTCCCGATTGCGGCGGGCAGACGCGTAAACTGATGATGCGTGTCCGAAAACACGGCGATGCGCTTCATTCTTCCTCGCCCAGCTTCTTTTTAAGCGCTTCGAGCGCACGTTTCCGGTGGCTCACGGCGTTTTTCTGCTCCGCCGAAAGCTCCGCAAACGACTTTCCGAACGGCTCGTAATAAAAATACGGATCGTAGCCAAAGCCGTTGCTCCCGCGCGGCGCTTCCAGCAAAATGCCTTCCACCGCGCCGGTCACGCAGATCGTTTCTTTGCCCTTTCTGGCCAGCGCGACCGCCGAAACGAACCGGCAGGTGCGCTTTTTTGCCGGAACGCCCGCCATGTCCGCCATGAGCTTTGCGTTGTTCTGCGCGTCGTCGTGCCCTTCGCCTGCGTAGCGCGCGCTGAAAACGCCCGGCGCGCCGGAAAGCGCGTCCACCATCAGCCCGCTGTCGTCCGCAAGCGCCGCTTCATAGCCGGAAAATTTCAGCACTTCTTCCGCCTTTTTGACCGCGTTTTGTGCAAACGTTTCGCCGTCCTCGACCACGTCGATTGCAAACCCTGCCTCGCGCAGCGTCACCATGTCCGGAAACGCGCCGCCGAGGATCTGCCTGATTTCGCGCATTTTGTGCGCATTGTTGGTTGCCAGCAATAATTTCATGCCGCTATTGTAGCAGAGAATTCCCCCTCCGTAAAGGCGAATGCGCGCCCGCCGGTTTATGTATCCGCCGAGATTGCGGGTTCAAGCAAAGCGCAGAGTATGATATAATACGGTGACCGAATTTTGGGGGAATGAAATGGACCTTTCAATGCTCAACGACAAACAGCGCGAAGCGGTTGAAACCACCGAAGGCCCGCTGCTTGTGCTGGCGGGCGCGGGCAGCGGCAAAACGCGCGTGCTCACACACCGCATCGCGTATCTGATTCAGGAAAAAGGCGTGCGGCCCTGGAATATCCTTGCGCTGACGTTCACCAACAAGGCCGCCGGGGAAATGCGCGAACGCGTGGAAAACCTCGTCGGTTCGGGCGCGGGCGATATGTGGGTAACGACCTTCCACGCCGCGTGCGCGCGCATTCTGCGCATGGAAATCGAGGTGCTCGGCTACGAGCGCGCGTTCGTCATCTACGACGACGCGGACCAGCAGTCCCTGCTCAAAAAAATCATCCGCACCCTCGGCATCAACGAAAAGGTGTTCACCCCGCGCGAGCTTTCCAGCCGGATTTCCGAGGCGAAGAACCATTCGCTCGACGCGCTGGAGTATTTCCGCGAGACCTACGCGGCAAAGGAGATCGTGCGGGTTTACACGGAGTATCAAAAGAGCCTCAAGCAGTGCAACGCGCTGGACTTCGACGACCTGCTGCTTCTTACGCTCCGCCTGTTTACGCAGTTCCCGGACGTGCTGGAAAAATACCGCAAAAAGTTTCATTATATTCTGGTGGACGAATATCAGGACACGAACCTCGTGCAGTACCATATCGTCCATCTGCTCGCCGAAAAGCACCGCAATATCTGCGTGGTCGGGGACGACGACCAGAGCATCTACGGCTGGCGCGGCGCGGACATCCGCAACATCCTGGAGTTTGAAAAGGACTTTCCCGGCGCGGCGGTCATTCGCCTGGAGCAGAATTACCGCTCCACCGAGGTGATCCTGAATGCCGCAAACGTGATTATTTCCAATAACCACGGCCGCAAAAAGAAACACCTCTGGACGGAGAAACACGGCGGCGCGCCGATCGACTTTTACGAGGCGACGGACGAGCGCGACGAAGCAAACCGCATCTGCACGCGCATCCTCGAAGGCGCGCGCTACGGCGAACGGCGATACGACGACTATGCAATCCTCTACCGCACGCACGCGCAGAGCCGCATCCTTGAAATGTATTTAAAAAGCTACGATATCCCCTACCGCGTCTACGGCGGGACGTCGTTCTTCCAGCGCGCGGAGGTCAAGGACATCGTGGCGTATCTGCGGCTTTTGCAGAATTCCGCTGACGACGTTGCTTTTCTGCGCATCGTGAACGTTCCGCGCCGCGGCATCGGCTCCACGACGGTCGACGAACTGCAGGCGTTCGCCGCCGAGCGCTCGCTGCCGCTTCTGCACGCGGTGATGCAGCTTGGCGAAGACGATCTGCCGCGCGCACGCGAAAAACTGCAGAAATTCGCCGAAACGCTCTCCGGCGTGTACGCACAGTTCGGCAACCGGTCGTTTCCGGACGTTGTGGAACTCCTGCTCGAAGAAATCGGCTACGACGCGTATCTGCGCGCCGACCGCAAGGAAAACTATGAGGCCCGCGCGGACATCGTGAAGGAGTTCGTGGGCTATATCCGCGAGTTCACCGAATCGCTCGACGAAACGCAGGTGGACGTGCTCACGGCGTTTCTGGAGACCGTTGCGCTGTTTTCCGCGGCGGACAATGTGGACGAACGCAACGGCTGCGTTTCCATGATGACCCTGCACAGCGCAAAGGGGCTGGAATTCCCGTTTGTGTTCCTCTGCGGGCTGGAGGATGGGCTCTTCCCTTCCTCACAGTCGATGTACGATCCCGACCGGCTGGAAGAGGAGCGCAGGCTCTGCTATGTCGGCATCACGCGCGCACGCGAACGGCTCTATCTTTCCACGGCGCGCCAGCGCATGCTCTACGGCAAGATTTCGCCGTCGCTGCCGTCCCGCTTCCTCGTTGAACTGCAGGAGGCGCTGCCGGAATCCGCCAAACCCGCGCCGAAACCCGAAGTCAAAAAGGCCGCGCCGCAGCAGGCGTTCGGCATCTCGATGCACGCGCTCAAGAGCAAACCGCACGCCGGGCGCACGCCTGCAGGCCGCGGCACTGCACCCAAAACGCCCGCGCCGCAGGCGAACGACGTTTCGTTCACCGCCGGACAGCATGTACGGCATTCCTCGTTCGGAGACGGCGTCGTGCTCTCCGTCTCGGGCGGCGGCGCGTCGGCAATCGTCGAAATTGCGTTCGATTCCGGCGCAAACAAAAAGTTCGCGGCGGCGTACGCGCCGATCGAAACGATCGACTGACGATACGCGTTTTCCCGTTGCGTTTTGCTTCATATCACGGCGGCGTGTCCGCCATGGGAGGGGTTTTTCGTATGCCGACAGACCGGCAAAAAGAGCTGACTCAAACGCTGGTGCATTATGCCGAGGCGTATTACGATCAGGACGCGCCGCTGATTTCCGACGCGGAATACGACGCGCTCTACGACGAGCTTTCCGCGCTCGAAGCGGAAAGCGGCGTTGTGCTGCCCGGCTCGCCGACGCGGCGCGTCGGCGCGAACGCGGGTGCGTTTTTGCCGCATACGCACATCCGCAGGCTCTACAGCCTGGACAAGGTGCGCTCGGAGTCCGCGCTGTCCGCCTGGGCGGATAAAGTGCTCTCCGCCGCGGACGGGCATGACGTAACCTTCGGACTCGAATACAAATTCGACGGGCTGACCATTTGCCTGACCTATGAGGACGGGTATTTCACGCAGGGCGCGACGCGCGGCAACGGCGTCACCGGGGACGGCATCTACGAGCAGCTGCTCACCGTCCGTTCGATTCCGCGGCGAATTCCTTTTAAAGGAAAAATGGAGGTGCAGGGCGAATGCATCATGCGCCTGTCCGTGCTCGAAGAGCTCAACCGCGAAAGCGACGAACCGCTCAAAAACGCACGCAACGCCGCCGCGGGCGCACTGCGCAACATCGACCCGAAAGTGACCGCCAGCCGCAGGCTGGACCTGTTTTGCTATAACGTCGGCTATATCGAGGGCAAGGAGCTGACCGGCCAGAAGCAGATGCTCGCGTTCCTTCGCGAAAACGGCTTTCCCGTCAGCCCGTACATCCGCTACTGCAAGGACGCGGCCTCGCTCAAAAAGGAAATCGACCTCGCCGAGCAGACGCGCGGCACGCTGGACTTCCTGATCGACGGCATGGTCGTTAAAGTCACGGATTTTGCGTTGCGGGAGACCCTCGGCGCAACCGAGAAATTCCCGCGCTGGGCGATGGCCTATAAATTCGCCGCCGAAGAGACGACGACGACCGTTGAGGAAATCACCTGGGAAGTCGGGCGCACGGGCAAGCTCACGCCCTTGGCGCATCTCTCGCCTGTGGAGCTCGCGGGCGCGACCATCCAGCGCGCGACGCTCAATAACTACGACGATATTCAGCGCAAGCGCGTCAAGGTCGGCTCGCGGGTGTTCATCCGCCGCAGCAACGACGTGATTCCGGAAATCCTCGGCGCGGTGCCGGACGACACGGCCACAAAAGAGGTCGAAAAGCCGACCCGCTGTCCGGAGTGCGGCGCGCATGTCGAGCAACGCGGCGCGCACCTCTTCTGCACGAATTCGCTTTCCTGCAAGGCGCAGATCCGCCTCCGGATTGCGCACTACGCTTCCCGGGATGCGATGGACATCGAATCCCTCAGCGACAAGACCGCCGCGCAGCTCATCGAGTCGGATATTACACATATCACCTCCATCCCGGAGCTGTACGAGCTTACGTTCGAGCAGCTTGTGGGCCTTGACCGCTTCGGCGCGAAAAAGGCGCAGAACCTGCTCGACGCACTCGAAAAGAGCAAAACCCGCCCGCTCGGCGCGTTCCTCTTTGCGCTCGGCATCCCGAATGTCGGCGCAAAGACCGCAAAGGACCTCGCCCGGCACTTCGGCACGCTGGAAGCGGTGCGCGGCGCGATGCGCGAAACACTGCTTTCCATCCCGGACGTCGGCGAAATCGTTGCGGAGAGCATCCTTTCGTTTTTCGCCGACCCGTCCATCTCCGCGCAGGTCGACGCGCTGCTTTCCTACGGCGTGTCCCCGCAGGGCGAACAGGCGGCGGGCGTCGATTCGCCGATTTCCGGCAAGACCGTCGTGGTCACCGGCACGCTCCCCTCGCTCGGCCGGCGGGAAGCGGAGGCGCTCATCGAAGCGCACGGCGGCAAGGCCGCCGGCAGCGTGAGCAAAAAAACGGACTATGTGCTCTATGGCGAAAACGCGGGCAGCAAGCTCGACAAAGCCAGAGAGCTGAACATCCCGCTTTTGACCGAGAGCGAGTTTTTCGCGCTGATCCAAAAGCCGGAATAAACCACGGGAGATACAAATAATTATGTCGCTCAGACTTGGCAAACTCGATAACGACGATCTGGAACGCCTGGTGCTAAAAAAATTCGTACGCGTCCGGCCGGAGCCGCTCTCCATGCCCGCCATCGGGCAGGACTGTGCAACGCTGGATATCGGCGGCGACCTGCTGGTGCTCAGCTGCGATCCGATTACGTCCGCTTCCATCGCGCATTTGGGCCGCCTCACGGTGCACGTCAACTGCAACGACGCGGCAGCCGCCGGCGCGGACCCGATCGGCCTGCTCGTAACGCTGCTCGTACCGCCCTCCTGCGAGCTGGACGATATCTCGCGCATCGCGGGCGACCTTTCCGCCGCAGCGCAGCTCGCAGGCGTGGACGTGCTCGGCGGGCATACGGAGGTGACCGATGCGGTCTCGCGGCCCGTCACCAGCGCGGCTGTAATCGCGCGGCAGAAACGCGGCGCGGCCCTGCCCGGCATGCGTCCGGGCGACGACGTGGTGCTCACCAAGTCCGCCGCCATCGAAGGAACATCGATCATCGCGAAAGACTTTTCGCATTTGCTTTCCGGCGTGGACGCGGAGACGATTGAACGCGCGCGGAATTTTTCCGGCCTGCTCAGCGTCGTGCCCGAAAGCAAAATCGCGCTGGACACGGGCGCGCACGCGATGCACGACGTGACCGAAGGCGGCGTGCTCGGCGCGCTCTGGGAGCTTTCGTTCGCCAACGGCTGCGGGATCGCCGCCGAATCGGACAAAATCCCCGTCCGCCGCGAAACCGCCGCGCTCTGCGCCGCGCTCGGGCTCGATCCGCTGCGCCTCATTGGCAGCGGCAGCCTCCTTATCGCCTCTCCGGACGGCGCAAAAACGGTGCATACGCTCGGCGCGTTCGGCGTCGCCGCAAGCGTGGTCGGCCGTGCGGTACAGGACGGACAATGCACGCTTGACGGAAAACCGCTGGAAGAACCGCATGCGGACGAAATCTATCGCTTGTATGATCGCGCTTAGCATGCTATACTTTATAATTGCGACTTGGGGGTAAATTTTTTATGTACAGCATGACCGGTTACGGCAAAGGCGCCGCATCTTCCGACGGACGGGAACTCACGGTTGAACTCAAAAGCGTCAACCATCGGTATCTCGACGTTGGACTGCGCCTGCCCCGCCATCTTGCGTTCCTTGAGGACGGCGTGCGCACCGGTCTTTCCGCCCGCCTTTCACGCGGGCATATAGACGTTTTTATCAATTACCGCAACCTGCGCAGCGACGCGCGCTCGGTCGAAATCGACGTGCCGCTGCTTACGGCGTTCATCTCCGCCGCGCGGCAGGCGAACCAGTCGCTTTCGTTAAGCGACGACCTTTCGCTTTCCGCGGCGCTCCGCCTGCCGGACGTGACGAACGTGCGCGAGGCGGACGAGGACACGGACGCGGTGCTTGCGCTGTTAAACGACGCGCTTAATGCCGCTATCGACGCGCTGCTTACCATGCGCCTTGCCGAAGGCGGACGCATGAAGGCGTATCTTTCGGACTGCGCGGACACGGTGCTATCTCTCACCGAGCAAATTGCAAAGCGCGCGCCGCTCGTCGTTGGAGAATACAAAGCCAAGCTCGACGAACGCGTGCAGGCGCTGATCGGCCCGCTGGAGGTCGACCGCGCAAGGCTGGCCACCGAGGTCGCGCTGTTTGCGGACCGCGCGAGCATCGACGAGGAAATCTCCCGCCTGCGCAGCCATATCGTGCAGATGCGCGAACTGCTGGAAGCGGGCGAACCGACCGGGCGGAAGCTCGATTTCGTCGTGCAGGAGATGAACCGCGAATTCAACACCATCGGCTCCAAGGCCAACGACGGCGAACTGACAAAGCTTGTCCTCTCCGGCAAGGCGGAGATTGAAAAAATCCGCGAACAGGTACAAAACATCGAATAGAGCGGCGCTGTTCCGGCCTCCATGCCGGACTGTGCGGCACGCTATTACTTATTTAGGAGCGGCAACCAACATGATGAACCTGCGGCTTGTGAACATCGGTTTCGGCAACATCGTTTCTGCCGATCGCCTGATCGCGATCGTCAGCCCGGAGAGCGCGCCCATCAAGCGCATCGTCCAGGAAGCGCGCGAAAGCGGCCGTCTGATCGACGCAACCTGCGGCCGCCGCACCCGCGCGGTCGTGATTACGGACAGCGACCATGTGATCCTGTCCGCCATCCAGCCGGAAACCATCGCCAACCGTCTCGACGCAAAAGCGGACGAGGCCGACGACTGACGAGAGGAGAACCAATCCCATGAAACAAACCAGGCAAGGCCTTCTTTTGGTCGTCTCCGGCCCCGCCGGCGTAGGCAAAGGCTCCATAAACAATGCGCTGATCAAACGCAACAGCAATATACGCATGTCCGTTTCCGCCACCACGCGCGCGCCGCGTCCGGGCGAAATCAACGGCGTGCATTACTTCTTCAAAAGCGAAGAAGAGTTCGAAAAGATGATCGGCGAAGGCGCGTTCCTCGAATATATGCGCGTGTTCAACACGCATTATTACGGCACGCCGAAGAGCTTTGTCGAGCAGGAACTGCGCGAAGGGCGCAGCGTCGTGCTGGAAATCGACGTACAGGGCGCGATGCGCGTGAAGGAAGCCTACCCGGACGCAGTGCTCATCTTCATTGCGCCGCCTTCGATGAGCGAACTCAAAACCCGCCTCATTGGCCGCGGGACGGAAAGCGCACAGGCGGTGGAACGCCGCTTTGCAACCGCATACCGCGAGCTTGAATACATAGAAAAATACGATTACATCGTCGTGAACGATATCCTCGACCGCGCGATTGCGCGCGTGGAGGACATCATCTCCGCGGAACGCTGCAGATGCGTGCGAAACGGCGAATTGATCGAGAAATTGTCAGGAGGCAGGGAAAAATTATGATGAATTTACCGTTGAACGAACTGATCAAGAAAGCAGGCTGCCGCTACATGCTGGTGACGGCCGTTGCGCAGAGAGCGCGCCAATTGCAATCGGATCCGGATGAGCTCGACGGGCGAAAGCCTGTTTCCGTGGCTGTGGACGAACTCTATCACGACGAGTTGAACCTGGAATATCCGAAGGAATTCTATCAGGACTGACAACCCGCTTTTTCACGGGATCGTCATTCCCGTTTCCATACGAACGATATGAATTCTTGCCGAACCCGATCCGGTTTTTTACCGTGTGACGGTTTCGGTTTGCACCGGCCCGCTTGCGGGCTGTTTGCGGTTTTGGGAAAATTTCCAAGCGCCGCAAAAGAAGCGCTTTTTATGCCAACGAGGAGGTGATCGGCATGGAACAATACTGTGAAGTAATCGTCGACATCGCGCATGCGAACGTCGACCGGCTCTTTACCTATCTGGTGCCCGAAGGGCTGACCCTTTCGGCGGGCAGCCACGTGCTCGTGCCGTTCGGCTCCGGCAACCGCCAGCGCGAAGGCTTTGTGCTGAGCGTGTTTTCCCCGGACGACGAGAAAGCGCGGCTCCTGCCGGACGTTGTTTACAAGAGCGTCCTGCGCGTGCTGGAGCCCTACCCCATCCTTACGCAGGAGCAGATCGCGCTTGCGGAATGGATGCAGAAAGGCTATCACTGCCTGCTCGTTGACGCGCTGCGGCTGATGATTCCGTCCCAGTTGCGCGGCGGGCGCATCAAAGAAAAGATCGAGCGCACGGTGCGTCTCTCCGACCCTGAACGCGCGGAAGAAATGCTGCGCTCGCTGCGAGACAAAAGCGGCAAACCCCGCGCGCCGAAGCAATACGAGGTGCTCGAACTGCTGAAAAAAACCGGGCTGGAGATGTCCGTTTCGGACGTCGTCGCGTTCATTCCGAACGCGCAGGCCGCAATCGGCGCGCTGGTGCGCCGCGGGTACCTCGTTGAAAGCGGACATGTGACGTTCCGCCGTCCCGATATCGGGAGCTGCGCCGTGGACAAGCAGGTTACGCTTTCGCCGGAGCAGGAACGCGCGGTCGAAGCGGTCGAATTCGCAATGGAGCACGGCGGCGGAACGCTGCTTCTGCACGGCGTGACCGGCAGCGGCAAAACGGAAGTCTACATGCACGCCATCGAGCGCTGCCTTTCCGCCGGAAAGCAGGCGATCATGCTGGTGCCGGAGATTTCGCTCACGCCGCAGACCGTCGGCCTCTTTCAGGAGCGGTTCGGCGATTCCATCGCCGTTTTGCACAGCCGTCTTTCCGCGGGCGAGCGCTTCGACGAATGGCGGCGCATCCGCCTCGGCAAGGCGCGCGTGGCCGTCGGCGCACGCAGCGCGGTGTTCGCGCCCGTGCAGGGCGTCGGCCTCATCATCGTGGACGAGGAACACGAACCCAGTTACCTCAGCGAGACCGCGCCGCGATACAGCGCGATCGAGGTTGCAATGCACCGCGCAAAGGCGTTCGGCGCGCCGCTGCTGCTCGGCAGCGCGACGCCCTCGCTGCTCACGTATTACCGCGCGCAGTCCGGCCGCTACACGCTGCTGGAACTGCCGCACCGCGTGCAGAACCGTCCGCTTCCGGACGTTGAAATCGTCGACATGCGCGAGGAGTTCAAGGCCGGAAACAACGGCATCTTCAGCGGCAGGCTCGTTTCGCTTTTGAACGAGTGCGTGCAAAGCGGCATGCAGGCGATGCTCTTCCTCAACCGGCGCGGGTACTCCACGTTCGTTTCGTGCCGGAACTGCGGGCACGTGGTCATGTGCGACAACTGCGATATCTCCATGACCTACCACAAGGGCGAAAACCGCCTCCGCTGTCATTTCTGCGGTGCGGTCAAGCCGCTTCCCCGGACCTGTCCGAACTGCGGCAAGCCGTTTATCAAGTATTTCGGCGTCGGCACGGAGCAGGTGGAAGAGCAGCTCAACGAGCTGTTCCCGGGCGTGGTCACGCTGCGGCTGGACACCGACACGGTGCGCACAAAAGACTCCATGCAGCAGATGCTCGGCGCGTTCGCGCGAAAAGAGGCGCAGTTCCTCGTCGGAACGCAGATGATCGCCAAAGGGCACGATTTCCCGAATGTGACGCTCGTAGGCGTGGTCGCCGCGGACGCAACGCTCATGATACCGGACTACCGCAGCACGGAACGCACGTTTCAGCTGCTGACGCAGGTGGCCGGGCGCGCCGGGCGCGACGAGGCTCCGGGCAGGGTGGTCGTTCAGACCTATTCCCCCGCCCATCCGGCCATCCGCTTTGCAAAAGCGCACGATTACAAGAGCTTTTACACCTATGAACTTGAACAGCGAAAGAAAGCCGTCTTTCCGCCGTTTTCGCTGTTTGTCCGCATCCTGTTTTCCGGGGACGACGAGAGCGTCCTCTCCGGCGCAGTTTCGGCCTACGCCGAAGAACTCCGCACAGCGCTGAGCGAATCGCTTGGCGCGGATGGCCAAAGGGACGTGCTTTTATACAGCGCGTCGAGCGCGCCGATCAAACGGAAACAGGGCGTATACCGATACCAAATCCTGATCAAGCTGCTGCGCACGGCGCGATTAAGCGGCGCGATCCAAACGATTTATGCGTTTGCCGGAAATCACAGAAGCGAATTGTTCGCCATGATCGAGGTAAACCCACAGGATATGTTATGAGTAAATTAATCGAAACGATACAATCAGCGCTCGCAAAACAGCGGGCGAAACGAAAGAAGGAATCCCGCAGGGAAGCAAAACCCGAACAAAAGAAGACCAACTGGCGTCTCGTCGGCGAAATCATGGCCGGCTACCGGCGTTATCTCGTGATGGCCTCCGTCAGCGTGATTCTGGCGACGGCGTTTGCATACGCCGTGCCGTATGTAACGAGCTTTACGCTCGACTATGTGATTCAGGGGATCGACAGCACGACCCCCGCTTTCCTGCTGCCGCTTTTAACGCGGCTCGGCGGGCGCGAATACTTCGTGCAGAACCTCTATGTCTGCGGGATCTGCCTGTTCGTGTTCACCGGCATGAACTGCCTGTTTACGTACCTGCGACGGCAGAACGTTGCGCTCGCTTCGGAAGGCGTTGCAAAGGGCCTGCGCGACCGTCTCTACCGTCACCTTGAGGACGTGCCCTACGATTATCACAAGCACGCCAGCACGGGCGACCTTGTGCAGCGCTGCACGTCGGACGTCGACACCGTACGCCGGTTCATTCAGGTGCAGCTCATGGAGATCGTCCGCACGGTCGTGATGTTCACGTTCGCCGCGGCGGTCATGTTCACCGTCAACGTAAAGATGACGCTGATCTCCATGGCGTTCCTGCCGCTGCTTACGGTCAGCTCGTTCATTTATTTCCGCTATGTGCGGCGGTATTTTACCGCGTCGGACGAAGCGGAAGGCGCGCTTTCGACCATGCTGCAGGAAAACCTGACCGGTATGCGCGTCGTGCGCGCGTTCGGCCAGCAGAAGAGCGAAATCGAGAAGTTCACGTCCCTCAACAGGGCCTACCGGAGCAAGACGCTGCGGCTCATCCGCCTGCTCGCGCTTTACTGGGGCCTTTCGGACAGCGTCGGCTATCTGCAGATCGCGCTTTCGCTCTGCATGGGCGTGATCGCGGTTTACCACGGCACGTTCACGCTCGGCAACGTCGCGCTGTTCACTACGTACGTTGCGATGCTGACCTGGCCGGTGCGCCAGCTCGGTCGCATCCTTGCCGACATGGGCAAAGCCGCCGTTTCCCTCGGCCGTCTGGACGAAATCCTCTCCGCGCCGGTGGAATCGGAGCCCGGCAAAAAGCTGGAGCCGGACATGGAAGGCGACATCGTTTTCGACAACGTATGCTTCGGCTACGACCGCTATAACGACGTGCTCGACGGCGTGAGCTTTACGGCCCAAAGCGGGCAGACCGTCGCCATCCTCGGCGCGACGGGCTCCGGCAAAACGAGCCTCGTGCAACTGCTCCAGCGGCTCTACCTGCGCACCGCAGGCAGGCTGACCATCGGCGGCGTGGACGTAAACGACATCGAACACGGGCCCCTGCGCCGCAACATCGGCATCGTGCTGCAGGAGCCGTTCCTCTATTCGCGCACGATCCTCGAAAACATCCGCATCTGCGACCCCTGCGCGAGCGATGAGGACGTGTACCGCGCCGCGCGCACCGCGAGCGTGCACGACGTGATCGAATCGTTTGAACAGGGCTACGACACCATCGTCGGCGAACGCGGCGTCACCCTGTCCGGCGGGCAGCAGCAGCGCGTCGCCATCGCGCGCACGCTCATGCAGAAAGCGCCGATCCTGATCTTCGACGACTCCATGAGCGCCGTCGATTCGGAAACCGACGCGGCCATCCGAAAATCCCTGCTCTCTCTGCGGCGCGGCGGCATCACATTTTTGATTTCGCACCGCATCACGACCCTGCGCGAGGCGGACAAAATCCTCGTGCTCGAAGACGGCCGCGTGACCCAGCAGGGCACCCACGAACAACTCATCCGGCAGGACGGCCTGTACCGGCGCATTGCCGAGATACAGGACGCCGTGTCTTAAAAGGAGGCGAATCCCTCATGTATATGCCTGAAGAACAGGATTTCGCCGCGAAAAAGATCGACTGGAGCGTTTGGAAACGGCTCTATCAATATGCGCTTACACACCGGCGGCTTTTCGTCACGGTGATCGTCGCGCTGGTCTTCGTTGCGGCATTCGATATTGCATACCCGCTGTTCACGAGCTACGCGATCGACCATTTCGTCGTGCCGAAGACGATCGACGGCCTGCTTCCCTTCGCGCTGCTTTATGCGCTCATGATCCTTATGCAGGGCGCGGGCGTGATCACGTTCATCCGAAACGCGGGCGACCTTGAAATGTCCATCGCCTACGACATCCGGCAGGATGCGTTCACGCGGCTGCAGGAACTCTCGTTTTCGTTCTACGACCGCACCGCCGTGGGCTATATCATGGCGCGCATGGTTTCCGACACGTCGCGCCTTTCCGAAATGATCGCCTGGAGCCTTGTGGACGTGCTCTGGTCGCTGCTCTTTGCGCTCGGCTGCATCGCCACGATGTTCGTGCTCTCCTGGAAGCTCGCGCTGATTTCGCTCGTCGTGCTTCCGCCGCTGATTTTCGTGAGCATCAAGCTCCAGAAGCTCATGCTCAAGTATCAGCGCGAGGCAAGAAAGCAGAATTCACGCATCACCGGCGCATTCAACGAAGGCATCATGGGCGCGGTCACGACCAAGACGCTTGTGCGCGAACAGCAGAATGCCGACGAGTTCGGCGGCCTGACCGGCAAGCTCAAGCGCGCCTCCATCAAGAGCGCGCTGATCTCCGCGTCGTTTTTCCCGATCATCATGTCGCTCGGCGCGATCGGCACCGGCCTTGCGCTCACGTTCGGCGGCGCGGGCGTGCTGTCCCCCGAAACGGCGTTTGTCGGCGCGGTCACCGCGGGCACGCTGGTCGCGTTCATCACCTACTGCACGCAGCTCTTCGACCCGATTCAGCAGCTGGCCAACATCCTTGCGGAAATGCTCGGCTCGCAGGCTTCGGCGGAGCGCGTCATCACTCTGATGGACACGAATCCGGACGTGGTCGACACGCCGGAGACGCTGAAAAAATACGGCGGCATCATGCAGCCGAAACCGGAAAACTGGGAGCCGATCACGGGACGCGTAACGTTTGACCACGTCACGTTCCAGTATAAAAACGGCGAACGCGTGCTCAGCGATTTTTCGCTGGACGTCGCCGCCGGACAGACCATCGCGCTCGTCGGCGAAACCGGCGCGGGCAAGAGCACTATCGTCAATTTGCTCTGCCGTTTCTATGAGCCGAGCGAAGGACGCATCCTCATCGACGGCACGGACTACCGCGAACGCACGCAGCTCTGGCTGCAGTCCAGCCTCGGATACGTGCTGCAAACGCCGCACCTGTTTTCCGGCACCATCAAGGACAACATCCGCTTCGGCAAGCCCGATGCGACGGACGAAGAGGTGCGTCTTGCCGCGCGGCTCGTGCACGCCGAGCCTTTCATCCTCGCGCAGGAAAAGGGCTACGACACCGAGATCGGCGAAAGCGGTGCGCGCCTTTCCACCGGGCAGAAACAGCTGCTTTCGTTTGCGCGCGTGGTGCTGAAAGACCCGCGTATCTTCGTTCTGGACGAGGCGACCAGCTCGATCGACACCGAGACCGAGCAGCTCATCCAAAACGCGATTACGCATATCCTCAAGGACCGCACGAGCTTCATCGTCGCGCACCGCCTCTCCACCATCCGCACCGCGGACCGCATTCTGGTCATCCGCGGCGGCGAAATCCGCGAGAGCGGCACGCACGAAGAACTGCTTGCAATTAAAGGCTACTACTACGACCTCTACACGCAGCAGTTCTGCGAAGACCGCACCGCCGCTTCGCTCGGCGGGCAGGACAAGGAGGACGCATAAGCCATGGCGGTTTCCTGGTGGTCCCTTCTGATCGTTTGCCCGCTGGTATTCCTGTCGGGCCTGATCGACGCGGTCGCCGGCGGCGGCGGACTGATTTCGCTGCCGGCGTATCTGCTCGCGGGGCTGCCGCCGCACAACGCGATTGCAACCAACAAGCTCTCCAGCTGCATCGGCACCGTCGCCTCCACCGGACGATTCGTCAAAAACAAGTGCGTTGACTGGCCGACGGCGATTCCGTCCGCGGCGCTCGCGGTGCTCGGTGCGGTTGCGGGCGCAAACCTCGTGCTTTCGGTCGGCGACGACACGGTGCGCATCGTGATGCTCGTGCTCGTACCGGTGCTCGCATTTTTCGTGGTCAAAAAGCGGGACTTTGCCGACGCCTCACCGGGCGAAATCAGCCGGAAGAAGCAGTTTGCAGTCGTTTTGAGCATGGCGCTTGCCGTCGGCGTGTACGACGGGTTCTACGGCCCCGGCACGGGCACGTTCCTGCTGCTGGCGTTTACGCAGCTTGCAAAAATGCCGCTGAACACTGCCGCCGGCAACGTGAAGATCGCGAATCTTTCGAGCAACCTCGGCAGTCTCGTCGTGTTTCTGATCAACAGGCAGGCGATCGTCCCGCTGGGTCTGATCGCCGCCGTTTTCGCGCTCGCCGGGCATTTCCTCGGCGCGGGGCTGCTGCTCAAAAAAGGTTCAAAGGTCGCAAAGCCGCTGATTCTCACCGTCCTCGGCCTGCTCTGCATCCGGCTTGTGTTCGACCTCGTCACCGGCGCGTAAAAACGCATTGTTTCTCTTTGCGCAGGTAAGATTTCCTTATTGCAGGGGTTTCCCTTGCACCCCACGCAAGGGACTTGTCCCCTGAGAATCCTTTTTTTCAGACCGCTTATTAAAGGCTTGGCCCTAAGCGCGGGGTTTGGAGGCGGAGCCTCCAACATATTCCCTTATCGACGAAAACCGCGCGGATATCCTCCGCGCGGTTTTATGTCGCTGTTGATTTTTTTTGTTTGTCCGCTTACTTATAGCGGATGTTCATGCTGCCGAAGCTCACGTCCGCGTTGACCGCCAACGAATACGGCGCATTCGAGTCCGCCTGCCCCGCCGTCTGAATCGAACCGAACGCTTTGTCGGACTTGACGAAGAGCCGGATATGTCGCGGCACGATCAGATCGAAACTGCCGAACGCAACGTCCACTTTTAGGTTCGCGCCCGAGGCAACGAACTTCACGCCCGTCAGGTCGATCGTGCCCTTGCCGAACGACAGGTCGATGTCCCCGCCGGTGAGTTCCTCATTGAGGATTTTGCGCTCTTCGTCGCAGAACGCGCAGTCATAGCGGATGAAACCGTCTTCTTCGTTGAACTCCGATTTCGACTTATGGTCGCAGCCGCAGTATTTCTGCCACCTGTGACGACGCGGCACGAACGCTTCAAACACGATCGTCAGCCCAAGCAGGATCAGCAGGCTCGGCCAGATCACGCTCCAGGTGAGCGCAAAGGCAATCACGCCCAGGTTAAACAGCAGGAAGTATACGCCGAGCGCCATGACTGCCAGGCTGAAAATTGAAAAGCGCTTGATGCACCACGAAAGCCCGAAGCCGATGATCACCGCCGGCCACAGGATGCCCCAGATGCCGACCGACAGATTCCCGATCCGCTGAATCAGGAACGCCACGCCCAGCACGATGACGAGCACCGCGAACCAAAGTCCGTCCTTTTTAAAGCCGCTTTCCCAGGCATATGTAAATTTGTTGCCCGCGTTCTGCTTGGCCGACTGCGAATCGACGATCACAACGTGCGGCTCGATCGGCTTGACCCCGAGCAGCTCGTCCGTCGTCACGCCCAGCACCTCCGCCAGCTTCGGCAGAATGGAAATGTCCGGGCAGGAGACGTCGTTTTCCCATTTGCTCACCGCCTGCGCCGAAACGCCGACGAGCTCGGCAAGCTGTTCCTGCGTATATCCTTTTTCTTTGCGCAATTGGACGATGCGCTTTCCCATTGTTTGCTGTTCCATGTTTTTTTCCAACCTCTCTTTCGTGTTTTCATTATGCCATATCCGAAAACCCTTGAACATAGAGCATTTTTCGAGTTTTGTTTTTTTATCCAACCATCAGTAGAATTCACCTCAACTGCACATTTCGCCGCCGGGCGATTTCGATTGAATTGTTGAGTTTTATTCTACCGCAGGTTGATTTTGGCTTTATTGCGCGTTTCTTTACACCGGCGCGCATTTCGGTTACAATACAGGTTGAAAAAAAGGAGGTTGCTCATGGCGCTCAGAACGATTCGCACGGACGACGATCCGTGCCTCTATAAGGTATGCAAACCCGTCGAAAAATTCGACGCAAGGCTGAATGAACTCATCGAAGATCTCTTCGACACGATGAAAATCGCGGACGGCGCGGGTCTCGCCGCGCCGCAGGTCGGCGTGCTGCGCCGCGTCGTCGTCATCGACGCGGGCGAAGGCAAGGTCGAGCTGGTCAATCCGCGTATTATTAAAAAGGAAGGCCTTCAGCGCGGCTACGAGGGCTGCCTCTCCTTCCCCGGGCAATCCGGGTATGTCGAGCGGGCGGACCACGTAATTGTGGAAGGGTTCGACCGCAAGGGCAAGAAGCACACCTACGACACGCGCGGCTTTTTTGCGCGCGCAGTGCAGCATGAGCTGGACCACCTCGACGGCGTGGTGTACCTGACGCTGGCCACCGAACCGCCCGCGGACTTCCTCGCCGAACAGCAGGCGGAGGAAAACAACATATGAAAATCGCCTTCCTCGGCACGCCGGAATTTGCGCTTCCCTCGCTGGATATGCTCCGCGAACACGGGCATACGCTGGCCGTGTTTACCCAGCCGGACCGTCCCGTCGGCCGGCACGCAGCGCCGACCCCGCCGCCGACGAAGGCCTATGCGCAGCAGCACGGCATCCCCGTGTTTCAGTTTGAAAAAATCCGCCTGCCGGAAGGCGCTGCGGCGCTCAAAGCGTTCGCGCCCGATCTGATGGTCACCGCGGCGTTCGGCCAGATTCTCTCCGCGGAAAACCTCGCCGTGCCGAAATACGGCTGCATCAACGTGCATGGTTCGCTGCTGCCGAAATACCGCGGCGCGGCTCCCATCCAGTGGGCGATTATCGACGGCGAAACGGAGACGGGCGTCACCACCATGCTCACGGACGTCGGCATGGACACGGGAGATATCCTCCTGACCGACCGCGTGGCCATCGGCGAAAACGAGACCGCAGGCGAACTTTTTAGGCGGCTTTCCGTGCTCGGCGCAAAGACGCTGGAGCGCACGATCGCCGCGCTGGAAGCCGGAACGCTTAAGCGCATCCCGCAGGACGAATCGCTCGCCACAAAGTGCCCCATGCTTAAAAAGGAGCATGGCAAGCTCGGCTTTTCGCAGACCGTGCAGGCCGTCCACGACCGCGTGCGCGGCACGAACCCCTGGCCGGGCGCATACGCACTGCTCGGCGGACAGCCGGTCAAGCTGCATACAACGCGCAAAACGGGCCCCGATTTCGGCCCCGCGCCCGCCGGCACGCTCCGCGGGAGCGCAAAAACCGGCCTGTTCGTGCGCTGCTGTGACGGCTGGCTGGAAATTGCCGAACTGCAGCTGCCCGGTAAAAAGCGCATGGATGCAAAGGCCTGCCTTGCGGGCCGTCCGCTGGAAGGCGAGGTGCTCTCTTGAGCGCACGCAGAAAGGCATACGACGCGCTCACCGACGTGACCGACCGGGGCGCATACGCGAATCTTCGCGTAAAACAACTCAGCCGGGACCTGCCGGAGCGCGAGGCGAAATACGCCGCCGCGCTCGTTTACACGACGCTCGACCACCTTCTGACCATCGACTATTACCTTTCGTTTTTCGTAAAAGGCGGTATCAAGCCCGCGGTGCGCGGCGTGCTCCGCCTCGGCGTTTGCGAACTGCTGTACATGCATACGCCCGCCCACGCGGCGGTCAACGAAAGCGTGCTGCTGACGCGTGAAATCGGCAAAGGCGCACTCAGCGGATTTGTCAACGGCGTACTCAGGAGCGTTTCGCGCAGCAGCGAAGCCTCCTCTCTGCCCGCGTTGCCGAAAGAGCCTCTCAAGCGCCTTTCCATTCGCTACAGCTATCCCGAATGGATCGTTTCCGAATGGCTCGCAGCATACGGCGAAGCGCAGACGGAACAACTGCTTTCCTGCTCCGCCGCGCCGGTCGAGGTGCGCGCACAGGATCCCTTTACGACAGACGAACTGATTGCCGCGCTGCCCGTCGGCTGCCGCCGCAATCGCTGGGACGAAAATTCGCTCGCCCTCGAAACCGGGTTCGACATTGCGTCTTCCCCGCTGTTTACGGAAGGCAAATTCACCGTGATGGGACAGGGCGCGATGCTCGTATGCCGCGCGCTTGGCGACATGACGAAAAAACGCGTGCTCGACGCCTGCGCCGCGCCCGGCGGGAAAAGCGCCTATCTTTTCAGCCTCTGCCGCGGGGACGTTTCGCTCACGTGCCTGGAAAAGCACCCGCACCGCGCGGAACTGCTCGAAAAAACGCTGCGGCGGCTGCATGTAACCGCCGAATCGCGCGTCTGCGACGCGTCCGAGTTCGACACCGCGAATGAAACCCAGTTCGACGCGGTGCTTGTCGACGCGCCCTGCAGCGGACTCGGCCTGCTTGGCGACAAGCCCGACCTGCGCTACAGCAAAACGGACGCGGACGTCACGGCGCTTGCCGCGCTGCAAAAGGAAATCCTTGCCGCGTGCCACCGCTATGTGCGCCCCGGCGGTCTGCTCGTTTACGCAACCTGCACGATCTCCCGGCGGGAAAACGAACTGCAGACGGAAGAATTTCTGGCGGAGCACGCGGACTTTTCGCCCGAACGCATGCCGCTGCCGATAGAAAACGACGGCATGCTCCAGCTCCTGCCGCATGTGCACGGCACGGACGGCTTCTTTATTGCGAGGATGAGAAAATGTATTTAGCGGATTTGGATTACGACGAGATCAAGCGCCTGATCATCGATCTGCGCGAGCCGTATTTCCGCGCCGAGCAGCTCTATGGCTGGCTCAACCTCGGCGCAAGGCCGGAGGAAATGACGAACCTGCCAAAGTCGATGCGCGAAAAGCTCGCCGCCATCCCCTACGGCGGCGTGACCATCGAGCGCAAACTGCGCTCAAATAAGGACGGCACGCTCAAATACCTCTTCCGCCTTGAGGACGAAAACCTTGTGGAAGGCGTTTTGATGCGCTATCATTATGGTAATACGCTGTGTCTTTCCACGCAGGTCGGCTGCAACATGGGCTGCCGGTTCTGCGCTTCCACGCTGGAAGGCTGCGTGCGTAACCTCCGCATCGGCGAAATGCTCGGCCAGATCCTCGCCGTGGAGCGGGACGAACCCGCCGAACCCGGCCACCGGACGGTCACGAACCTCGTGCTCATGGGCAGCGGCGAACCGCTGGACAACTACGACAACGTGGTCGCGTTTCTGCGCCGCGTCACTTCGCCGGACGGGCTGAAAATCAGCCCGCGGAACATCTCCGTTTCCACCTGCGGGATCGTGCCGAAGATCGACTCGTTTATAGAGGACGCGCCGCACGTGACGCTCTCGGTTTCGCTGCACGCGCACGACGACGAAACGCGCTCGTTCCTCATGCCGGTCAACAAGGTTTATCCGATTATGGACGTAATCGCCGCGGCAAAGCGGTATGCCGAAAAGACCGGCAGGCGGGTCGTGTTTGAATATGCCCTCATCAGCGGCGTGAACGCCTCCCTTTCGGACGCGGACGCGCTGGCGAAACTTTTGCGCGGCATCCTCTGCCACGTAAACCTCATCCCGCTCAACCCCGTGCCGGAGCGCGGGCTGGACGGCGTAAGCCGTGCGGAGGCGGAAAAATTCCGCGAGCGACTGAACCAACGAAACATTTCCGCAACCGTCCGCCGCGAACTCGGAACGGACATCGACGGCGCGTGCGGACAGCTGCGCAGGAGGATTTTGCATGAAATACGCGGTGAAGACTGACATCGGAAAACGGCTGCACAATGAGGACAGTTACCTGCTGCCAAGCGAATGCCCGGGCGTCTGCCTGTTTGCCGTTGCGGACGGCATGGGCGGGCACGCGGCGGGCGCGGTTGCCAGCAAGCTGCTTGTGGACGGCCTTTTAGAAGGCGAAACCGCGTTTGAATCCGGCCGCGAGGTCGCGCAGCTCAAAAGCACCGTCGAACGCGTCAACCTCACCGTGTTTGAAGCCGCCGAGGACGACATTGCGCTGCGCGGCATGGGCTCGACGCTCGTCTGCGCGCTGGTGCGCGGCAAAAAATACATCGCCGCGAACGTCGGCGACAGCAGGCTTTATCAGTTCGGAGGGGACGCGCTTATGCGGGTCACCACCGATCATTCGTATGTGGAACAGCTCGTGCAGCAGGGCGTCATTACAAAAGAGGACGCGCGCTTCCATCCGCAGCGCAACATCATCACCCGCGCAATGGGCGTTTCGCCCACGGTCGACGTGGACGTGTTCGAGCGCGACTGGGAGGAAGGCGACATCCTGCTGCTCTGTTCGGACGGCCTGCACGGCGCGATGGAGGAAGACGAAATCGCCGAAGTGCTCCGCTCGGAATCCACGCTCGAAGAAATGTGCGACGCCCTTGTGGAAACCGCGCTCGATAACGGCGGGACGGACAACGTGACCGTCGTGCTTGTGCGCTGTGAAGAGGGGGACGACGCATGATCGCGCCCGGCACCATCATAGGCCATCGGTACCGCATCGTCGAACTGATCGGATCCGGCGGCATGGCGCATGTTTACCGCGTCGTGAGCCTCTCCAACCGCAGGACGTACGCCGTAAAGATCCTCAAGGACGAATATAAAAACGACTCGGAGTTTCTGCGCCGTTTCGAGCGCGAAGCGCGCGCCGTGCTGCATCTTTCGCACGACAACATCGTGCGCGCATACGACGTCGGCGAGACCGACGGCCTGCCGTATATCGTCCTCGAATACATCGAAGGCCAGACCCTCAAGGAAATTCTCGATAAGAACGGACCCATGCCGCCGCGCATCGCCGTCGCGCTCACGGTGCAGGTGCTCGACGCGCTCAACGCCGCGCACACCGCCGGCATCATCCACAGGGACGTAAAACCTCAGAACGTGATCGTCATGCACAACGGCAAGGTCAAGCTCATGGATTTCGGCATCGCGCGCGAAGTCGACGCGAGCACCGTGACGTTCACCGGCTCCACCGTGCTCGGCTCGGTGCACTATCTCTCCCCCGAACAGGCAAAAGGCGTGCCGGTCACGGAAGGCAGCGACCTGTATTCCACGGGCGTCATGCTCTACGAAATGCTCACCGGGCACGTGCCGTTTGAGGGCGAAACCTCCGTTGCAATCGCGCTCAAGCACATCAGCGACATACCCGCGCCGCCGATTCAGATCAACCCGAAAATCCCGCCCGCACTCAACGACGTTGTGCTGCGCGCGCTGAACAAAGATTTAAACCGCCGTTACCAGACGGCCAACGAGATGAGCGCGCACCTGCGCCGCTCGCTCAAGGACCCGAACGGCGAGTTCGCGCGGTTTTCTTCCACGGCGAAAACGCCGCCGCAGAAAAAATCCTACCGCCGGCACACGCACGGCTCGCTGCGCATCGGTCTGACGGTCGCGGCGCTGGTGATGGTGATCATCGGCATCTTCATCATTCTGCGCGGCACCTATGTGAGCGACGACGAATCCTACGATCTCGTGCCGACGCTTGTGGACCGCACCGTGGACGAAGCGCGCAACAAAGCGGAAAACTTCGGTTTTTCGTTTGAGATTCAGGACTACGAAAACAACGACACCGTCGCTTCCGGCAACGTGATCCTTCAGTCGCCCGAAGCGGGCGTAAAGGCGCGCCACGGCACGACCATCTACTGCATCGTCAGTCTGGGCCCCGCCGCACCGACGGTGCCGAACCTGATCGGCATGACGCTCGACGAGGCGACGCGCGCGCTTGAGGAAAGCGGCCTGACGCTCGGCTCGGTGAGTTACCGCATTTCGGAGATCGAAATCGGCTATGTCTGCGAGCAGTCCGTGACGGCGGAGACCGAGGTAACAAACGGCCAGACGATCGACGTTGTGATCAGCGCCTCGTCCGAAACGACCTTTGAAATGCCGTATGCAATGGACGAGCCGCTCAACCTCATTCTCGGCCAGCTCCGGCTTGACTCGTTCAACAATATCTTTGTGCGCTATGTCCCCTCAGACATCGTCGAAGACGGCACGGTCTATCTGCAGGACCCGCTGCCCGGCACGCAGGTGCTGCCTGAAACGGCGGTCACGCTCACCGTCTCCGGCGTCCCGCATTACGATTACGAGGCGGACATCGCCTTCAATGTGGACGTGCCGAGCGGCGGCGCAAAGGTGCTCGCGGTGATGCAGGAAACCTACGACGGGTTCGCCTATTATCGCATCCTCTATGAAGCCACGCTCGAAGCGGGCGAGAAAATCCCCGTTTCGTTCACCGCGTATTCCGATATTTCCGGCGTGCGCGAAATAATCCTGCTGCGCGGCGGCAGCGAGATTAAGCGGCAGGACTTTACCTTTACGGACAAGGAGTCGTAAAAATGCAGCAAATGTTCCTGCGTTTCCCATTTGGGTGCACTGCATGACCCGGCGCGGAAGGCTTGTTAAAGGCGTCGGCGGGTTCTATTACGTGCTGCTCGACTCCGGCGAAACCGTAACCTGTAAAGCCCGCGGGAAGTTTCGCAGCGAACGTATCGTTCCAACGGTCGGCGACCTCGCCGAAATTTCCGTTCAGGAATCCGGCTATGCCTCCATTGAGGAGATCCTGCCGCGCAAAAATCAGCTGGTGCGCCCGAGCGTCGCCAACATCGACCAGATCGTCATCGTCGCGGCGGCCTGCGCGCCAAAGCCGGACTGGATGCTTGTCGACAAACTGCTGCTGCAGTCGCATGTGCTCGGCGTCGAGCCGCTTCTGCTGCTCAACAAGATCGATATCGGCGAAGCGGAGATCGTCTCCTCTTTTCAGAGCGACTACGCCGCCTTTCACACGCTTTTGACCTCAACGAAGACCGGCGAAGGGCTCGACGCGCTGAAAAGCGCGCTCGCCGGACGGATTTCCTGCTTTGCCGGACAATCCGCCGTCGGCAAAAGTTCTTTGCTCAACGCGCTGTTCCCCGCGCTTATGCTCGAAACGGGCGGCCTTGCGAAAAAAACCGACCGCGGCAGGCACACGACCCGCCGCGCGGAGCTCTGGCCGCTGCTTGGCGGCGCGGTGCTCGACACGCCCGGTTTTTCCCTGCTGGAACTGGAAGAATTTTCGCAGCAGGCGCTCAACGAAAGCTGGCCGGAATTCGGGAACGCGTTTGAGCGCTGCCGCTTCGCCGGCTGCCGGCATTTGTCCGAGCCGGACTGCGCCGTAAAGGCGCTGCTCGACTCCGGCGAACTCACACGCGCGCGGTACGAACGCTACCGCGAAATCTCTTTGGAAAACGAACAAAGGAGAAAACACCGTTATGATTAAAATTGCGCCTTCCATTCTCTCCGCCGATTTTGCGAACCTCGGCCGCGATATCGAACGCCTGACCGACTGGAACGCGGACTGGGTCCATTTCGACGTGATGGACGGACACTTCGTACCCAACTTTTCGTTCGGCCCGCCGGTCTGCTCGGCCATCCGCCCGCTGACGAAGCTGCCCATAGACGTGCACCTGATGGTCAACGAGCCGACGCGCTTTTTCGACTGGTTCATCAAGGCCGGCGCGGACGTGATCACCTTCCATGCCGAGGCCGAACCGCATATGCACCGCGCGCTCCAGCATCTGCACGAAAACGGCCTGAAGGCCGGCGTGGTGCTCAACCCCGGCACGCCCGCCGTGCTGGTAAAGGAAGTTTTGCCGTACTGCGACCTCGTGCTGGTCATGTCCGTCAACCCCGGCTTCGGCGGGCAGAAATTCATCCCCGAATCGGTCGGCAAAATCGCCGAGCTGCGGGAGATGATCGATGCGCGCGGCCTTAAAACCGAAATCGAAGTGGACGGCGGCATCAATCCGGAGACCGCAATGCGCTGCGTCGACGCGGGCGCGACCATCCTCGTCGCGGGCAGCGCGGTATTCCACGCGGCAGACCCCGCGGATATGATTCAAAGGCTCCGCTGCGAAAAGTAACGCGTTTTAGCGTAGATAACGCAGGCCTCCGGCAAATGCCGGAGGCCTCTGTCTATTGCAAAACTGTTTAAAACCCTTTGCTTTAATCTCGTTTCAGCAGCTTTTCCAGAATCGTTTCATAGAGCGCTTCGGACTGGCCTTCCCAGTTGCCGCGCATGCGCTGCGCCATTTCCCGCGTCGCGACCCGCAGCGAAAGCTCCATCACCGCCGCGTCGTTTTCCAGCGCGCGCAGCTTGACCACATATCCCCCGCCGGGCAGTTCCTCCATCTCGGAGACAATCTGCGTTTGCAGCAGCATTTCCTTGTTTTTGCTTTTGGCATACCGCTCCAGCTTTTCGCGCAGCGACACCGGCAGGCTCTCGACGAACTGCTCCAGCGCGTCCTCCCCTCGGACGGAAACGCGGTATCCCTGCCCGAATGCTCGCGGCACGGCGAGGATGAATGCGTCCTCCTCCAGCTCGTGCATGCAGCTCTCGAAGTCGAAATAGTTCATCGCGTCGTTTTCGAGCATCGCGCGGTAGAGCTGTTCGCGCGTGATGTCCAAGCCGCATTTACGGATATAGTACAGCAGCGTGAGTTTGTTCTTCGTTACGCCCTGCGCAAAAATCGGCATTCGTACTCCGCCCTTCCTTTGTTTCAGCGCGCCGTTTCCAGCCCGATCTCAACGGCGATGATGCGCGCCGCATCCTCCACATAACAGTCGCACGGCCTGCGCTTATAATAATCCTCCGTGCGCGCCTCCGGCTCTCCGCCGGGCGTGACCTCGGTGTCCATGAGCAAATCCCGGCAGATGATCGAGCCGTTTTTCGCTTTAAACGCCTCAGCCAGTGCGCGCACGCGCGCGTACGCTTCGCTCTTTTCTTCGGTCGCCTTCGGGTCGTCGTAACCCTTCAGGATGCCGGCGATCATAAACATGCTGCTCACCGCGCCGCAGACTTCCCGCATGCGGCCCATTCCGCCGCCGAACGAGGAGGCCAGCATCGCCGCCTGCCGCTTTGTCAGACCCGTTTCGTCGCAGAACGCCATCAAAACGGACTGTGCACAGCTGTACCCTTCCAGAAAATATCCCTTTGCCAACGTTCCTTTTTCTTCTGCCGTCATGAAATTCCAGTTTCCTCTTTCTTTCTGCTCGTTGGATCATACCACAGCGCGCGTGCGTTTGTCCATGCGCAGGGCGGGCTTCACAGCGCAATGCGTACAAAAAAGCGCCGGAAAATCCGGCGCTTTTTTTGAACATGCGGTATCGTCGTGTTTTTACAGGATGTCGAACGAAAGCACCATCTGTTCGAGATACGGATAGAGCGTCTCCGCATCCTCCGCGCGGAACGTTGCCGTAATAATATACAGATCGTCGCCGTTGAGCACGAGGAAGTCGAACGTATAGAGCGCCTGCCCTTCATACGACCAGGAATATGCAAACATGCCCATCTCGCGCCCGCTGACGTCCTCGACGGCGCTGTCGATATTCACATAATCGTCGCGGCCTTCGCCGTCCGTTGCCGTAACCCACTCCGTCAGCGCGTCGTTAATCGTATAGCCTGCCGCGCTGTCTCTGACTGTCACGACCATGACGGTGTTGTCGTCCGGCGCACCGTTTATGTCGTACCCCGACGCATAAAATCCGGCGGCCTGGCTTTCAGGCTGCGCAACCAGCGTCCAGTCCGAAGGATACGCAATGGCAAAGCCGCCTTCCTGCTGCGTATAGGCCGAAAACCCGCTCAGGTCGGCCGCCGTGCTCTGGTTGACGCCCTTTACTTCGAACTCGACCACCGCCGCGGGTTCCGCCTCGCCCTCGATGAACAGCGCCACCTGATAGGTGCCCTCCGGCGCAATCACGTTCAGCGACAGCGTCCCGCCGATATAGATGTCGCTCTGTCCCTGCGGATCGAAGGTATACGCGTCGATTACCCCGCCGGTCGTGTCGTACCACTCATAGCGGATCAGCGTGTCCGGCTGGGTATTGGTGAGGATTGCGGAAACATACCAGGTGCCCGTCGGTTCCAGCACGGTGATCGTGTCGGCCGGTACGCCGCCCGCCTCCATATAGGAGGTCATGTGCGCGTCATAGATGACCGGCGTGGCGTCCGCAACGGTAAACGGCACCGTATACGCGGCTTCCTCCGCTCCGTTCAAGTAATATTCAACCTGATAGTCTCCCGCCGGCAGGATTTCCGTCGGCTGCAGATAGGAATAGATGGTCGGGTCGGCCGGATCGATTCCGTCGACCGTGACCTCGTCGATCAGCTGGTCGCCAGTGATATACGTCCACACGATGCGGACCTGCGTGCGCTGTTTGGCTTCTTCGAGCGTTGCGAACGTATACAGCATCTCCGCGTCCGCGGAAAACGACTCCACCGCTTCGCCCGCCAGGCCGCTTTCATCCACACTCAGCGTCATAAAAGCGTCTGAAATGCGCACGGACGGAGCAGTCACAAGGAACATCGCCGTCGCGTCCGGCTCGTCCCTGTCCTCAACGAAAAATTCGACCTTATAGTCGCCTTCCGGCAGGATGCCCGCCGGCTCGAAGGACGAGTAGATATATCGGTTGGCGATATCCCCGCTGTCGATGGTGACCTCGTCCATCACCTGGTCTTCGCTCTGATAGGTCCAAAGCACGCGCACCTGCGTGTTGTCCGGCGCGTTCAGCAGTTTTGCCGCGGCATAAACGATCTCCGCGTCGCCCGGGAAAGACGCGACCGCTTCGCCGGGCATTCCGTCCGCGTCGATGCTGTCGGTCATAATCGCTTCGGTCACTTTTGCGCTGGTGCAGCTGACGGCGAGCGCCGCCAGCAGGAGCGCCGCCAAAAGGCACAGCGCTTTTTTGAGTGTCGTTTTCATATCGGCTCCTTTCCATTACCGCCCTGTCGTGGTCTGTAACAGCCCCCCTGGCAAACGGAACCGCTCCATTGGATGTGATTTGGTGCGTGCCGCCGCCGGCGCCGGTTAAAACTGGATTATTCTGTTTTTTTGTTATTCCATAATATCATATCGAACCATAATGCGCCACAATCGCTTTAGTATTCGTTTCATCCGTATAAATCAAGATAACGCCGGTTTCGCTGCGAAAAGAAAAATGCAAAGCACGCTTGACATAATATGCAAAGCTCGCTATACTATAAATGCAAAGCACGCTATGCATGGAGGTGATCCTTTGAAAACGAGGATACAGGAACTTCGCAAGAAGAACAAACTCTCGCAGGAGGAACTTGCCGCGGCGGTCGGCGTGACGCGCCAGACGATTACGTCGCTGGAATGCGAAAAATATACCGCTTCGCTGGTTCTTGCACACAGAATTGCGAGCTATTTCGGTTTAACGATTGAGCAGGTATTTGACTTTTCGGAAACGGAGGAACAATAAAAAATGGAAAAATTCAGAAAAACCCTGAAAAACCGCGTAATCTTCGGAGGTATCTACAGCGTGGCCGTCATCGCGGCGGTAGCCGTTTTCTTCTGCCGGCCCGACCTGTTTGAAGGACGCGCGCCGGATTTCGCGCTCGGTTACAACGTCGGGTTCTTCGCCGGGCTGGAAGCCGTCATGGCGTTCCTGCTGGTGAAGTATATCGCGGCGCTGCTAAACGAAGAAAAACTCAAAGCGCTCTATGTTTGTGAAAACGACGAGCGGTACCGCTATATCCAGTCGAAGATCGGCGGCGCGGGCATCAATATCGTGCTTGCCGGGCTTGCCGCGGGCGTCGTGGTCAGCGGGTTTATCAATTTCACCGTGTTCGACACGCTGCTTTGCGCCCTGCTGTTTACCGCGCTGGTCAAGCTGAGCCTGAAACTGTACTACACAAAAAAATACTGAATGTGCGGCGCGCAAGAAGGCGGCGGGCAGAATGTCCGCCGTCTTGCGTTTCCGTCTCGTTTCTGCGGGCACGCCCGCACCTTTACCGCCGCGTGCGC
>DAOTGE010000012.1:0-52099 GCA_035446965.1 Eubacteriales bacterium
CGGTTATGCTTCTTCTTTTTTTCCCTTACCCCAATCTATAGTGTAGAACCAAAAATATGGACGATACAGTAGAAACGGATCTTTTTTTGAGCGGCACAAAACGCGTCTTCGATTGTATGCAGATTGCAGATACGGCTGTTTCTATACCGGGACCTGTAAAATGTAACATAAAAAGAAGGGTTTTCAGCGGGAATTTCGTTGCAATGTGATGTTCTTTGGTAACAATTTGTTGCATTGCTGTAATTTGTAGCGGTATAATCGGTACATGGAAAAACGGTCGACGGCCGGACGGCTGCATCAATGGATTGCGTGGCTGCTGATTTTCGGCTTCATCTGCCTGTGTGCGTGTGCGGAAACGCCTTCCGCGGCCGCCGGGCTGGAGGAAACCGTTTCCGGCAGTGCGCCCGTTGGGACGGCCGGCGAGACGCAAAGCGCCTCCGCGCAGGCGAGCAAGCTTTCGATTCCGGAAGCTTCCGGCACGGTTGTTTATGCTGGCGAAGGCGTTACCATCGATGCGTCCCATACCGATCAGGGGTATGTGATGATGAAATGCGAGCCGGAGGAAAAGCGCCTGAAGGCGCGCGTATCGACCGAAACACAGGTTTATTATTACGATTTGCCGAGTGGCGGGGACTACAGCGTGTTCCCTCTGCAGATGGGCAGCGGGGCATATACGCTGCGCGTGATGGAGCAGGTGGAAGACGATCTGTATGCCGTGCGCTACAGCGTGGATATCGAAGTTTCGCTGGCCAGCGAGACGGTTCCGTTCGTATACCCGAACCAGTATGTGTGGTTCGATGCACAAAGCGATGTTGTTGCCGTTTCCGATGATCTAACGCAGGAACTGACAGACGAACAAAAGATTGCAAAAGCCTGTTATCGTTTTGTGGTGAAGACGTTGACGTATGATACGGAAAAAGCGGAAACGGTCGGGAGCGGATACCTGCCGGACGCGGACGAAACGCTGACGGAGAAGACGGGCATTTGTTTCGATTATGCGGTGCTGCTTGCGGCGCTGCTACGTGCACAGGGAATTCCCGCGCGGGTGGAAATCGGAATGGTATCGCCGGAAAATCTGTATCATGCCTGGAACAGCGTGTATTTGGAAGGCGAATGGGTCTGGATGGACCCAACGCTCGCGGGCACCGGGCATCGCGAAAAAGATTATGTGACCGAGAGGATTTATTAAGCAGAGTGCGTGCAGATCAGGAGAGGAAGGACGCAATGACGGACGAAAAAAAGCGAAAGACGCTCCCGCCGGAGGAAACGGCGCTGTTCTGCGAACAGATCGCCATGGTGCTTAAAGCGGGCATTCCGCTTTATGACGGGATGGAGACGCTGGCGCAAAGCTATGCGGACAGCCGTTACGGCGAGCGGTTTTTGCAGATTTACAAAGCGCTTGTCAAGCGAGGCGCGCTGTCCGCCGCGCTGGAAGAGGCGAATATTTTTCCGGCGTATCTCTGCGCAATGGTGCGCATCGGCGAACGCGCCGGCAAGCTGGACGACGTGATGAGTGCGCTTGCGAACTATTACCAGTGGGAAGCGGAGATCAGAACCTCCGTAAAAAATGCGATTTTGTATCCGACCGTACTGGTGATGATGCTGGCGGTGGTGATCGCGATTCTGGTCATCAGCGTGCTGCCGGTGTTCCAGCGCGTATTCGACAGTCTCGGCCTCGCGGCGGGAACGCCCGCGAGCGCAGCCATGCAGATTGGCGTCGGCGTCGGCAAGGTAATGCTGGTGCTGGTGGGCGTTTTTGCCGTGCTGCTGATCGTGACCGGTATACTGCTCAAAACTTCCAAACGGGAATCGGTCATTCTGCTGCTGGCCAAGGTTCTGCCGTCCGTGCGGCGGGTTAACGCCCGGCTGTCCGCGGCGCGGTATGCCTCCGTATTGTCCATGATGCTTACGGCGGGGCATCCGCTCGAAGACGCAATTAAACTTGCGCCGACGGTCATTACGGACCCGAAGTATCGCAAAAAAGCGGAGCAAAGCGCGGAAAAGCTCAAAAAAGGCGCGTCGTTTGCGGATGCCGTCGGCGAAAACGGGTTGTTCGACCCCATGCATGAAAAGATGATTCGCTTCGGCGCGGCGGCAGGCAAACTGGACTCCGTGATGGAAAAACTCAGCGGCATCTATATGGAAGATGCGGACGAAGCGATCCACGCCGTGGTGGCCATGATCGAACCTACGCTGGTCGCAGTGCTTTCCATCGTGATCGGCGGGATTCTGCTTTCGGTTATGCTGCCGCTGCTTTCGGTGCTTTCGGCGGTCGGCTGAACCGGCGCATAGAAAGCTCTGCGACGAAAATCTCACCGGAAGGGAGGACGAAGGAAGAGCGTGCATTTATATGATAGGAAGCGTTCGGCCAATCGGGGCTTGATTGCCGCCGCTGCGGTTTTTCTTGCGATCGCGCTGCTGTTTGTGTTTGCGCTTGCTTCCGCGTCCCATCGCAACGCCGCAGAGGAAACGGAAGCGCTCGATCGTGCCCTGCGCCGGGCGATCGTTACCTGTTATGCCGTGGAGGGGAAATACCCGCCGGATTTGGAGTATTTGTATCAGAATTATGGGATAGCGGTGGACGAAAGCCGCTATGCGGTGTTTTACGACGTGTTTGCCAGCAACGTTATGCCGAACGTTTCGGTCCGTGCGATCGGAGGTGGCGAATGATGGAGACCAGGCGCACGCCGAAAGGTCTGCGCGGGGATATCCGCGGCGTATTCGTGTTTGCTTTGCTTGCGGCGTTCGCGATTCTTTCGCTGCTTGTGGTCGTGGTCGGTGCGCGCGCATACCGGACGATCATACAGACCGCGGACGCGGCGCATGCGTCCCGCACGGGAATGAGTTATATCCTCGGCAAGGTGCGCAGTTCGGACGAAGCGGATATGCTGGAAATTCGTTTGGAGGACGGCGTGGATGTGCTTGCGCTCGGCGGCGATTACGGCGGCGAGCGGTATGAAACGTATATTTACTGCGACGGCGAGGCGATTCGCGAGTATTTCGCCGCGGCCGGGCAGCCGTTTGATGCGAGTTACGGCGAAGAAATTTTGCAGGCGCAGGCGCTTTCCTTTGCGCTGGAAGGGCGGCTGCTGACGATATCCCTGGTGGACGAAGACGGTGAAACGCATACCTCTTCGCTGTTTCTGGCCGCCGGAGGGGAGGCCGCGTCGTGAATGATTCACCGCTGCAGCCGCTGAAAAAACGCGGTTCGTTCAGTCCGGTGCTGCTGGAACTCACGATTATTATCCTGTTTTTTGCACTGTCCACCAGCATTGTGGTGCAGTTGATCGCCGCCGCGAGCTCGATTTCGAGCGAGAGCGCATATCATTCGCGCGCGCTGCTGGCGATGGAAACCGTCGCCGAGCAGACAAAGTCCGATCCTGTGGGCGACGGCGCGTTTGACGCGGCGGGTATACGGACGTTTTCCGATGTGATCGAGCCGGATTTAACGGTGGAAGGCAAGGTTACGCGCGATCTTTCTCCGGCGGGCGGCACGCTCTATCAGATCGATTTGAGCGTTTCTTCGCAAAGCGGGTCGGTCTATTCGCTTTGTGCCGTGCGGTATGTTTCGGACGCGGAGGTGGCTCCATGAGAAAATATCCTTCGCGTATGGGCGTCGGCTCTTCGAGTATCCTGCTGATCATCGTCGTAGTGAGCCTCACGCTGTTTGCGGTGCTCTCGCTTGTCCAGGCAAAATCGGATGCGGCGCTGACCGACAAAACCGCCGCGAGTGTTGACGCGTTTTACGACGCCGACGCGCGCGCGCAGAAAATGCTCGCGCAGATCGACGGCGCGCTGGCGGCGGGCGACGATCCGGTCGGCGTCGAAGGCGTCACGAAGGTCAGCGACGGGACGTATGAATTCTCCGTCGGCGCATACGACGGACACACGCTTAAAATTGTGGTGGCGGCGGATGCGGGACGATGCATTGTGACGCGCTACCGCTACGAAAGCGCAAGCGAGTGGCTGAGCGAGAGCGGGGAAACGCTCTGGCAGGGGGATTGAGTATGGCGAATATAGACGATATCTTACAGCTTGCAATACAAACGGGCGGGTCGGACGTGTTTTTGATTCCCGGTTCGCGCGTTTCCATCAAACTTTCCGGCGCGGTGCAGCCCATCCTTGACGACGTGCTCAAGCCGGACGATACGCGTCGGCTGCTGGAGCAGGTGTACAGGCTGGACCGCCGCGACATGGACCGTCTGATCGAGCACGGAGACGACGATTTTTCGTTTTCCGTCAGCGGCGTAGGGCGCTTCCGCTGCAACGCGTACAAACAGAGAAACTCTCTTGCAATGGTGCTCCGGGTCGTTTCACTGCATCTGCCCGACCCGGAAAAAATGCATATCCCCAAAGAGGTACTCGATCTTGCGGACGTAAAAAAGGGACTCGTTCTGGTGACAGGTCCGGCGGCAAGCGGGAAGTCTACAACGCTTGCGTGCGTGATCGACCGCATCAACAATACGCGCCGCGGACATATCATTACGATTGAAGACCCGATCGAATTTATCCATCCGCACCGCAAGAGCGTGGTTTCCCAACGGGAAATCGAGCACGACACGGACAGTTACAAAACTGCTTTGCGCGCCGCGCTGCGGCAGGCGCCGGACGTAATCCTGCTTGGCGAGATGCGGGACTTTGAAACGATTCAGACCGCACTGACCGCCGCGGAAACGGGACAGCTGGTTTTGAGCACGCTCCATACGATCGGCGCGGCGAAAACCATCGACCGCATCATCGACGTGTTTCCCGCCAACCAGCAGCAGCAGATCCGCATTCAGCTTTCAATGGTGCTGCGCGCGGTCGTCAGTCAGCAGTTGCTTCCAACGCTGGACGGCGGACTGGAACCTGCGTTTGAAATCATGCTGGCAAACAGCGCGATTCAAAATATGATCCGGGACGGAAAGGCACACCAGATGGACAACGTGATCTTCTCCGGTGCGGACGAGGGGATGCGCGCCATGGACGCGGACATCCTGCGTCTCTACGACGCAGGGCGCATCGGCGCGGAAACGGCGCGGTTGTACGCGTCCAATCCGGAACTTATGAGAAAGAAGCTCGGCGCATAACCACGCGGGCGCCGGGCAGCGAATTTTGCTAAAAGACTTAATGGAACGACCGACGAAACAGGAAGGATGGACGCAATGCCTGAAGCGAAAGTTAAAATCAAGATGTTTGGCACGTTTGAAATCATCGTCAACGGGAACGTGGTGCTCTCCCAGCTGCGGCAGGCGAAGAAAACCAGCCAGTTCCTCGAGTATTTGATTTTAAAGCGGGACCGTCCGGTGCCGCACGAAGAACTGCTCGAAATGCTCTGGTCGGACAAGGAAAACCGCAATCCCGCGACTGCGCTGAGAACGCTTTTACATCGTTACAGGGCGTTGGTGGAAAGCAGCGGTCTTCCGGAGCTTGCGGATTCCATTCTGACTGCGCGCGGCGCTTATCAATGGAATTCAGACCTTGACTGCGAGATCGACGTGTTTGAATTTGAACGGCTCTGCCAGGAAGCGCGCACGCCCGGAATGTCCAACCGAGAGTGCATCGAGCGCTATCTGCAGATGCTCCAGATTTACACCGGCCCGCTTCTGACCAACTCCGCAGAGGAAATGTGGGTCGTGCCCAAGAGTGTGTATTATCACGATCTCTTCCTTGAAAGCGTCTTTACGCTGCTGGACCTGCTGAAAACGGAAGAGGAGTACGAAATGATCATCCAGGTCTGCCGCAAGGCCATGGACGTCGACATGTTTGACGAGCGGCTGCATCTGGAACTCATGATGGCGCTGGTGAAGACCGGTAAAAAGCGGGAGGCTCTTTCGCAGTACTATTTTGCCACCGATCTGCACTACAAACAGCTCGGCATCCAGCCCTCCGGCGAAATCCGCGCGGTGTACAAGCTCATTGTGCAGGCTGACCAGGAGATGGAGGCCGACATCGAGAAGGTGCAGGGCATGCTCGAAGAGGACGACGCCTCTATGGGCGCGTTTGTCTGTGAATATGAGATATTCAAGGAAATCTATCAACTGCAGCGGCGCATGCTCGAGCGCTATAACGGCACGATGTTTTTAGCGCTTCTGACCATCAGCAACACTTATGAGCAGCGGTTCGACAATCTGGTGCTCGACAACATTATGAAGCAGCTGCTCAACGTCGCCCAAACGAACCTGCGCCGCGGCGACACAATCTCGCGCTATAGTGTTATGCAGTATGTCGTGCTGCTGCCGTCGGTCACATACGAGACCGGGCGGCTGGTTATGGACCGCATCAAAAAAGCGTTTTATGCGGAATATGTTAAGTCTTCCGTGGTGCTGACGTATAAACTGCGGCCGCTGTGTCTCAATAAATATGACGCGCCGGGAAAACGCGTGCCCGACACGCGCGAAAACGCATAGGCGGCGCAAAGAATGAATACAGGCAGCGGAGGCCCTCGGCAGGGGTTCCGCTGTTTGTGTTTACAGCGAAAACGGTGTGAAACCGGCCTAAAAGGGGGAAGCCGCGCCGGGGAAACATCTGAAAACCATCATGAGTAGTGGCTTCCATTGACACCGCCTGGCCTGCATGATACTATTTTGGCAGAAAGCGGGAAACTACCCGTTTATTTTGCATATTTAACCAAAAACTTTTTGAACACGAGGACGGAACGTTTACAGAACGCGCGGCCGGACAAAGAGTAAACCGAAACAAAACGCGCGTAAACGTTGGCCGCGCGGTGCTGGACAGATCGTTTTGTTGGGCAAGCAGGACGGGACGCAGGAAAAGAGACGGTTTACGTGAAAATTCTCATCACCGGCGCCGATGGATTTATCGGAAAAAACCTGGCGTTTGCACTGCGAACCCGTGCAGACGTTGAAATCCTGCCGTTTGTGGCGGATTCTCCGCTGGAACTGCTGGAGCGGTACTGTGCGGCATGCGACTTTGTTTATCATCTGGCGGGCGTCAACCGGCCGAAGACACAGGACGAATACATGCAGGACAATTTCGGGTTTACCGACACACTGCTTCGCACCCTGCTGCACTGCGGCAATAGTTGTCCCGTAATGTTTGCAAGCTCCACGCAGGCCGCTCTCCCGAATCTTTACGGAAGAAGCAAAAAGGCCGGGGAAGAGCTGCTCTTCCAGTATCAGCGGGAAACAGGCGCAAAAGCATATGTCGTCCGGCTGCCGTATGTGTTCGGGAAATGGGCGAAGCCAAACTATAACAACGCGATTGCAACGTTCTGCTATCATGCGCTGCACGATTTGCCCATCACGGTTGCCGATCCGTCCCGCACGTTGCAGCTGGCCTATATCGACGACGTAACGGACATGCTTCTTGGCCTGCTGGACGGTGGAGCCGAAACGGAGGGCGCATACTGCGTCGTTCCGGCCGTCTATACCGCCGCGCTGGGAGAAATTGCCCAAACAATTCGTGCCTTTGGCAAAATCCGTGAAGAAAACCTCTTGCCGGATTTGAGCGAACCGCTGACGCGAAAACTCTACGCCACGTATTTAAGCTTTTTGCCGGCGATGGAGTTTGCTTATCCGCTGGAGACGCAGGAGGACGAAAGCGGTTCCTTTACCGAAGTCCTCTTTTCGGAAAGCGGCGGACAGTTTTCCGTCTGTGTCGTTAAACCCGGCGAAACCCGGGGGAATCACTGGCACCGCGCCAGGGCGGAGAAAATCCTCGTTGTGTCCGGTGCGGGGGTGATCCGGTTTCACAGTCCGGATGCGGACGAGGGGACCGAGTATCGTGTCTGTGCGAAAAAAGCGGTCATGGTCGACGTTCCGGTCGGTTATGTGCACAGCGTGGAGAACACGGCGAAAACCGATTTGGTGCTGTTTATGTGGGCGAGTGAACGCGTTGATCCGGAGCATCCGGACGTCGTTTCGGCGGACGTTTAGGAAGCGGCGGGAGGCTGCACACATGCAAGGCTGCATCGAATGCCGGTCTTGCTGCATAAAAGGCGCCAATGCTGCCGCGTATGACGTTGATTTTAACGGACGATACGTATAGAATGCATTTTTGAATGGTAAGGGCAGCGGACTTTGGCGATGGACGGAACGGCCTGCGGGCCGTTTCCATTTGGGAAAAGACGGATTTTTTATTGAAAGGCAAAAAACAATGGCAAAAAGCGAAGGCGGCGCGGCGGGGCAGATAAGCATGCCGAAGCCGCTGGCAAAGGTTTTGCTGCTCGGCGGCGCAAATATGCCGCATCTGCCGGAAGCGCCGGCACCGGACGAAGCGGTCGTGCGGTTTTTGCAGGCGCACGCCTGCCGCTGCTGCGGAATCTGCGCCGTTGGGTCGGAACGCGGGGCATTTGATGCTGCTACAGAGACAGCCGCTTCCCGGATAAAAGAATTCGGAATCGATCTTGCGGCGTTTTATGATGTGCCGCAGGAACGTTTGGCGGACGTGTTTTCTGCGTTCAAAGAGGTTAAGCACATTGGCGCAGGACAAACCCGTGCGGCGGCGGCGCGGCCGGAAATTCTTTTTTTAAACGGTGTGCGGCTGGGCTTTTTGTTTCTTTCCGAACAAGACGGCGCCGGCGGGTATGCCTGTGAAGCGGACTTCTGGGGAGACGGCGTTTTTGACGCGGTGCGGATGCTGCTTCCGCAGTGCGATCACGTAATCGTATTTTATCGTGCGGGATTGCCGGGAATGGATCTGCCGCTGCCGGAGCTTCGGGCGCGCTGCCGCAGGCTGGCCGACGCCGGTGCGAGCGTTGTTTGCAGCGTTTCGCAGGATGCACGCATGGGCTGGGAAGAATACGCGCAGGGGCTGATCGTCTACGGCCTCGGCGTATTCACAGATTCGCAGGATACGGCGGACGGCTCGCTCGCCGTGTCGGTCGATTTTGAGCGAAACGGGAAGTTTTCGTATGAGGCGCGATTGCTGGAAACGCAGGAAGGTGTGCTGCGGTTTTCGCAGAGCGATCCGCTCAAGGCGCGCGTCAACACGCAAAACGCGCTGCTGGCAAACGAGACGGCATATCTGGCAGAAGCCGACCGTCTTTGCCTGGCGAGGTACGAATCCGGTGAGGACGAGCTGCCCGGGGTGCGTGCGCGCGGGCACAAGCGCGGCGGAATTTCCGAACTGCTGCGTAAAAAGGCGACGCCTGCGCAAGAGGAAGAGCGCCTGCAGGGTTTGCTCTCCAGCCCGTCGCTGCGGCAGATGACCCTGCGCGCGCTGCGCGCCGAGCAAAAGGCCGGAAAATAGCGGCCGGAGGACGGTTTTCTCAGGAGTATTACTTGTGTTTTTTACCGCTTTACGCAACAATGGGTAGTGGCGAAAAAGAGAACCGTGTCGTAAAAACGAACAATTATGAAACAATGCGCTATGGTTGCGCGATTTTCTTACGCTGTGATATAATATCGCCGTATATGTTGATCTGTTGGCGGAGGAGACCGCATTGAAGCCGGCTGCGGTACTGGACATTGGTAGCTCAAAAATTGTTTGTCTGTGCGGCAGTTTTGCCAGTCACGATGGTATGACGGTGCACGGCGTTTCGGTATGCCCGTATGGCGGCTACCAGGACGGTGCTTTTACCGATCATCGCTCGCTTCACAACGCAATTGTCGATGCGGTGTCCCGCACCGAACAGGAAGCGCGTATTCGTATCCGCGAGATCGCATTGAGCGTTCCGGCTCCGTTTTGCAAAATTACAATGGCGGAGGCGGCGCTGCCGATTGGCGGCCGGTCGAAGCGTGTGATGGCGGAAGATATCGACGACGTCATCTCGCTCTCCCTAAAAAAGGTCAAGGCGGGCGGCTATGTGCTCATGCACAGCACGCCCGTGTCCTTCACGGTGGGCGGGGTGGTGTCTTCTACGCTTCCAACGGGCGCGAAAGCCACGGAACTTGGCGCGCTCGTTTCGCATATGTATGTGCGGGAAGATTTTGTGGAAGCCGTTGCACAAGTGCTTTCCGCGATGGACATCGAGATTTCCATGAGCGTTTCAGCGCAGCTTTGCGGCGCGCTGGCGATCATTCCGGAAAAGGAGCGCGTCCGTCCGGCGATCCTCATCGACGTAGGGTATACGCACACGGATGTTTCCATTGTGGAAAACGCGGCGCTGACCGACACGCGCACCATTGGCGTCGGCGGGAAGCAAATCGCCGCCGACCTTGCTTTCGGGCTGGATGTTCCGCTGGAGACTGCGGAACAGGTGAAACGGCGGTATGTCTTTTTGCAGGAGCCGCTGAGCCAGACGGAAATCGTGCGCACGCCCACGGGAGCAAAGCGCGTTGAGCACGCGGCCATCGGGCTGATTGTCGAAGCGCGCGCAGGTGAACTTGTTTCGCTTTTGCGCACGGCGATTCAGGAGATGGGAATTTCGCCCGAGGCCAGCCCTGTTACCTATTTGACCGGCGGTGGGCTTGCGATGATGAAAAACGGCGTCGACTATCTCAAGCGCGGTCTGCAGTTGCCCGTCCAGCGGGATACGCCCTGGGTGACGGACATGGATACACCCAATTACACGAGCGCTTTTGCGGCTCTGGATTTTGTCCTGCGCGCGACGGGGGACGATGTTGTGACCAACACATCGCCGGGCACCCTCGTGGACAGGCTGAAAAACCTTTTTACCAAATAAGGGGGACAAACAATGTTTGAACCGGATTTCGAGAACGCGTCATTTGCCAAGATAAAAGTAATTGGCGTCGGAGGCGCCGGCTGCAACGCCATCAACCGCATGGTGCAGTACGGCCTCCGTGGCGTTGACTTTATCGCCATCAATACCGATAAACAGGCGCTGTGCCTGGCAAAGGCACCTACGAAGATACAAATCGGCGAGAAGCTGACAAAGGGCCTCGGCGCCGGCGCGGACCCGGAAGTCGGGCGGAAGGCCGCGGACGAAAGCCGCGAGATGATCACCGAGGCGCTCAAAGGCACGGACATGGCGTTCATTACCGCCGGCATGGGCGGCGGTACCGGCACAGGCGCGACCGCAATCGTTGCCGAATGTGCGCGCGAGCTTGGCATTTTGACCATCGCGGTCGTAACGAAACCCTTTACGTTTGAAGGCAAGGTGCGCATGCGCAACGCCGAAATCGGCATTGCGGCATTGAAGCCTGCCGTGGATACGCTCATTACGATCCCCAACGACAAACTGATCGATTTGGTCGGCCGCGCGAGCCTGCCGGACGCGCTCCGCGTTGCGGACGACGTGCTCCGCCAGGGCATTCAGGGCATTTCCGACCTGATTGCGGTTCCGGCAATGATCAACCTCGACTTTGCGGACGTTAAAACGATTATGCGTGAAAAGGGTCTTGCCCATATGGGCATCGGCAACGCGTCCGGCGAAAAACGCGCGGCCGAGGCGGCGCGGCAGGCCATCGAAAGCCCGCTGCTTGAAACCAGCATCAACGGCGCACGCGGCGTTCTCATGAATATTACGGGCGGCCCGGACCTGAGCCTGCTCGAGGTCAACGAAGCTGCCGAACTGATCGGCGAAAACGTCGATCCGGAAGCGAATATCATCTTTGGTGCAGACATCGACGAAGCCATGGGCGACGCGCTGCGCATTACCGTCATTGCAACCGGGTTCGACCGTTCGGACCGCAGCAACGGCGCACAGCCGATGTCCGGGTTCGGTGCCACGCCGTTCGGCGCTTTCCGTTCGGGGTACGGCGCGCAGCCTTCCCAGCCGCAGCCGCAGCCCCAGCCCCAACCGCAGCCGATGCAGCAGCAGCCGCAGTATCAGCCGCCGCAGCCGATGCGCGGCAACCCCGGCCAGCCGGCATATTCTTCGGCGTCCTACGCACCGCGCCGTCCGATTATGGCGGACGAGCCGGTGGCGGCGCCTGTTCCGCAGCAACGGCAGGAGCCGGCGTTCGGTGAAGGCGACATCCGCCGCGACTATTCAGACAAACCGAAGAGCAAGCTGGACGTTCCCGCGTTCCTGCGCAATCGGTAAAATGGGATACAAAAAAGCGCCGCATACGCGGCGCTTTTTTGACGGGTTAACTGTTCTTTGTTTCTTGTCCTTCGGGCGCGTGGGTGACAAAGAACATAAAAAACCTGCCGCTCCGGGCGATCCGTTGTGCCGGATAAACCGGCGAAGCCGGGAAAAAACGGGTTAAGGGCTGTAGCCCTTAACAATCCCGGAGGCCTTTTTGACAGGCTGAAGCGCCGCAGATGCGACGCTTTTTTGGTGCTTGCGTTTAAAATTACGGAAAGGAATTATCTAATCGTTTGTAATATCTCCGTCGCCGGTGATGGGAATTGCATCGCCGAGGTATGTCGGCTTTGGCTGCAGCAGCGCATAGAAAAAGTCCTTGTCCCGCGCAAGGATTTCCCGCGCGGCGAATTTCAGCATTCCGGGGTAGGTGCGAATGTCCGCCGCAAGGCCGTATGCGTCCAGGCCCAGCGCCCGCGCGACATACAGCGCGCGGTAAAGGTGATATTCCTGCGTTACAATCAGCACGCGATGCGCCTGAAATATGTCCCGGGCGCGGTAAAGGCTTTCGTAGGTGGAAAACCCCGCGTGGTCCATAAATACCGCACTTGACGGCACGCCGCATTCGACGGCGTATGCCTTCATGGCGTCGACTTCATCATAGTCTGCCCGCCCGTGGTCGCCGCTCATGAGCAGACGGTCGGAGGCGCCGCTTTCATATGCGGCGATCGCGGTAATCAGCCGATCTTCGAGGATGCCGCTCGGCTGACCGTCTTCGTGTACCAGCGCGCCGAGCACGAGCACGCAGTCGGCGTTCAAACCCGCCGCTTCGTCCGCCGTAATAATCCGGTCCTGCGTTTGCAGGCACACGAACCCACTGATGGCGAACGGGAGACAAAGCAAAACGACAAAAAGGACGGCGGCGATGAGAATGCGTCGCTTTTTCCGGCCGGGAGATGGAATTTTATTTCGTTTCATGCAGCGGATTATAATGCGTACCTGTGAAACCAATTCAAAATTACGCGGGAGAAACTGTTAACTTGTGTTTTTATTTTGTAAATCATAGACGAAATAAAGAAAGAAGAGAAGAAAAACATGACAGGCCGTGTCCTGTTTTGTTTGCTATACTGTTCTTATAGCGTGGAAAGGAACGCGGAAAAATGCACTACGCCGATTATAAAACCATTCTGTCGCCGCAGAACGGCATGAACCTCTACCGCGGGTGCACGCACGGCTGCATCTACTGCGACAGCCGGAGCAAATGCTACCACATCGATCATGCGTTCGAGGATATCGAGGTCAAGCGGGACGCGGTGAAAATCCTCGAAGCGCAGCTGCGGCGGAAGCGCAAACCCTGCATGATCGGCACCGGGTCGATGTGCGATCCGTACATCCCGCTGGAAATAGAGCTGGAGCTCACCCGAAAGAGCCTCGAGGTGATTGAGCGGTACGGGTTCGGGCTCGCGATTCTGACCAAGTCCGCGCGGATTCTGCGCGATCTCGATCTGCTCAAAAAAATCAATGCGCGCACGAAGTGTGTCGTGCAGATGACGCTGACGACATATGACGAAGCGCTCTGTAAAAAAATCGAACCGAACGTTTCGTCTACGAAGGAACGTTTTCTCGCGCTGGAAACGCTGCGCGATGCGGGAATTCCGACAGTCGTCTGGATGACGCCGATTCTGCCGTTTATCAACGACACGGAGGAAAGTATCAGGGGATTGCTGGACTACTGTGTTCGGGCGAAGGTCGCCGGGATTCTGAATTTCGGGTTCGGAGTGACGCTGCGCGAAGGCGACCGGGAACATTTTTACGCCGCGCTGGACCGGGACTTTCCGGGCGTAAAGCAAAAATACATCCGTACATTCGGCAACGCGTATGAGTGCGGCAGTCCCAATAACGGCAGGCTGATGAAAATCTTTACGGAGGAATGCCGCAAACACGGAATCTTATACCGGACGAAGGACGTGTTTAACTACCTTTGGACATTTGAATCAAAGGAAGGACAACTGTCTCTGCTGGAATGATTAAGCAACGGAGGGCACATTTGCGCCCTCTGTTGGGGCCGTCAAAAACTAGTTTTTTGACGAGGTTAACCACGTTTTGCCTCTAGCCATTCGGGCTCCCGGACGGCAAAACGCACAAGGTAAACGCTCTAAAGGGCGATCCGTTGTGCCGGATGAACCGGCACAGCCGGAAAAACAAGTTAAGAGCTGCGGCCCTTAACGATCCTAAGGACTTTTTTGACAGACTGAAAGGAGGGCGCATTTGCGCCCTCCTTTGTTGTCGTTCGTTTTGTCAGGATTTTGCTCTGGTCGCAATTTCCTCCAGCAGTTTTGCCCGGAAGTCTTCCAGCGTCATGGCGCCGAGGTCGCCGTCCTTGCGGGAGCGGACGGAAACGACGTTGCCTTCCACTTCCTTATCGCCCAGCACGAGCATATACGGCGTTTTCTGCAGCTGCGCTTCGCGGATTTTAAAGCCGATCTTCTCGTTGCGCAGGTCGGTTTCCACACGAACGCCGTACTGCTCCAGCGATTTGGCAACGGCAAGAGACGCGTCTGCCGCGCGGTCGGTAATAGGCAGTACCTTCACCTGCACGGGAGAAATCCATGTCGGCAGCGCGCCGGCGTACTTTTCGATCAGCAGCGCCAGTGTGCGCTCGTAGCAGCCGATGGACGTGCGGTGGATAACATAGGGATACTTCTTCTGCCCGTCGGTATCCGTATACACCATGCCGAAGCGCTCCGCCAGCTGGAAGTCGATCTGGATGGTGATGAGCGTATCTTCCTTGCCGTAAACGTTGCGGATCTGGATGTCGAGCTTCGGCCCGTAGAAAGCCGCCTCGCCGTCCGCTTCCGTAAACGGTACGCCGAGGTCGTTGAGAATCGTGCGCATCGTGTCCTGCGTGCTCTCCCAACTGGCCTTGTCGCCGATGTACTTGGCAGTGTCGTTTTCGTCCCACTTGCTGAAGCGATAGCTCACGTCGTCCGTAAAGCCGAGTGTATCGATCATAAACTGTGCCAGATCAAGACAGCCCTTGAATTCGTCTTCCACCTGGTCGGGACGGCAGGCGATGTGTCCTTCCGAAATCGTAAACTGCCGCAGGCGGATCAGCCCGTGCATTTCGCCGGAGCTCTCGTTGCGGAAGAGCGTGCTGGTTTCGTTGAGACGCATCGGCAGATCGCGGTAGGAGCGCGAACGGTTGAGGTACGCCATGAACTGGAACGGGCAGGTCATGGGACGCAGCGCGAAAATTTCCGCGTTTTCGTCCTCGAAGGTTTCCGGATCGCCCATAATGAACATGCCGTCGCGGTAATGGTCCCAGTGACCGGATATTTTGTAGAGCTCGCGCTTGGCCATGAACGGCGTCTTGGTGAGCAGATATCCACGCTTTTGTTCTTCGTCTTCGACGAAGCGCTCCAGCAACTGGATGACCCGCGCGCCTTTGGGCAGCAGAATCGGCAGACCCTGACCAATGATGTCCACGGTCGTGAAGAGCTCAAGCTCGCGGCCGAGCTTGTTGTGGTCGCGTTTTTTGGCTTCCTCCAGCGCGGTGACGTATGCGTCCAGCTCGGACTTCTTTTCAAACGCCGTGCCGTAGATGCGCTGAAGCATCTTGTTTTTTTCGCTCCCGCGCCAGTATGCGCCGGCAACGCTGAGCAGCTTTACGTTCTTTACAACGCTGGTGGAGGGCACGTGCGGGCCTGCGCAGAGGTCGACAAAATCGCCCTCGCGGTAGAAGCTGATGATTGCGTCTTCCGGCAGGTCGCGAATGAGTTCGACCTTGTAGGGTTCGCCTTTTTCTTCCATAAATCGGATGGCTTCCTCGCGCGGCAACTCGAAGCGCTCCAGCCTGAGGTTTTCCTTGGCGATGCGCGCCATCTCGGCCTCGATTTTTGCCAAGTCGTCCGGCGAAAACGTCTCCGGCGCGTCGAAGTCGTAGTAGAAGCCGTTTTCAATCGCCGGGCCGATGGCGAGCTTTACGTCCGGGTAAAGCCGCTTGACGGCCTGCGCGAGCACGTGCGAAGCGGTGTGCCGGTACGCCCAGCGGCCGTTTTCGTCGGCAAAGGTGTAAAACTTGATTGCGTGATCGCCCGTGATCGGGCGGAAGGCGTCGCTGTGCACGCCGTCGATATCGCACGAAAGCGTGGCTTTTGCCAGCCTCGGGCTGATCTCCGCGGCGATTTCAAGACCCGTCATGCCGTCTTTGAAAGAACGGCTGCTTCCGTCCGGGAATGTGATAAGCATGGGTTTTTTCCTCCTTATTCGTTTCAATTCTGTTTGGCGGCGTCGCCGCCGTAATCCGGTGTAAAATAAAACGTCCCGAAGCACGAATTTCGTGCTTCGGGACGATAGACGCTTTTTGCTACCGTGGTTCCACCCGCGTTCGCACAGAGTAAAAATCCTGTGCGCGCTCTCATGCCGCTGTATCGGGCGGTACCCGCAGTCCGGTCGCCGGGCGGTCTTCGCGTCTTTGTCCGCCGCCGCGCTCGCAGCTGAAGTGCGCGGCTCTCTGAGATGGACGATGGATCGACGTTACTGCTTCCCGGGTCTTCCCGAAAGTATTTCATATTATACGCGCGGCCAAATAAAAAGTCAAACCCGCGCAGGGAAAACAGGCGAAAATCGCTGTATTTGCGGGAAATCCGGCAAAGCGCCGTCAGGATACGGCCTGTTCGTGATCGGTTAGCAGCGAACGGACGTCGATCACATCTTCCATGCTGTACCAGCCGGTCTTGCCGATGACGAACTCTGCGGCGAACAGCGCGCCCTGTACGAACGCTCTGCGGCTGAAGGACTCGTGCGTAAAGGAGAGACGTTCGCAGTCGCTGGCAATCAGTACCTCGTGAATTCCGACGTAGCCGCCTGCGCGCAGCGAGTGGATGGGGACGTGCCGGTCGGACGGCATGTCCAGTTCGCGCTCCAGCGTCCGGGCGATGATTTTTGCGGTGCCGGAAGGTTTGTCCATTTTTTTGTTATGGTGCGTTTCCGTGATCCGGTAATCGAAGCCCGGCAATGCGTGCGAAACGAGTTTGAGCGCGGCGATCAGCACGTTGACTCCGAGCGTGACGTTCGGCGCAAAGACAACGCCGAGATGATTGTCTTCGGTAAAAGCGGAAAGCTCCGCCAGTTCTTCGGGCGTAAAACCGGTCGTGCAAATCACCCCCGGAATTTTCTTTTTCCGGCAGGCCGAAAGGAGCGTTTTTGTGGAAGTTGGGTTTGAAAAATCGATGAATACGTCCGGTTCCGTTTCGCTGAACACCTGCTCGGCGCGCGTAATTTCCGTCGCCTGAATCCCCGCTTCCGTCAAATGCAGCAGCGTTCCGACGTCTTTGCCCGCTTTGGGGCTGTTTGGGCGGCAAAAAGCGGACGAAAGACGGAACCGTTCGCTTTTCAGAAGCTCGCGGATTACTTCGCCTCCCGTGCGTCCAACGCCGCATACGGCAACATTGATCATAGAGACCACCTTCCTTTTGCAATAAAAACCTGTAATAAAAAAACGCTTACGGCAAACGCAAGCGCAGAAACGATACGTATAATAAAATACAGGTAAAATCTTTCAGCGCTTACGAGATTAGCTGACGGGTTCGGACTGAAAGATGCCCTACCGGCCGCACGGCCGGATTCACCCCAATAATTGGTTCTCCCGTTCTTCCGTTTTGCAATATAAAAATAGAAGATTCAGCTATTTAGTTCTATAAAATTATATATGGTTTTGAAAATGCTGTCAAATGAGCTAAACGCCGTCTCAAAAACGCGGTCATTTATGATAGGGTTCGTGTGCGTTGATCTTAAACGCACGATAGACCTGTTCGAGCAGGAATACACGGCAGAGTCCGTGCGGAAGCGTCATGTCGGAAACCGATAGTTCCGCGTTTGCACGCGCGAGCACGGCGGACGAGAGCCCGAGCGACCCGCCGATGACGAACGTGACCGTTTGCGCGCGGCTCTCCAGCGCGTTTTGCAGGAAGCCCGCAAACGCGACGGAATCCATGCGCCTGCCGCCAATGCTGAGCGCGACGACGAATTCGTCCGGCCGGATGCGGGCAAGCAGCTTTTCGCCTTCGCGCCCGACGACCTGCTTTTCTTCCGCCGCGGAGAGGGATTCCGGCGCTTTTTCGTCGCTTACCTCGCAGAGTTCAAGCGCGCAAAAACGCGAGAGCCGCTTTTGGTATTCCGCGGCGGCGTCCCGGTAAAAACGGTCCTTGAGTTTTCCCACGCAGGCGATTCTGATTTTCATACTATCACAATGTAACGCTTTTGAGGCTGAACCGGTCAGATTTCAAACACGCCGCACGGCTCGAACCGGTCCGCGACGGTGACGAACATGCTTTCAAGAAGTCCGGCGTTTTCCAGCACGCTCTGCACCGTGACCAGCGCGAGCTCCGGCGTGTTGTTTTCCTGCGACAGATGGCCGAGGATCGCATTTTTCACGCCGCGTGAATAGAGCTTTTGCAGCACGAGCCCCGCGTCCTCGTTACAGAGGTGGCCGCGCGGGGAGAGGATGCGCATTTTGAGCGGATAAGGGTAACTGCCCGCCTTGAGCATGTCCACGTCATGATTTGCTTCAAGCAGCAGCAGGTTGGAGTCTGCAACCGCGTCCAGCATCGCGCCGGACACATGGCCAACGTCGGTCATGATGGAAAGTTTTTTTCCCTCGTGGCGGAAGGTGTAACCGACGGGGTGCGCGCTGTCGTGCGGGGTGCTGAACGGGTAAATACAGAGCGGGCCGAGGCAAAAGTCGTGGTCCGGGACGAATACGCGCCGGTTTTTAACCGCGATCGCGCCGACGGAGGCGGGCATGTGTTCCCAGCATTCCGTGTCGGCGTATACGGGCAGGTCGTACCGGCGGGACAGCACACCGACGCCCGTCACATGGTCGCTGTGCTCGTGCGTGACCAGAATCGCGTCGATGGAGCGTGCGGAAACGTCGATCATCGAAAGCAGCGCTTCCATTTTTTTCGCGGAAACGCCCGCGTCGATCAAAAGACGGACGCCGCCCGCCTCCAGATAGGACGCGTTGCCCGAAGAACCGCTGCACAATGGTGAAAACAGCATAGTGTATTCCGCTCCTTTATTTAACAGAAAACAGTATACCACAACGCGCTTTTTTGCGACAGTGACGCGCACACGCAAATCCGCGCCCGTCTGGAATAACGCACGGCGATTTGCTATACTGAGTCGTATGGAACGCACCATTGAACGCGCAAACGCGAAACTGAATTTAACGCTCGGCGTGCTGTATAAACGCAGCGACGGATATCATGCGCTCGATTCGATCATGCAGAGCATCGATCTTTTCGACACGCTTACGATCGAGCGTGCAAGCGAAATTACCGTCACGTGCACGGGCATGCTTTTACCCTACGACAACACCGTGCGCCGCGCGGCGGAACGGTACCGCGCGCTGACGGGGCGCGGCGCGAATATCCGCGTTACAAAGCGCATCCCCGCCGAAGCGGGCATGGGCGGCGGCAGCGCGGACGCGGCTGCAGCGCTGATTGGCATGCAGAAACTCTATGGGGAAGTCGATGAAAAAACGCTGTTTGAAATCGGCGCTTCGGTCGGCGCGGACGTGCCGTTCTGCATGCGCGGCGGGCTTCAGCGCGCGGAAGGAATCGGCGAGGCGCTTACCCCGCTCAACGGCCCGAAACTCTTTTTTGTGGTTGCAAAGCCCGCGGGCGGCGTGTCCACCAAAAAGCTGTTTTCAATGCTGAAACTTCCGCGGGAAATGCCGGACACGGCGGGCTGCATGCGCGCGCTGGCCGAGAACGACGCAAAAGCGCTTGCGCCGTTGCTGTTCAACGCGCTGGAAGAGCCGGCATGCGAACTCGTACCGGAGATTGCCGAGGCAAAGCGCGGCCTATTGGAGGCCGGTGCGCTCGCTGCGAGCATGACGGGCAGCGGCAGCGCGGTGTTCGGGCTGTTTTTAACACGCGAACAGGCCGAAGAAGCTTTGCCAAAAGTGGGAGAGTATCCGTTTGTCCGCGTCTGCGAAAGCGTTTGACGGTGCGGAAACCGTTTTAACCGAATGCCGTCGCTTTTGGAAGATGAAACAGAGGTAAAACTCTGCGGGGCGGCGCTGTGAACAATCCGCGAATATTCTGGGATCGGCGCGTCAAAGCCCGCAAAATCCGTTACAATCACAGTTACAGGATATCGTTTACAACCTGCGTTTAAAAAGAACGCATTCAGCGGGGGATTCCGAATGACACATATACCACGCATCCGAAAAGGCACGGCACTGCTGCTTGCCGTCGCCCTGGTTTTGCTCGTACTGCCCGTTTCTTCCGCTCCGGCGGATTCGGGCGTGACGTTCGTGCGCGTGCTGCTCTCCACGGAATCCGCGTCGTCCATGAGCATCCCCGTTAATGGCACATACACGCTTACGCAGGCGCAGAGAACGTTTCAGGACGGCACGCTGACCGTTTCCGCCAGCGGCGGCAGCGTAAGCGTTTCGCATTCCAAGGAAGGGCTTTTGTATACCGGCTCCACCGCCACGATCGAGCGTGCGGACCTTGGCCGCGACGCGGGCTATATGACGATGCGGACCGCAGCAGGCACGCGCAATTACCTCGGAAACTTTACGATTACCGCTTCTAACGGCGTGCTTACGGTTGTCAACAGCGTGCCGCTTTCGCAGTATCTTTACGGCGTGGTCGGGTACGAAATGAGCAACACGTTCCCGCTCGAAGCGCTCAAGGCGCAGGCCATTGCGGCAAAGGGGTACGTGCTGCTGCGAATCAAAACGACCGGCAGTTACGACATCGGGGACACCGCCTCCGACCAGGTGTATAAAGGCTATGATTCGTCGCTGCAAAACGTCATCGCCGCGGTGGATGCAACCATGGGGGACGTCCTCTATTACAACAATCTTCCGCTTCTTTGCTACTATGCCGCCAGCAACGGCGGCTGGATGATACTGCCCTCCGACCGCTGGAGCGCGACGCTTTATGACGACGCGTATAATTACGGCGCCGATCCATACGATCTGGCCAATCCTTCCACGCCCGTAGAGGCGATTTTTGTCCCGGCTAATTACAGCGCGGAGGACATGGGGACCGCGGCGTTCGCGTTTCTGGACGCGCGGCTCATGGCGGAGGTCGCCGAGCGCGGCGTGATTCCAAAGAACTTTTATTTCGGCGGCGTAGAGTCGATCGACAGCGTGATTTCCTCCGGCACGGCGGGCTATGCGGACGACCTCAACAACACGACCGTGACCGTTACGGCGACGGTGCGCGCCAACCTTGAAGAAGCGCTGATTCCAACGCCGACGCCGACGTTTGAACCCACGCCGAGTCCGACGCCGACGTTCGAGCCCACGCCGTCGCCAACGCCGACATTCGAGCCGAGCGCAACGCCAACCGCAACGCCGGAAGGCGAAACGCCGAGTCCGGCGGCGGAAGGGGAAACGCCGACGCCGACGGCGGAACCGACGATTACGCCGTCGCCAACGCCGACGTTCGAGCCCACGCCCTCGCCAACGGCCGCGTTCGATCCAACGCCGAGTCCCACGCCGGCGATAGAAACGGAGCGCAGCGTTCAGATTTCAACGAGCTTCACGTTTGCGGAACTCGAAGAAGCGGGGCTGTATACGCAGACGTATCTGAAGATTTATTATGCCAAACAAACCAATGGCGGCTGGCTGCTGCTGCATGCGCGCTATGGCCACGGCGTCGGCATGAGCCAGCGCGGCGCACAGCAGATGGCAAACCTCGGCAAGACATATCTTGAAATCCTTGGGTTCTACTATCCGGGCGCGACCATGGGGACCATGGGGTATACGTTCCCGGAATCGATCGGGAGCACGCAAACGCAGACGGCCTCGACCGGCGTTTCGACCGGACGGGTGCAGAACGGCTCCGTCAATCTGCGCAAAACGGCGTCCACAAGCGCGAGCACGCTGGAAACGCTCGCCGAAGGGACGGAACTTACGCTGCTCGGCATGACGGGCGAATGGTATTATATTTCCGCGCCAAGCGGAAACACGGGGTATGTACGGCATGATTATGTGCTGCTTACAGGCAGCAATATGATTGCTCAGGGCGTAATCAGCGGCAGCGCGGTGAATTACCGCACCGGACCTGGCACGAGTTATGCAACGATCGGCCAGCTGTCGCTGGACACGCAGCTCGGCATTTACGGCATGGTCGACGGCTGGTATAAGGTCAAGGCTATGACCACCGGCACGGACGGGTTCGTGAGCAAAAGCTACGTCACCATAACGCAGTCGGTCGCCTCCGATACGACCCCTTCGACCGGTACGACTGCGACGGCAACACCTACGCCGACGGCAACGCCCACCCCGACCCCGGACAATTCGACGCCCACGCCGATCGTAATCGGCGGCACAACGCCAACGCCATCGCCGACCGCGTCGCCTACGCCGATACCGAGTGTAACGCTCGAAGCGCAGTACGCGGCAACCGGGATAATCAACGCAAACGGCGTGAATATCCGCGCGGGCGCGAGCACGACGACCAGGAGCTACGGAAAGCTGCTCAAAAATACGTCCCTCGGACTGTATGAGAAAGTCGGCTCGTGGTACCGCGTGCATCTGTCCTCCATCGGGCTGGACGGGTATGTATATGCAAAATACGTAACGATTACGCAGATTGCGGTCTCCAGCGGCGCTTCGAGTACGAGTTCGGGTACGTCTTCGTCCGCTTCAAGCACGAGCGCCGGTTTTATCAACGCCTCCGGCGTGAACGTCCGCACCGGCGCAAGCACACGCTACAAGAGCCTTGGCAGGCTCCGGCGGAACACGAGCGTAAAGATCATCGGTTCGTCCGGCAGTTGGTATCAGGTGGAAATCCCGTCGCTGGATGTAACGGGCTATGTGTTTGCCAAATATGTCACCATGAACAGCACGGTGAAGAGTACGAGCCAAACCGGCGTAATTATGTCCCGGCTGAACCTGCGCGCGCAGCCTTCCACGCGCTCGAGCACAACGATTCTGCTCACCATGAGCAAAGGGTCCACCGTCACGGTATATTCCACGGTGAACGGCTGGTGCTATGTGAACTATAACGGCACGCTCGGTTATTGCGTCGCGTCGTGCGTCAAGACCGGCTGACCGGGCGGCCTGCTAGGAGAATAAAACGATTAAAGAGAAACACAACAAGGGCAATACGGACAAAAAACTGCTCAACCGGGTGTTCCTGCTGACGGCGGCGGGCATACTGCTGCTGCTCGGGGCGCTGGGGATTGTGCACGCTCTGCAGCCGGAGGAACCGGAAGAACTGGTCGTGTTTACGCAGCCGGAGGCCGAGGTGGTGGATGTAGAAACCGTCGAAGTCACGCCGTCACCCTCCCCGGAACCGGTTGCCTATGAAAACACGGTCACGCTGCTCGTGGACCGGACGCCGGTGATGACGCTTGCGTCGGAATATGAGGCAAAGCAGATGCTCTGGGATTACCTGACCCTCTGTGCCGCCGCGCCGGAAGGCGAGCGGTTCGTTTCCGCGCAATTTGACTGCGAGCTGATTTTAACGCAGGCCGACCGGTATGCCGAGCCGACGGACGCGCACGAAGCGCTTGTCCTGCTGGAAAGCAATCCGCAGCTCGTTCCCGTCGAAGTGACGACACAGCGGATTGCATATGCCGAAACGGAACCGGAGGTGCAGCAAAGCACCGAGGACGCGCTGGCGAAAGGCTGTCGGATTTTCACGCAGATTGGTACGAGCGCGCTGACGCAGACCGTTACGCAGGTAACATACCGCGCAGGTGAGGAAACGGCCGCCGGCACGCCACTGACCACAACGCTGCGCGAGGCCCGCACGACGATTTTGCGCGTCGGCGCGTACACGAAAAGCGATACGTCCGGCACGGCGCAGCGACTTGAAGGGCCGACCGGGAAGGACGCGGGGGATCTAAAGCTTGCGTACCCCATGCGCGGCAAGCTGGTTAAATATTTTGGTTATAACAACGGCGTGATGAACAACGGCGTGGAGATTACCAACAATGCGGGCACCAATGTGACCGCGCCCGGCGAAGGGCTGGTCGTATACTGCGGCGAGCGCGGCGCGTATGGGTTTGTTGTGGACATCGATCATGGAAACGGGTTTATTTCCCGCGTGACGCATTTAAGCGACGTGCAGGTCGAAATGAACCAGCGCGTGTTCCAGGGCGATTTGCTCGGCACGCTGGCGGAAACGGACGACGGAAGCAAGCCCGTGATGCACTACGAACTGCTCATCGACGGGATTCCGTATAATCCGCTGTATTATATCGGATGAACGGATGTTTCATTCAACAACGGCGGCTCCTAAAGAAGCCGCCGTTTTGTTTGTTAAAAAGTTTCTTTTGCAGGGGGCTCCCCTGCAATCCCGCCCAAGGGACAAGTCCGTTGGGGATTTCTATTTTAGTATGCTTGTAAAAAATAGGTTCTTACGGCTTGCCCTCAAGCGGTGGTTTGAAAGCGGAGCCTCCAGCGTCATCTTTTATCGTCTGGCAACTTGGCGGCTCCTAAAAACTGCCGCTTGCGTTTACAGCGAAGTTCTTAAATGTTCTTCCAGCTTTTTTTTCACGCGCTGGATTGCATTGTCCACGCTCTTTGTGGATTTTTGCAGCGCGTCGGCAATCTGCTGATAGGAGTATCCGAGCAAATACAGTTCCAGCGCGCTGCGTTCGAGCTTGCTGAGCGAATGTTCGATGCTTTCCGCAACGGCCGCGTAGTTTTCGCGGCTGATGAGCACTTCTTCCGGGTCGCTGATCTGTGTGCTGGAGAGCACATCGATGAGCGGACGCTCGGAGTCTCCCTCGAAGACGGAGCGGTTGAGCGAAATATACGTGTTGAGCGGGATATGCTTTTTGCGCGTGGCGCTCTTGATTGCGGTGATGATCTGGCGTGTGATGCAGAGCTCGGCGAACGCCCGGAACGACGCCTGCTTGTCGAACTGATAGTCGACGACCGCCTTATACAGCCCGATCATGCCTTCCTGAATGATGTCTTCGCGGTCCGCGCCGATCAAAAAATACATCCGCGCCTTGCTGCGGACGACCTGCTTGTAGCGCGCGTAAAGAGCCTCCTCGGCGAGCGCGTCGCCGCCGCGCAGGAGGATGAGGAGCTGCTCGTCTGTCTGGGCGTCGTATTGGGGCTGGTTCATTCCTGCGCGTCCTGCCGCTTCTTTTCAAACATCAGGATTCCCGCGGCGACGCCCGCGTTGAGTGAGCCGATCTTTCCATGCTGCGGGATGGAGACGAGGAAATCGCACTTTTCGGACACGAGCCGGCTCAGGCCGCTGCCTTCACCGCCGATGACCAGCGCGAGCGGGCCGTTGAGGCCCTGCTGATCCATGGACTGTCCCGCCATGTCCGCGCCCGCGACCCAAAGCTTTGCGCGTTTGAGCTCGTCGATGGCGGCGCCGATGTTGACCACGCGCGCGATTTTAACGTGCTCCGTCGCACCGGCGCTCGCTTTAACGGTTGCAGCGGTAACGGACGCGCTCCTGCGTTTGCCGATTATGACGCCGTGCGCGCCCGCACATTCGGCGCTGCGGATGATGGAGCCAAGGTTATGCGGATCGAGGATGCCGTCGAGCACGATTACGAACGGGGCTTCTTTTCGTTCCCTGGCAACGGCGAGGATATCCTTGACCGTGCAGTATTCCACGCCTGCGGCGTATGCAACAATTCCCTGGTGGTTGCCGGGTTTGCCGCCGTGGCCAAAGGGCATGCAGATTTCGTCGAGACGGTGCTTGTCCACCTCGCGGATGACCAGCGCGCGGTCTTTTGCGAGCGAAAGGATTTCGCGCAGCGAGCCGTCCGGTTCGCGCAGGACCTCTATGCGGTCGATACTACGGCCGCTCTTGATTGCTTCCTTAACGGCGTTGCGCCCGAGGATCAGAAACGGCAGCTCGTCCGGCTCGCGAACGGCTTCACCGGTTTCTTCGCGCGGATTCGCGCGCGAAAACTCGGCGCGGTCGTCCGTATGCTTCCGATAGCCGCCCTGCGGCCTGCCATACGGTTTTTTCCGGTCGCCGTTTTCGGTGTGTTCCCCGTAAGACCGTTTTTCATAGCCGTCCCGGCTGCTGCCGTAGGATTTCTTTTCATATCCGTCGCGGCTGTTTCCATAAGACTTCTTTTCGTAGCCGCTATGACCATCGCCGTAGGATTTCTTTTTGTACCCGCCTTCGGGACGTGAACTGTACGTTTTTTTGCCTTGATATCCGCTTTTGCTTTCACCCGAATAGCCGGAATTGCTCCGGTACTGTCCGCCGGACTGCCTGCCTGACGAAGATGCGTTGTCCCGGCCGCTGCGGCTGGAACCATATTGCTTTTGTGCCATAGGAAGGTTTCCTCGATTCAATCAAAATTCGTGTCGACGCAAAACGGGCCTATTCGTCCGTTTTCAGGAAATATTGCATGAGTTCGCCGAGTCTTGCGTCCGCGCCGGAAAGAAACAGCCAGCCGATCAGCGTTTCCAGCCCTGTTGCTGCATGATAGTCCGCGGCGGAAGCGTTTTTGGGCAGCGTTCCGCTGTGCGCGTTGCGCCCGCGCTTGAAGACGGCCGTTTCTTCGGCGGTCAGCTGCGGCTCCATGCGCCGGTAAGCGGCCGCCTGTCCGGCAGCGCAGACGATGCGGCTTGCGGCCAGGTGCAGAGCGTGCGGCGTGCGTGTCGTTTCGTCCGTCAGGAACGTGCGCGCGTAGAGGTCGCAAACGGTGTCTCCAATCAGCGCGAGCGTCAGCGGCGAAAGCCGGTCCGCGTTCACGGGACGGGGAACAGGGTATGCGGTTCGGACTTCGTCAATCATAGCCATACACAAATATTTTATCTGTTTATGGCGGACAAAGCAAGAAAATCCCGCGGCGTACAGCGGGCGAAAAAAGCGGCGGCCGGGTTGCCCGGCCGCCGCAGGGTTTCGCGTGAGAGCCTGTTGCTCCGTTATACCATGAGTTCGCAGATGCCGTTGGAAAACGCCACCGGGTCGTCGATGGGCAGCCCTTCGATGAGCAGCGCCTGATCATAGAGGAGCTTTGCATATTTCGCAACGCGCGGGTCGTCTGCCGGCATACCGCTCAGCGCGGAGAAGACCGGATGCGTGGGGTTGATTTCAAGCACGCGCTCGGCCTTGACGCTGCCGTCCGAAACCGGCATGCTTGCGAGCACTTTCTCCATCTCGATGGAGAGCGGACCGTCGCTTGTGAGGCACACGGGCGAACTCTTGAGCCGGTCGCTGAGGCGCACGTCCTTGACCTTGCCACCGAGCGCCGTCTTGAGTGCTTCGAGCAGGTCCTTATGCGTTTTCTGCGCTTCCTCCGCGGCCTTCTTTTCCTCGTCCGAAACGAGTTCAAGCCCCGCGTCCGAAACGGACTGGAACGGTTTTTCCATAAACGCGCCGAGCATGCGCACGGCGAATTCGTCCACGTCGTCCGTCATGCAGAGGATGTCGTAGCCGTGTTCGCGCACGCGCTCGGTCTGCGGGAGTTTCATTGCGCGTTCGATGCTTTCGGCGCAGACATAGTAGATATTTTTTTGGTCTTCCTTCATGTGCTCGACGTACTCTTTGAGCGTGACGAGTTTGTCCTCGTTCGCGGAATGGAATAGTACGAGGTCGGAAAGAAAGTCCTTGTTCATGCCGTAGTCGGCGTACAGGCCGTATTTAATCGGGAGCCGGAAGCTCTTGTAGAACGTTTCGTACTTTTCACGATCGTTCTGCAGCAGTTTGGCAAGCTCGCTCTTAATCCGCTTTTTGAGCGTGACGGCGATGGTCTTGAGCTGGCGGTCGTGCTGGAGCAACTCGCGGGAGATATTCAGCGAAAGGTCGCTCGAGTCCACGAGCCCGCTGACGAAGCCGAAATAGTCCGGCAGCAGGTCGGCGCATTTGTCCATGATCAGCACGCCGCTGGAATAGAGCTGCAGTCCGCGCTGGAATTCTTTTGCATAGAAGTCGTACGGCGGATTTTTCGGAATGTAGAGCAGCGCGTCGTAACTGACCGCGCCTTCGCCGCTGAAATGAATGGTGAGCAGCGGGTCTTCGGGGTCGTGGAATTTTTCCTTATAGAACGCATTGTACTCGTCCGGCTTAATTTCTTTTTTGGTCTTTTTCCAGAGCGGGACCATGCTGTTGAGCGTTTCGTCCTCGGTATAGGTCTCGTATTCGCCTTCCGTTCCTTCCTTTGCGCGCGTTTGTTCCATCAGCATACGGATGGGATAACGGATATAATCCGAATACTGCTTGACCAGAGACGAAATAGTGTATTCCTTGAGGAAGCGATCAAAGTCCTCGTCGTCCGTCTTGGGTTTGAGCGTCAGCGTGACGACGCTGCCGCACTCCGGCTTCTCCGCAGGCGAGATCGTGTATCCGGTGCGCCCGTCGGACTCCCAGAGCCAGGCTTCCTCGCTGCCGTATGCGCGCGAAAGTACGCTTACGTGCGAAGCGACCATGAACGCGGAATAGAACCCCACGCCGAACTGGCCGATGATGTCCACCGCGTCGGCCGTGTCGTGCTCTTTCTTAAATGCGAGCGTACCGCTCTTTGCGATGGTGCCGAGGTTTTGGTCCAGCTCGTCCTTGGTCATGCCGATGCCGTTGTCCGTAATAGTGAGCGTGCGCGCCGTTTTATCGAGTGCGATGCGGATTTCAAAATCGTCCCGCGATTTCCCGACCTTGTCGTCGGTCAGCGAGAGAAAATAGAGCTTATCGATTGCGTCGCTCGCGTTGCTGATCAGCTCCCGAAGAAAAATTTCCTTATGCGTATAGATGGAGTCGATCATCAAATCGAGGATACGCCGCGATTCCGCCTTAAACTGTTTTTTTGCCATGGAAATGCGCCTCCGGTTCGATGCAAGAATATTAGCACTCACAATGAATGAGTGCTAATACAGCATAGTACACTTTTTGCCTGTTTTCAAGCGCATCTGCCCGCTTCCACAATATTTTCACAATTATCCGTGCCGTCAGGACGGCGGCCGGACCACGGAACGAAACAAAGGGCTCCTTCCGCAGGAGAACCCTGCAAAAGGAACCGCTTTACACAGGAAAGCCAAAGCGCGTTTATTCCAGTTTTCCGATTTCTTCCTCGACCTCTATCGCGCCTTCGCGATAGAATTTTTCTTCGTCGGGATCGAGTTCCTTCAGCAGACGCAGGAATTCGCCGGCATGGACGCGTTCCTCGTCCGCAATGTCCTTGAGTACCTCAATGGCCAGCTTGTTGTCGGTGGATTCGGCCAGTTGCATGTAGAGCTGGATGGCCTCGTATTCCGCCGCAATCATAAAGCGGATGGAGCGCACCAGTTCTTCGTGCGTGAGCTTGCGCTTTTCTGCAAGCCCGGAAAACGGTTGTCCAAAATCAGGCATTGTTTTCTCCTTTCAATGGTTGTCACAGGTTGGAAACGGGGTGGTCAGGCTTTTTTGCCGAAAGCAGCGCGATGAGGCGAATAACAGCATCCCGCGGGAAATCGTCCGCCTGCGGGGCGTCCAGCTCGCGCCGGAGCAGGGCGAGAACATTTTCGCTCTGCGGCAGCATATAGCCCGCTTCACGCGTCAGGTCTTCCGCCATCATTTGATTGGAAAGGCATACCGCTTTTGCAAAACGCCGTTTTGCGGGGGTGTCCGCTGTTGCCGACAGCGCGCCGGCTTCATGCGCCTGATGCGCTTTGCCCGCGGCAAGCGCGCCGAGCAGGCCGGCCACCGCCGGACGTTTTTCCTGCTGCGGCGGATAGGTTTCCGGAACAAGTGAGATTGCGTGCGAGGGACAGGCGTCCACGCAGGCGCGGCATCCGCTGCGGCATTTTTCAGCGTCGATCTGGCCGGTTTCCGTGTCCGTTGCGCCGGTCGGGCAGACATAGAGACAGAGACAGTCCTTCGTACAGAGCCGGATATTTCTTACGGCATGCATTAAACCGCCTCCTTTTCAATGCGTTTGAGCTTCAGGCTCGGCACTTTGCAGACCGGGCAGATTTCCGGCGGCGCGTCGCCGATATAGACGAAGCCGCAGATTTCACAAACATAGACATTTGTGTTTTCCAGCATCGCGTCGCCCCGTGCTTCATATTTTTTGAGGAGGGAAACGAGGATGCGGGAAACTTTTTCGCTCCAGACGAGCGCGCGGAGCGCGCCGCGGTCGGCGCTTTCCGTTGCGGCCTGCTTGGCGCCGGCATAGCGCTCGCTCAGGTCGGCTTCGGTTTGCGCAGCCAAATCCGCAAATGCTGCTGGTTGCGCAGGCGGCCGGCGTTTATTGTAGTATGCCGCAAGCTGAAAAAACAAGTCTGCTTCTTCCGGCAGATACTGCTTTTCGCAGCCTTTGCCGAGGTTGGAGCAAAGCGTGCTCAGTTCCCCGAAGGAAAGCTCGCGCAGGTCCTCTTCCACCGGCGCAGGGGAAACCGGTGCGGGAGCGGGTTCCGGCTCGGGTGGAGACTTTTCTGCATCTGCCTGGCGAATAAAGATTGCTTTGGGTGCGCCGCAGAGCGGACAGACCCAATCGTCCGGCAGTTCTTCCCAGGGCGTGCCGGCGGCTTCGTCGTAAACATACCCGCAGATGGGACAAACGTATTTTGCCATTTTATTCCTCCTTTACGAATAATGGTTCAGGCCGATTCGGGTCGGCGTAGAACATAAGGCGTTTTTTATAGAAACCTGTACAGGAAGATGTGCGGCCGATGTAATTTCATCATATCGTACCGGGAAGGTTTGTCAACCGCAACGGCGAAAAACGGCAAAAAAAAGCGGCGCCGTAACAAACGGTGCCGCAGGTATGTTTTTGAAAGTTTTCAGGCGTTGAGCTGCGGCTGTTCCGGTTCCGGCAGGCCGCGCAGCATGGAAAGGAACTCTTCGCCGGTGATGGTTTCGCGCTCGAGCAGGTAGGCCGCGAGCTTATGGAGCGCCGCCTCGTTTTGCTTGAGGATGGAGAGCGCCTTTTTATGCGCAGCTTCGACGATGGAGACGATTTCGGCATCCACCTTGGCGGCCGTGTCGGACGAGCAGGTCAGCGATCCGTCTCCGCCGAGGTACGGATTGGACTGGCATTCCAGCGCGACCATGCCGAACGTGCCGCTCATGCCGTAGCGGACGACCATTGCGCGGGCGATGCGCGTGGCCTGCTCGATATCGTTGCTTGCGCCGGTGGTGATGGTGCCGAACACCAGTTCCTCCGCCGCACGCCCGCCCGTGAGCGTTGCGATCTTGTTTTCCGCTTCCTCTTTGGTCATGAGGTAGTGTTCGGCTTCGTCCACCTGCATGGTGTAGCCGAGCGCGCCGGACGTGCGCGGCACAATGGTGATTTTATGCACCGGCGCGGAGTCCGTCTGCTGGGCGGCGACCAGCGCGTGCCCGATTTCGTGGTAGGCGACGATACGCTTTTCTTTGGGGGAGATGACCGCATTCTTGCGCGCGTAGCCGGCGATGACGACCTCCACGCTCTCTTCCAGATCGCTTTGCTCCACAACGTCCCGCTTCATGCGGACGGCGCGAAGGGCCGCTTCGTTGATGATGTTGGCCAGGTCCGCGCCGGAAGCGCCGCTCGTTGCGCGGGCAATCGCCTCGAAATCCACGCCCGGGGCGATTTTCACGTCGCGGGCGTGCACGCGCAGGATGTCCGTGCGTCCCCGCAGGTCGGGCAACTCCACATGGATGCGGCGGTCAAAACGGCCGGGGCGCAGCAGCGCGGGATCGAGTGAATCCGGCCGGTTGGTCGCGGCAAGGATCACGACGCCCTTGCGCGCGTCGAAGCCGTCCATTTCGGTGAGCAGTTGGTTGAGCGTCTGCTCGCGTTCGTCATTGCCGCCCATCGCGTTGTCCCGCCGCTTGCCGATGGTGTCGATTTCGTCGATGAACACGATGCAGGGCGCTTTTTCTTCCGCCTGGGAGAACAGGTCGCGCACTTTCGCCGCACCCATGCCGACGAACATTTCAACGAACTCCGAGCCGGAAATACTGAAGAACGGAACGTTCGCTTCCCCTGCGACCGCCTTGGCCAGCAGCGTCTTGCCCGTGCCCGGAGGGCCGACCAGAAGCGCGCCTTTGGGGAGCTTTGCGCCGATGTCGGCATAGCGGCCTGGGTTATGGAGAAAGTCGACCAGTTCGAGCAGCGCGTCCTTGGCTTCGTCCTGTCCGGCTACGTCGTCAAAAGTTTTGCCGGTCTGTGCTTCGACATAGATTTTTGCGTTGGCTTTGCCGAAGGAGAGCGCGTTGCCGATGCCGCCGGGCATGGAACCCTGCAGACGCTTCATCATGATGCGGCCAAGCCAGACAAACAGCAGAATCGGCAGGACCCAGCTGACCAGAAAGCTGATGAGCGGAGAAGTCTGCGTCGGGATGCTGGCGGAAAACTCCACGCCTGCGTCGTCGAGCCTTGCCAGCAGCGTGTCGTCCGGCCAGATACCGGTTTTGTAGTATTTTGTCTCGCCGTCTTCCTCGGTGGTAAAAGTAATCGTGCCGGCGGTATCGTCTCTTGCAACCTCCGTTACGTCTCCCGCGTCCACCATGGAAAGGAATTCATTGTAGCCGACTTCCTTGACTTCCGCTTCCAGCAGCTGCGGAAACACCAGGGCGTTGAGCAGCAGCAGGCTGATGGCAGCGATGACGGCGTAATAGATCAGTGGCTTCTTGGAAGGGGAATGTTCTTGCATATTTTCGGGTTCCTTTCAGATGCGCGTTCGTTGCCGCTCTGAACGCGGCGCGGAAAACCGCCTGCGGATTTATACTTCTTCATTGACGGCGGTTGCGCCGTAGAGGATCATTTGCTCGGTAATCTTGGCCATCTGCGCCGGTGTTTCGCGCATATCCCGGCGGAACCATTCGCGGATGATGCCGATGCAGCCGGACGCCATAAACGAAAAATAGTAATCGAACTGCTCTGCGTCGAGCTTACGCTCCTGCAGCCAGTATTCCAGCACGCGGGCACGAATCAGGCCGATAAGCTTGTTTACGAACGTAATGTCCCCGTTGCCGCCCAAAAAAACGGCGCAGAGGTCCGCATTTTCGGCAAAAAACGTATACAGGTCGAGAAGCATGGGCAGGGGTTTGTTTTGAATTTCGTGCGGCGGATGCTTTTCCACCAGCGCCTCGAATTCCGAAAAAACCTCCTGTTCCACCTGCGCCACCATATCGTAAATGTCACGGTAATGCAGATAAAACGTGCAGCGGTTGATATCGACCAACTGCGCCAGTTCGCGGACGGTGATATCCTTGATGGGTTTTTCTTTCATAAGCTGGGTCAGTCCGGCGCGGAGCTGCATGCGGGTTTTGCGAACACGCCGGTCCATCTTTTTGGTTTCCAAAATATAACGCCCCCAGTTTGGAATAATATCGTGGCAAACGGATGCCGGGTTGCTGCCGATAACAGGAAAAGAGGGATTTCGCGCCTGTGTGAAAACAGAGCGCAGATCAAGGAACAACTGGAATCAATATAAACCATTCCAGATGATAAATCAACATGCGTGCGTGAATCTGCTGTTAACACAACGTGAATTTGGCGAGCAGCCGCGCCGAAAACCCGCCGCAGGCGAAACTTGCTTTGCCTGTAGATGCGGCGGCCGGAAGCGTTTTTGCTTCCGGCCGCCGCGTGATGCTATCGCTGTGCTTGCTTATACGCTTTTACCAGCGCACGATACCGTTTGTTTTTTTCGAGAGAATAACCGACGATTAAATCCGGATTTTTTTGCAGGATGGCCGCCGCCGTCCGCTCCAGGAGCTCGTCCGTCACTTTGACTCCGGCCAGCGCGACCGTGCGTCCGTCGATCAGCCCGGCGTGCAGGGTGGTCGCGACGGCGACGCCGTAGGAACGCTGTACCCGTTTATAAATCCACGCGACGTCTTCATACGGCGCGATTATGCCGCCTGTCGCCGCATAGATGAAGTTATCCGAAAGAACGAGTTTCGCGCGTTCAAAGCGCAGATTACCCATCGCGGTGAATTCGGCCGCCGCGTCGTCGATTTTTCCGAGCGCATAGAGCCGGTTGTCGCTTTTTTTATAATTGCCGCGGACAATACCGGTCTGAATAAGGAGGATGAGCAGGAATAAAAACGCAAAAGCACCCGCGGTGAAAAGCGCAACTTCCCAGTCGTTGCTCGGGCGTGCGCCTTCGTTGAAATAGCCGTTCCCGAAATAATCGGTAAACTCGGTCTGCGTCGCGTCGAAATAGGACGCAAGACTGGGCAGATCGTCGCTGCGGATTTTGCCGGTCACGCCATAGAGCCGGTAGGGTTCGGGCAGTTCGGCATAAGGCGCGTCGCCGTAAAAGAAATACTGGTATGCGGCGAAGCAGGCCTCCATCTCGTCGGCCACGTCGTCGTCCAGCGACACGATAAACCAGTTTTCATCGGGGTCCATAGCTTCGTAATAGGTGTAATTATCGTCCCCCGTGACCTTGATAATCCAGTCTGAAAGAAGCTGAACGTCCAGATAACAATATGTTCCTTTTTCAAGTGTCTTCGCCAGCCGGACGGGTTCTTCGAGCGGCTTGCGCTCTATGGCGACAATACCGAGGACCGACGCAGCCATGACGACGGCAAGAATCAAAATGGCGATGCGGCGCCCCTTTGACGGCGCAAAAAAATCCTGCATGGAATCCTGTGTGTAAGAAGTTTCGTCCATAAAAATCCGTTCCCCCCGCATATGTTTCGTGCCAATCATTATATAGTGACTGCGGCGATGCGTCAAAGCGGAATTGCGGAGGGATGGTTCATCGCGCCTGCGAACGTCCGCCATGGATGGCGGTGCACACTGCCGATGTGGTAAAATATCGATTGACGGAGGGTTTTTATGCTGAAAATTGCGCAATGCACAGATTCGTTTCTGCCGGTCGCGGACGGCGTTGGCCGCGTTGCATACGCGTATGCGCGGGCGCTTTCGCTGCGGGGCGACGAAGTGAGCGTTATCACCCCGATGGCGGAGATCGGCAACCGCGGCAAATATCCGTTTGAAGTTTTGGATTTTCTGGCGCTGCCCGTGCCGGGACAACCGCAGAAGGCGGGCGTCGCCGCGCTGGACATGCATTATTTAACGCGCGTCAGTGCGCTCAAATTCGATGTGGTTCACACGCACAGTCCGGGCCCTGCCGGCATGGAGGCCGTGCGGTTGGCCGACAGGCTGCACGTGCCGCTTGTCGGCACGTTTCATCCGAAATATATCCGTGAATATCTGACCTCCGCGGCAAACGAGCGGGAGGCCCTTTTGACCAAATATTTTGCGTTCGACTATTTCAGCCGGTGCGACGAAATATGGACGGTCAGCGAGGAAGCGCGCGAACTGCTGCTTGAGCGAGGGTTTCAGGGCAACGTCGAAGTGTTCGACAACGGGACGGAGCGGGAAGCGGCGAGCCAGGAGACAAGGCGCAGCGCGCGCGAAACATTCCATTTGGCGGATGTTCCGGCGCTGCTGTTTGCGGGCAGCCTGGAGCGGCAGAAGAACCTGCCGCGCGTGCTGGAAGCGGCGGCGATCCTCAAAGCGCGCGGCGTAAAATTCCAACTGCTGCTTGCCGGACGCGGGCCGGACGAAAAACACGCGCGCCAGCTCGCGCGCGAAATGCAGCTGACCGGCACGGTGCGGTTTCTGGGGTATGTGGAAGACGACGCGCTGCTGGGCGGGCTGTATGCCGAAAGCGCGCTTTGCCTGTTCCCCGCGCAGCAGATCAGCACCGGGTTTGCCGTCCGCGAGGCGGCCGTGCAGGGGACGCCGTCGCTGGTCGTTGCCGGAAGCACGCCGGGGACGCTGATTGAAAACGGCGTGAACGGGCTGACCTGCGGTGACACCGCCGAGAACATGGCGGACGTGATCGAGCGATATCTTTCCGCGCCGGAGCGGATGCTTGCTATGCAAAAAAACGTGCGGCAGATCGCACCCGTCTCGTGGGATGTGGTAATCGGCCGCGTTGCCGCGCGCTATGAAGAGCTTGCGCTGCTCGACCGCACGCTGCTGCGCCGCAAGCGCGGCATCTTCCGCAAAGAGCTCGAAAAAGTCGACCTCACGCTTGAAAAGCGCGCGATGGACCTCATTTGGAAGTTTTTAGTACAGGACACCCAGCATTTGTACGTATATCCGCATACACCGCAAAAACCCGCGTTTGCGCCCAGGCCGGACGGGACCCCGCTGCCGCGTTCCACGCCGGAAAAAGAGGGGATTTCCCCGCGCGCAATCAGCATGCTTTTCGACGCGGTCCAGGCCGACAAGGCGGCCTGTGCGCAGGGGATGATGATCCTTCGAAACGGAAACGTCGTCGCTGAAGCGGCCTGGGAACCCTATGACCCGCTTTTGCCGCACCAGCTGTATTCACTGAGCAAGAGCATCACCGCAACCGCGGCCGGCATGCTCGCCGGTGAAGGCGGGCTGGATTTGGACGAGCGTCTCAGCGATATCTTTTACGATAAAATGCCGGAGGACAAGCAGAAACCCGCATACAAAATGACCGTCCGACATCTGCTGAACATGAGCACCGGCTCTCTGTTCAACGAAGCGGGCTCCGCCATGGGCGCGGACTGGGAACGCGAATTCCTGCACGCGGGGGTTAAGTTTACGCCAGGCACGGCGTTCAATTACAATTCCATGAACACCTATATGCTCGCCGCAGTCATCCGCCGCAAAACGGGGATGACGCTGACGGAATATCTCACCCCGCGGCTCTATGAACCGCTCGGCATTGAGGATCATTATTGGGAAACCTGTCCGAACGGAACGGAAAAGGGCGGATGGGGGCTTTCGCTGACGATGGAGAGCGTCGCGAAAATCGGCCAGCTGTACCTCAATAAAGGCCGCTGGCACTGCGCCGATGGCGAAAGGCAGCTGATCGACCAACGCTGGGTCGAGGAGAGTACGAGAGCGCAGATCGAGACCCCGAACGGCGAAATTACGTACGGCTACGGTTATCAGATCTGGATGACGGCAAGGAAAGGCGCATTTCTCTTTAACGGTGCGTTCGGGCAGTATATGCTTGCCCTGCCGGACCGGAATGCGCTGGTGGTGCTGTTTTCGGGTACGTCCCGCCTGTTTGCCAACGGCGGCGTGCTCGATCTTGTGACCGCCGCGCTGGACGGCGTGCAGGACCCGCCGCTGCCGCCGCTCCCGCAGGACCGGGCGGGAAGCGAGGCGCTGCGCATAACGCTCGATGCGTTGAGCGTGCGTTTCCGTACGCCGTATTTCGATCCGCAGAGACAGCGGATTCCGCTCGGCGAATTAATTGCGCGGCTCGACGGGCGCGTGTATAATTTCCCGAAGAACATCGGCGGACTGTTTCCGATGATCCTGCAGAGCGTGCACAACAACTTTACGACAGGGCTGACGCAGGCGGCGTTTCGCGGTGACGGGGAAGGCGGACTGCTAATCGAGCTGGTAGAAGGCGAAGAAGCGCATCGAATCCGATTGCAGGAGGACGGGTATGCCGCGGGAAACGTAACCCAGCGCGGGGACGCCTTTGCCATCCGCTCCGCCGTGCAGACGGAATGGATTGCACCGGACGGATTTGCGCTTAACGTGGCGGTGCACTTCATTGAAACGCCGTTTACGCGGCTGATCCGGCTTGAATTTGTAAACGACGCGCTGAAAATTGTGTTTGACGAAGCGCCGTCCATCCGGGACGCTTCCGAAATGATGCTGGAACTGACCGGAATTACGCGTGTACAGGTGGTGCGAAATCTCATGCCTCTGCTGCGGCGGGAAAAACTCCAGCATACGTTCCGCACGTTTACGACCGTGCGCGTGCAGGGCACGCCGTAAACTGAATTTTTGCATCAGGATTATATATTTTAGCAAATTGAATTGATCGGCGCAGCGATTTCCGGTACCATAAAAAGAAAAGCGAGGGATCGAATGGAGACTGCGCAAAATATTTTTCAGATGTTCGTGGAATGCGGCATCCTGGCCTTGGATATTACGAGCGCCTTGATTCTGCTTTTTACGGCGGGGCTCAGCGTCGTCAGAATTTTCAAGCGAGACCCGCACGTGCGGATCGAATTTTCGGAGGGCATCGCGCTGGCGCTTGAATTCAAGCTGGCGGGCGAGGTGCTCCGGGCTCTGATCGTACGTTCCTGGGACGAGCTTGGCATGCTCGGCGTCATCGTCCTGCTGTGTGCGGCGATTACGTTTCTGATTCGCTGGGAGATTAAAAACGAAAAAAAGAAGTTCGATTAACGGTCTGTGCGATCGTTTCCCGGAAAACGGGAACCGTTGCCGGGCGTTTTTTAAAATGCTTTGCTTTCCTGCGGGGATAAATCCGGTTCATTCGATGTTTTGTGGATCCAAGAGGCTTTGACCGTCGCAAAAAGCGGAGCCGTTTGGCTCCGTTGTGGCCGTCAAAAAACCAGTTTTTTGACGGGGTAACCACGTTTTGCCTCTCGCCTTCGGGCTCCCGGACGGCAAAACGCACAGGGAAACCGCCCTAAAGGGCGATCCGTTGCACCGGATGAACCGGCGCAGCCGGAAAAAACGAGTTAAGGGCAGCGGCCCTTAACAATCCCAAGGACTTTTTTGACAGACTAAACGGAGCCGTTTGGCTCCGTTTTTTTGTTTGTATTGTATTTACGCGGACTGTTTCGGCTTTTTCAAAGCCTTTTTCTCCGCGTGCCCTTCCGTCAGCAGCGGCGGGCAGACTTTTTCGATGACGTCCGCGGTGATGCGGCAGGTCGAAACGTCTTCGCGCGAGGGAATGTCGAACATGATGTCGAGCATCACGTCCTCGAGGATGGCCCGCAGCCCGCGCGCGCCGGTCTTGCGCTCGATGGCCTTTTTGGCCACGGCCCGCAGCGCGTCGTCGTCGAAAACCAGCTCGACGCCGTCCATCTCAAAGAGACGCTGGTACTGGCGCGTGAGCGCGTTTTTCGGTTCGGTCAGGATGCGCACCAGCGCTTCCTCATCCAAATCCTCAAGCGTGACGATGATCGGCATGCGGCCGACAAACTCCGGAATCAGCCCGAATTTGAGCAAATCTTCCGGCAGGGTGTGCTTGAGCACTTCGCCGATGTCCTTGTCCACGTTGCTCTGCACGTCCGCGCCGAAGCCGAGGATTTTGTGACCGATGCGCTTTTCGATGATCTTATCGATGCCCGAGAACGCGCCGCCGCAGATGAAGAGGATGTTCGTCGTGTCGATCTGGATGAACTCCTGATGCGGATGCTTGCGGCCGCCCTGCGGCGGAACGGAAGCGACGGTGCCTTCGAGGATTTTCAGCAGCGCCTGCTGCACGCCCTCGCCGGAAACGTCCCGCGTGATGGAGACGTTTTCGCCTTTTCGGGCGATCTTGTCGATCTCGTCGATGTAGATGATGCCCTTGCTGGCCTTCTCGGTGTCGTAATCGGCGGCCTGGATGAGCTTGAGCAGGATGTTTTCGACATCCTCGCCGACATAGCCCGCCTCGGTGAGGCTGGTCGCGTCTGCGACGGCGAACGGCACGTTGAGGATGCGCGCAAGCGTCTGCGCAAGCATGGTCTTGCCGCAGCCGGTGGGTCCGAGCATGATGATGTTGCTCTTTTGCAGTTCCACATCGTCGCCCTTTACGACCGGCGAATTGATGCGCTTATAGTGGTTATAAACCGCCACGGCGAGCGCGCGCTTTGCGGCGTCCTGTCCGATGACGTACTGGTTGAGTTCGTCGAGGATTTCCTGCGGCTTGGGAATGTTGCTAAGGTCGATGGGTTCGGCCTCCGCGTCCTCCTCGATAATTTCGCGGCAAAGCTCGACGCATTCGTTGCAGATGTTGACGCCGGGCCCCGCGATGATGCGGTGCACGTCCTCCTGCGCTTTGCCGCAGAACGAGCAGCGTACGGTGGACGGTTGATCTTCGATTTTTGCCATATGCTACCTCTTTAAGGGGTTATCTGCGCGGCGGGAAGACCTTGTCGATCAGCCCGTATGCGCGCGCCTCCTCGGCGCTCATGTAGTTGTCGCGCTCGGTGTCCTGGGTGACGCGTTCGACCGATTGCCCCGTGCGCGCGGCAAGGATCTCGTTGAGCAGTTTCTTGGTCTTGAGGATCTGCTCGGCCTGGATATTGATGTCGGTCGCCTGTCCCTGCGCGCCGCCGCTGACCTGATGGATCATGACTTCGGCGTTCGGCAACGCCATGCGCTTGCCTTTTGCGCCCGCGGCCAGAAGGAACGCGCCCATGGAGGCCGCAAGGCCGACGCAGATGGTGGAGACCTCACATTTAATGTACTGCATTGTGTCGTAAATTGCCAGCCCTGCGCTTACGGAGCCGCCGGGCGAGTTGATATAGAGGTTGATGTCCTTATCGGGGTCGTCGCCCTCCAAAAAGAGCATCTGCGCAACCACGATATTTGCCGTGTCGTCGTCGATCGGGCCGCCGATAAAAATGATGCGGTCCTTGAGCAGACGCGAATAGATATCATACGAGCGTTCGCCGTGCGTGGTCTGCTCGATGACCATCGGAATCAGGTTCATAGTTGTTCCCTCCTTATGCCGGGAAACCGGGGGTCCGTTTTGTTATTCCTTGGGCTCCGTCTTTTTTGCCGCGGGTTTCTTTGCCGCGGGTTTTTTTGCCGGAGCGGGTTTGTCTTCTGCGGCGGCCTTCTTGGCGGGCGCGGCTTTTTCGCCTTCCGCAGCCTTCTTGGCAGCGGGTTTCTTCTTGGGCGCCGCTTTCTTCTTTTCCGGCTCGCCCTTGACCAGCACGACGCTGTCTGTCACGATTTTAACGGCCTTCTGCGCAAGCACGTGGTCGGCGACGTATTCCATGTCGTCTTCGCTGAGCGACTTTGCGAACTCCTCGGGTGTTTTGCCGCTGCCTTCGGCATATTCCGCAATCGCCGCTTTGAGGTCCTCTTCGGTGCACTCGACGTGCTCTTTTTCGCCGATGGCTTCGATGACAAGCTGCATCTTGACGCGCGCGAGCGCTTCGGGACGGTAACTTTCGCGCAGGGCGTTCATGTCGCTGCCGGTGTATTTGAGATAATCTTCCAGCGAGAGACCGCTCATCTGAAGCTGATAGGCCATGTCACGGAGCATGTAGCTGATCTGCCGGTCGACCATGACGGCCGGGATTTCAACGATGGCGTTATCGCTGGCGGCCTTGAGGGCGCTGTTTTCAATTTCGGCGGTGCGCTTCTTTTCGGCTTCTTCGGTCATCTTGGCCTTTTTGTCCGCTTTGAGCGCTTCGAGCGTGTCGAAGTCCGAAATATCCTTGGCGAACTCGTCGTCGAGTTCGGGCAGTTCTTTGATCTGTACGGCTTTGATCTTTACGGCGAACACGGCGTCCTTGCCGGCGAGCGGCGCGGTGTATTCGTCCGGGAATTTCACGGTGATGGCCTTTTCCTCGCCGGCTTTCATCCCAACGATCTGTTCTTCAAACCCAGGGATAAACGTGCCGGAACCGATCACGAGCAGCTGGTCCTCGGCGGTGCCGCCGTCGAATTTTTCGCCGCCGATGCTGCCGGAATAGTCCAGCACCACGCGGTCGCCGTTTTCAACGGGACGCTCGACTTCGACAAAGCGCGCGCTCTTTTCGCGTTCTTTTTCGAGTTCGGCGAGGATGTCTTCGTCCTTCACGGCGAAGTCCGGCTCGGCAACTTCCAGCTTTTTGTACGCGCCCAGCGAAACCTCGGGTTTGAGCTGCACTTCGGCGGTGAACACAACGCCGTCTGCGGCGCTGATGGTCGTGATGTCGAGAGAGGGTTTGTCCACGGCGGTGAGGCTGTGTTCGGCCAGCGCGGCGTCGTATGCGTCTCCCCAGACGATGTCGAACGCGTCTTCATAGAAAACGCCTTCGCCGTACATGTTTTCAATCACCTTTTTCGGCGCTTTCCCCTTGCGGAAGCCCGGGATGTTGTAACGCTTAACGGTTTTAAAATACGCTTTCTGCTGCGCGGAAGCAAACGTTTCTGCGGGGACGGTGATCGTCAGTTTTGCGCGGTTGTTTTCCAGTTTTTCAAAGGTTGCCATGTACTCCTCCATATTCGGCATCTATTTACGAGCCTTTTAATCGGCATAATACGCCAGCATCAATAGATAGTAACATAACCGGCGTGCGATTGCAACCGAGAATCCGCCCATGTTTGGGGCTTTTTCGTGTATTTTGTGCGTCCCCGGGGCCTTCCGGCGGCGCATACGGAAACAGCGGGGAAGACTTTTGGAAAAACAGCGATTTCGCTGGCGGCGGACAGCCGAGTATAGTATATTATTATGAGAAAACAAATCTGCCGGAAGCGGCGGCGAAAATATCGGGAGGAAAGAATGATCGATCGCAAACAAAAAGTCGTACTCGGCGGTCTGCCGCAGAAGATCCATATCAAAACGGAAAACGAAGCCAACCCTGTGCTGCTGTTCCTGCACGGCGGGCCGGGCGTATGCAACCGCCATACCATCATGAAGGACCACGCCGACCTGGCGAAGGTTTTTACCATGGTGGCCTGGGACCAGCGCGGCAGCGGCGGTTCCTATTGGGGCGCGAAGGCGGAGACGCTTACCGTCGATCAGATGGTGGAGGATTCAAACGAGCTGGTTTGCTGGCTCTGCGAGACGTTTCACAAGGACAAAATCTTCATCATCGGCGGCAGCTGGGGATCGGAACTCGGCACGTATCTTGCCTTCCGCCACCCGGAGAAAATCGCCGCTTACGTGGGTTTTGGGCAGGTTGTCAACGGCGCGAAAAACGAGGAAATCAGTTTTGATTTCGCGATGGAGGAAGCCAAAAAGGCGGGAGACGAAAAATCGGTCGCCATCCTCGAAAAAGTCGGTCCGCCGGTTATGGGCGTTTACAAAGGCGGGTTTTCCGGCATGATGGCGCAGCGCCGGGTCATGATGAAATACGGCGGGTATTCGCAGAACGCAAAGAAGCGCAGCTATTTTCAGTCGTTCGTAATCCCCGTGTTCCTCTCCGGTGAATACAGCGTTTCGGACCTTCTCGGACTCGTAATCGGGTATAAATACGTTCTGACGCATATGTGGAGCGCCGTAGGAGAAACGGACTTCCCCAAAACATGCACAAAGTTTGAAACGCCGTTTTTCGTGTTCGACGGCGTGCTGGACCAAAATACCCCGGCTTCGCTTGTGCAGGCGTGGTTCGACAGCATCGAAGCGCCGCAGAAGGAACTCGTTTGGTTCGAGCATTCCGGCCACAATCCGATGGGCGACGAGCCGGAAAAATTCAAAAAACTGCTGATTGACCGTCTGACGGCGATAAAGGATAAGGAGAAGAACGTATGAACGAAACAGGCGCGCAGGACATCCCCCGTACCCGCTTCCCCGAGAAACTCGGGTTCTGTACATTTTCGACCGCGAGCAACGTGGTCTACCAGTTCAAGAGCATTTACTATCTTTTCTTTCTGACCAACGTGCTCAAGATGAACGTTCTGGCGGCGGGGACGATCCTGACCATCGGTACGATCTGGGACGCGGTCAACGACCCGCTGATCGGCTTCTGGGCGGTCAACCACAAGTTTAAAAACGGCGAACGCGTCCGCCCGCTGGCGATCTGGTTTGCGCTGCCGTGGGCGGTCACGGTCGTGCTGCTGTTTACGGATTTCGGGCTGCAGGACAAGGCGGCAATCGCCGTGGCGCTGATCGTCTACCTGCTCTTTGAATTGTTCAATACGTTTGTCGGCATTCCGTACAACAGCATGGGAAGCCTCGCCACAAACCGCGACGCCGACCGCCGCTCGATCAACGTGTTCCGCAACTTTGGCGGCGCGCTGGGCGCGGGCATCGGCGCGGTGGCCTGCCTGCCGCTGCTCAGGCTTTTCGGTGCGCTTGACACAAAGGGAAACCTCATCGACGCGACCAGTTCGCGCGGGTTCGTGCTGACCGCCTGCGTGATGGGCGTTGTGTGCATCACCGGCTGCCTCGTACACTTTTTTACAACGAGGGAACGGGTAAAACCCATTGCGGAAGATGAAGAGAAGCTCTCGGCAAAGGCCGTGTTTGGGATGCTTTTTAAATGCCGCGCATGGGTTCTGAACATGTGCTATATTATTTGTTACGGCGTAATCAACCTGCTTTTAATGAGCTGCATCACCTATTACGCCACGTATATTCTCGGCAGCACGGCGGCGGCAACCGCCATTCAGGCGGCGTATCTTGTGGCCTCCATCGGCTCGTCGTTCCTCGTTTCGGTCGTCGACCGCGCAATCGGACGAAAAATGACCATGCTGGCCGCCGCGGCGCTGTTCATTCTTGGCAAAATCTGGTTTGTGGCGAACCCGTTTTCGATCGGCGCAATCTACGTCAACGCCATCACGGTGGGCATTGCTGTGACGATTACGTTCGTTATGTTCAACACGAACCGCAATAACATTGTGGATATCATCGAATGGCAGTCCGGCCGCAGGCTCGACAGCCTGGTTTCCACGGCGGACAACCTTGCCGCCAAGCTCGCTGTAGCAGGTGCGACATGGCTTGTGACCGCGGCGCTGGCCGCCGCGGGGTTCGACGCCGGCCTTACCGTCCAGCCGGAGAGCGCCATCAACACGATCAACGCCGTACTCGGATGGGTGCCGATGCTGGTCGCCGTGGTCATGATCGTCGTGATTTTCTTCCTCAATATCGAAGACGATACGAAGAAAATGCTGGAAGAAAAAGCGGCGCAGGCGCAGGGCTGACGATAATTCTGCCGGAACGGAATCATGTTCCCAAAGGCTCTCCCAACTGACAGGGAGAGCCTTGAGACCGTCCAAAAACTAGTTTTTGACGGGATAACCGCTCTTTGCCTCTCGCCCTTCGGGTTCCCGGGCGGCAAAGAGCATAAAGAAACCGCCCTAAACGGGCGATCGTACAGTGCCGGAAGAACCGGCGTAGCCGGGAAAACGGGTTAAGGGCTAATGACCCTCAACAATCCCAAGGACTTTTTTGACAGGCTGAAGGCTCTCCCGACAGACGGGGGGAGCCTTTTCTTGTGTGCAATCGGCACACCGCTTTGCCCGGCAGACGGGCTACAATATAGCTGGCGAAGAAAACCTGCAAGCGAGTGGTTGAGGAGGTAGTATCATGGGCGTTATCGTTACCGACGGGGAGAAATTTGCACAAAAACTGATGGACACGAAAGTAACCTGCAATAGTTGCGGCGCAGTTTTTACGTTTGAGGAAGGCGCGTCGCGCGCGATGGAAAACGGAGCAAAAGGCAACGTTGTCATGTGCCCGCGCTGCGGCAGTGTGTTTGCCGCTGTGTTTAAGACGGTCACGCCCGTGCGGCCGCCGGCAGCGCAAGAAAAAGCCGCGCCGCAGCCGGCCGCGCAGGAAGGCCCGCTCTGGCTGCGGCTCCTGCTTGCGCTGGGCGTGATTCTCGCCGTTTCCGCGGTTGCGTCGTTCGTTATGGCGATCGTTGCGCTGTTCAGCCCCGTGGAATCGTTCGGCTTTGGTCAGGTCGCGTTCGTTCTGGTGATGTGTGCGCTGGCGGCGGGCACGCTGGTTCTTTATGCAAAACAGAGGAAAAAGTGGGTGCAGGCGCAGAAGGAGAAACAGAGGCCGTAAAGAAAGAATAACGTCCGTTCGAAAGGCGGCGGGGCTGTTTCGGTTGACAACGGCTTCCGAAGACGATATATTATTTGCGGACAAATACATATTCGGATGACGGCATCGGGAGAGACCGCATAAAAGCGGCGCCGAAGGGGAACGCGCAGCAAACTCTCAGGCAAAAAGGACCGACGCCCGACGAAGCTTCGGAAAGCCGCTTTACGCAGCGGCACCGACGAGGCAATTCCGCGGACGGGCAAACCGTCCTGCGGAAGAATCTTTCAGGTTCAGATACGGGGCGCGCGAATTTTTATTCGCGCGTCTCGTTTTTTCGTTTTCAGGTTTCAAATAAAAAAACAAAACATTGGAGGACTTTTTCATGAATCTGCCGAACGACCGCAAATACACCGCCTCCCACGAATGGCTCATGGACATGGGCAACGGAACCTACCGCATCGGACTGAGCGATTTTGCGCAGGAGTCCCTTGGCGACATCGTATTTATCGACCTGCCCGCCGTCGGGGATGCGCTGACAAAGGAAGTTTCGCTTGGCGATATTGAGAGCGTAAAGGCCGTTTCCGAGGTGATCAGTCCCGTAAGCGGGACCGTCTGCGCCGTCAACGACGAACTTTCCGCATCGCCGGAAACCATCAACGCTTCGCCCTATGAAGCGTGGCTTGTTGAAGTGAAAGACGCAAGCGATTTTGCCGAATTGCTGGACGCGGAAGCGTATCGCGCCGTCTGCGAGCAGGCGTAACGGAAAAACAGTCTCTCCAATAGGAAGAGGCTGTTTGTTTTCCTATGTTCTTTTTAACGGAAGGAGGAGTTTCGTTTGGGAGATTTTTTACCGTCCACCGACGCGCAGCAGAAAGAAATGCTTTCTGCGGTCGGCGCTGCGGACTTTGACGGACTGTATGCGGACGTGCCCGCTTCGCTGCGCAAAAGCGCAGCGAAAGCGGCGGACGAACTGCCCGGTGGCGTTTCGGAATTTGAAGCGCTGGAGCATCTGAAAACGCTCGCGAAGAAAAACACAGTGTTTGGCACGGTTTTTCGCGGTGCGGGCGCATACCGGCATTATATCCCGCCGGTGGTAAGCCGGGTTGCCGCAAAAGAATCGTTCGTCACGGCGTATACGCCCTATCAGCCGGAAATCAGCCAGGGCGTGCTGCAGACGATTTTTGAATACCAGACCATGATTGCCGAACTCACCGGCATGGACGCGGCCAACGCTTCGGTTTACGACGGCGCGAGCGCCGCGGCGGAAGCGGCGGCGATGTGCCGCGCGCGCGGACGCGGCAAGACGCTGCTGTCCGCGGGACTGCATCCGCAGACGATCGAAACCGTGCGGACCTACTGTTTCGGCGCGGACGAACAGGCCGAAACGCTGCCGCTCAAAAACGGCGCGCTCGATCCGGATGCGCTTCGCGCCGCGCTGGATGAAACCACAGCCTGCGTAATCGTTCAGTCGCCGAATTTCTTCGGCGTAATCGAGGACGTTTCCGCCATTGCGGAGATCGTGCATGCCGCGGGCGCAAAGCTGGTCGTCAGCATGAACCCGATTGCGGCGGCGCTTTTAAAAACGCCGGGCGAATGCGGCGCGGACGTTGCCGTGGGCGACGGGCAGCCGCTGGGGCTCCCGCTCGGCTTCGGGGGACCGTATCTCGGGTTTATGGCCTGCAAGCAGGAACTCGTGCGCAAACTGCCCGGCCGGATCGTCGGCCGGACGGCGGACGCACAAGGCAGGCGCTGCTTCGTGCTGACACTGCAGGCGCGCGAGCAGCATATCCGCCGCGAAAAAGCGAGCAGCAACATCTGCTCGAACCAGGCGCTCTGCGCGCTGACCACGGCGGCGTATCTTTCCGCGATGGGGCCGGGCGGGCTGTGCGAAGTCGCGCGGCAGTGCTACGACAAAGCGCACGCGCTCTTCGGCGCGCTGACGGCAATACCAGGCTTTGAGCCGGTTTATCCCGAAGCGCCGTTTTTCCACGAATTCGTAACGAAAACGCCCGTTCCGGCGGAAACGCTGTTGTCCGCACTGGCACGGCAGGATATCCTCGGCGGCCTGCCGGTCGACGGCGGGATTCTCTGGTGCGCAACGGAGCGCAACACGAAGGCGCAGATCGAGCTGGCTGCGCGCGTGGCAAAGGAGGCGGCGAACGCATGAAACTGATGTTTGAACGCAGTGTTCCCGGCCGCAAAGGCTGCCGGATTCCCGCTTCGGACGTTTCGCACGCGGCGCTGCCGGAATCGCTCCGGCGCGAAGCCCCGCTGCGGCTGCCGGAGCTTTCGGAGGTGGACGTCAGCCGCCATTATTCCGACCTTGAACGGCAGGTGTACGGCGTAAACGACGGGGTTTACCCGCTTGGCTCGTGTACCATGAAATACAACCCCGCGGTCTGTGAACAGGCTGCTTCGCTCGAAGGGTTCACGGACGTGCACCCGCTCCAGCCGGCGGAAAGCGCGCAGGGCTGTCTGGAAGCGATGGCCGAGGCGGGCGAGCGGCTCTGCAAACTCGTCGGCATGGATGAAATGACCTTCCAGCCTGCGGCGGGCGCGCACGGGGAGTTTTTGGGACTGCTTCTGATCAAAGCATACCATCGATCGAACGGTTCGGCACAGCGGAACACCATCATCGTGCCGGATTCCGCGCACGGCACAAATCCCGCTTCGGCGAGCATGGCCGGCATGCGCGTGGTCAACATTCCATCCGCGCCGGACGGCACGGTCGATCTTGCCGCGCTCAGAAGAGCGGTCGGGCCGGACACGGCGGGACTGATGCTGACCAACCCCAACACGCTGGGCGTGTTCGACCGCAATATTCTGGAGATCACAAAGATCGTCCATGACGCGGGCGGCCTTTGCTACTACGACGGCGCGAATATGAACGCGATTATGGGTGCGGCGCGTCCGGGCGACATGGGCTTCGACGTGGTGCACCTCAACCTGCACAAGACGTTCGCCACGCCGCACGGCGGCGGCGGCCCCGGCGCGGGCGCGGTCGGCTGCAAGGCGTTTCTTGCGCCGTTTTTGCCGGAGCGTCTGCCGCAAAGAAACGCGGACGGTACGTTCGGGCTTGCGAATCCCGCAAAGAGCGTCGGGTGCGTCAAGGCGTTTTACGGCAACTTCCTCGTCGTGGTGCGCGCGCTCTGCTATATCGTCATGCTCGGCGGCGACGGACTAAAGAGCGCGAGCGAAAACGCGGTGCTCAACGCAAATTACCTGCGTGTTTTGCTCAAGGACGCCTGCCCGGTGGCGACACAGGGGCTCTGCATGCACGAATTCGTGCTTTCGCTTGAACAACTGAAAAAAGATACCGGTGTTTCCGCGATGGACGTTGCCAAGAGCATGATCGATCGCGGCATGCACCCGCCGACGATGTATTTCCCGCTGATCGTACACGAGGCGCTCATGTTTGAGCCGACCGAGACGGAAGGCAAGGAAACGCTGGACACGGCGGCCGATGCGGTGAAAGAGATTCTTAAGCGCGCAAAGACCGACCCGCAGAGCCTGCACGACGCGCCCGTTACCACGCCGATCGGGCGGCCGGACGAGGTCGGTGCGGCGAGAAAACCCGTTCTGCGGTATGAATTTACGGAGGAAACGAAATGAGCGAATTGAAACGCACGGTACTATACGAGCGCCACGTTGCCGCGGGCGCGACCATGGTGGACTTCGGCGGCTGGGAAATGCCGGTGCAGTACCCGACGGGGATCGTCGAGGAGCACCTTTACACCCGCTCAAACTGCGGGATTTTCGACGTGTCCCACATGGGGCGCTTCCGCATTACGGGAAAGGAAGCGAAGTCCTTTTTGCAGCATGTGCTCACCAGCAACGTTTCCGCACTGGAAGCCGAGCAGGCGCAGTACGCCATCATTCCGGATGAAGCCGGCGGCGCGGTGGACGACGCTTATCTTTACCGCTTTGTCGAGGACGCGTACATCCTCGTGGTCAACGCGGCCAACGCGGAAAAGGACTGGCGGCACCTCGCCGAAGCGATCAAGGGCTTCGACGCACAGATTGAAAACAAAAGCGAAGCCATCGCGCTAATTTCCGTGCAGGGCCCGAAATCGAAGGATATCCTGACCGATATGGCCGGCGGAGCGGCGCTGACCGAGCCGGTGAAAAACGCGCTCGGCACGGTTGAACTCTGCGGCATAAAAGCGCATATTTCCAAAACCGGCTACACGGGCGAACCCATCGGCTACGAAGTGTTCGCGCTGCGCGAAGATGCGGAATTCCTCTGGGACGAACTGATCAAACACGGCGCAAAGCCGGTCGGCCTCGGTGCGCGGGACACGCTCCGCCTTGAGGCGGGCCTGCCGCTCTACGGACACGAACTGGGAACGGACAAGGACGGAAACGAGATACCGATCTTTGCAATCTCGCTTGCACGCTTTGCGGTCAGTTTTTCGGAAGAAAAGGAGGACATGATCGGCAGGAGCGCGCTGGAAAAGCAGTTTGAGGCGAACAAACGCATTTTGAACCGCGACTTTTCCGACTGCGCCGCGCTGCCGCGCAAGGTACGCCCGATTGCTCTGACCGGCAGAGGCGTCGCCAGAGCGGGATATCCTGTCTTTAAGGACGGACGTGAAATCGGCTACGTGACGAGCGGCACGATGGTGCCGCGCTACACGGTTGAAAACCGCGGCAGCCTGCTGGAAAAATTCACCGACCAGAAGGCGCTGCGTTCGATTGGCTTTGCGCTGCTGGATTCGGACGTGCTCACCGACGACGCGGTGGAGATTGAAATCCGCGGCGGCCGCATTCCTGCCGTGGTGCCGGCGTATCATCTGCGCGGCGACGCGCCGCCGTATGCGCGGCCGATCGTCTGCAACGCGGAGGAAGAACCGGAAGCGGCGGCTTCGGACGATTTGCATAAAAGCGCGTTTACCCTGCTGAAAAAAGCGGCCGACAACCATGTCTGGCGGCAGCGGCAGTGCGTGAACCTGATTCCGTCGGAGATGACCGCGTCGCGCGCGGTGCGGCTGCTTTCGGGCAGCGACCCGTCGTTCAGGTACGCCGAACACAAGCAGATCGCTTCGTTTTACGATCACGACGTATTCTACTATCAGGGCACGAAATTCATCGACGAAGTCGAGCGTGCGCTCGTGGCCGAGATGAAGAAGTACCTCGGCTGCGCGGAGGTGGAAACGCGTGTAATCAGCGGACAGATGTCCAATACCGCGGTGTTTTCCGCGCTGATGGACTTCGTCAACCGCACCGACCGCAAACACACGCCGCGCAGGCTCGGGTATATCCTCAACAACCACATTATCCGCGGCGGGCACCTCAGTGCGCAGCCGATGGGCGCGCTGCACGACTATGTTGCCGTCGACCCCGTGACCGAGCGTCCGGCGGTCGTGAATTTTCCGGTCTGCGCGGACAATCCGTTTAAAATCGATGTTGAAGAAACAAAAAAGATCATCGAGCGCTACAGGCCGGAATTCATCATCTTTGGTAAATCCATGGTGCTGCACAAGGAGCCTGTGCGCGAAATCCGCGCGTTTACGGACGAGATGAAACTGCCCGTGACCATCATGTACGACATGGCGCACGTGCTCGGGCTTGTCGGGCCGCATTTTCAAAAGCCCTTTGAGGAAGGCGCGGAGATCGTCACCGGCTCGACGCATAAAACGTTCTTTGGGCCCCAGCGCGGTGTGATCGGCGCGAACTACACGGAGGACGAACTGAAATACGACTTCTGGAAGGCGATCCAGACGCGCGCGTTCCCGGGCTCTGTGAGCAACCATCATCTCGGCACGATGCTGGGACAGCTGATGGCGGCGTACGAAATGAATGCGTTCGGGGACGAATACCAGAAGAACGTGATTCGGAACGCCAAGTCGTTTGCAAAGAGCCTCAAGGCCGCCGGTCTGGACGTTGCGGGCGACCCCGCAATTTCCTACACCGAAACGCATCAGGTGATCGTCCGCGTCGGGTACGGCATGGGGCCGGAGATTGCGGAGCGGCTGGAAGAAAACAACATCGTCGTCAACTATCAGGCTACGCCGGAGGAAGAGGGTTTCACCGCGAGCGGCGCGCTGCGCCTCGGCGTTTCTGAGATGACGCGCTTCGGCTTTGGACCGGCCGAGTTTGAAAAGCTGGCGAACCTCATGGGGGCGTGCGTCCTGAAAGGTACGCCCGTCGGCGCGGAGATTGCGAAACTGCGCGAAAACTACACGACGCTGGGGTACTGCTTCGGCGACGCGGACGTTGCCGCGGCGCTCGACGCCCTGGCCGAAAAGAGCGGCATCTGACACAAATCAAACGACCGCCCGCCGGAAACGAACTTCCGGCGGGCGGCTTCTTTTTTGCCGCAGGATTTTATATTATCGCCGAGGCGTTGAAACCCGGCAAAAAACGTTCTACAGTATAATATAGAAAGCATTTCTTAACACAACATGGTTTCGGGACATATTTTTCAGACGGAGGGCTGACGGTTATGATTCCGGCATATATGCATGCACTGGTCAAAGAGACCGCGGGCAAGGGACTGACGCTCAAGCAGGTCAAAACGCCCGCGCCGGGCATCGGCGAGGTGCTCATCAAGATTCACAAGACCGCAATCTGCGGAACGGACGTACACATTTACAACTGGGACGACTGGAGCCAGAAGACGATTCAGCCGCCCATGACGATCGGGCACGAATACGTAGGCGAGATCGCTTCGCTCGGGCCCGGCGTGGACGACTATCACATCGGCCAGATCGTCACGGGCGAAGGGCACATCGTTTGCGGGCACTGCCGCAACTGCCGCGCGGGCAACGGGCACTGGTGCAAGTTCACCAAGGGCGTCGGCGTCAACCGGGACGGGGCGTTCGCCGAATACCTTTGTATTCCGGAGACGAACGTCATCGCCGTGCCGGAGACCACGCCGGAGGAGATCGTCGCGTTCTACG
>DAOTGE010000013.1:0-51487 GCA_035446965.1 Eubacteriales bacterium
CAATCCCGGGGACTTTTTTGACAGGCTGACGGCGGAGCAAATGCTCCGCCGTTTTGGGTTAACGACATTTTTGCAGGGGATTCCCCCTGCACCCAACCCAAGGGACACATCCCTTGGAATCCCTGATTTATTCAGGATACATGTAAAAATGGGTTTTTAGGGCTCGCCCCTAAGCGGTGGTTTGGAGGCGGAGCCTCCAACGTACCCCTCGTCATCGTCAGGCCAAAATGCAAAAAAGCCCCCTTTACCGAGTTCAGCTCCGCAGGCTCTTCCGCACGCGCTTCCAGTCCGGGAAATAAACGTCCATGTATTTCCAAAAACGTTCGCTGTGACTTGGTTCGTAGAGGTGACAGAGCTCATGCGTAAGCACGTAGCGCAGACACTCTGCGCTTTTTTCGGCCAGTCGCAGATTGATGGTAATCACGCCGGTTTTCACGTTGCAGGTGCCCCAGCGCGTCTTCATGTCGCGTATCTTCAGTTCTCCCGCGTGCCTGCCGACCGTGCGTTCACACGAGGGCAACACCGCGCCCGCCGCCTCGGTCAGTTCGCGCCGGTACCATGCGTCGAGCACACGCTTTCGCGCCGCGGCGTCCGCGTCCGGCTTCACAAACAGGGTCAGCGTGTCCCCCGTTTTTTCCGCCTTCGGGCGGCCCGCGCGCTCGACGATTTGTAGCGTTAAGTTTTTCCCAAAATAAAAAACCGTGTCGCCGGAGCGGAATTCCGTCTCCCGGTGCACGGCGATTTTATCCTGCTGCCGTCCGATCCAATCCGCCCGGTCCGCCACGAACCGCTCGATTTCGCGATCGCTCGTGCGCAGCGGCGCGCTCACCGTGACCCGGCCATCCGGCGGAAGCACGCGCAGGTACAGATTTTTCATGCGCTTCTTTGTGATGGACACGCTGATCGGTCCCGATGCGGTTTGAACTGTTTTTTCCATAAAAGTAACGGCGATACGCTTATGAGCCGTTCGCCTTGCCCTCGCTCTGCTGGCTCAGAATGGTCAGCAAAGCGCCCGCGGCCAGCATCACGACCGCCAGAACAATCCGCCATGCGCTCACGGGCAGATAGCTGATCGTCCGGCGCACCATTACCACTACCGAACCGCAGACAAACCCCATGATCGCCGCGTATGTGCTCGCATAGTGATTTTTAAGCAGGCTTGCCATCAGCTTTGAAACCAGCACGATGCCGAGCAGCGCGCCAACAACCATCGGCAGCAGCTTGAGCCACTCAAAGTTCGCAAGCGCGTTGATGGAAATTTCATACCAGCCGAGCAGCAGCATCACAAACGAACCGGAAAGCCCCGGCATCACCATGCTGGCCGATGCAAACATCATGGCAAGCATCAGCAATATCGCACTGATAAACGTATACGGCTCCTTGACCGTCAGGCTGCCCTGCGAATATTCCATCAGCAGCACCAGACCCGCCGCCGCAATAAACCACACAAGCGAAATCGGCCGGAACCCTTCTTTGAGGGAGTTTTTCGCCAGCATGGGCAAGCTGCCAAGAACCATGCCTAAAAACGCGGCAAACGTCGGCAGCGGCGCGACGTCGAACAAAAACGAAATCAGCTTGCTGAAAAGCAGCAGTCCGATCAGCACGCCGACCAGAATTGGAAGCAGCGTGAAAAAGTGCCGTTTACGGTTTCCGCGCTCACCAATCAGGCCGTTGACCGAAAGAATGATCGTATCGAACACGCCCACGGACACCGCAACCGTCCCTCCGGACACACCGGGTATGATATTGGCGCAGCCAATCAGAATCCCTCTGAAAATGTTGCCAATTTGCTTCTTCATCAAACGCCGTGCCTCCGAAAAATCTATCCCGTGTATTTTACCATTCCCTTCCTCTCAGCGTCAATCGCCGCCGGATTTCGTCTCAATTTCTTCACCTTTTGCCTGCTGTCCGCGCTCTTTGAGCCCAAATGGGCGCATAAGTCCCTCCTCGATAGCGGCATATAGCACGATTTCAAAGATATCTTCCCGCCATTTATACAATGTGCTTTCCGAAACGCACATCTCGATCGAAAGCCGTATCATCCTCTCGCGCGTGGGCTGACGGCGCGGCACAGGCGACTCCAAGCCGAACAGACGGCACATAAACCGTTCCTTGGCCGGGTCCGTGGCGGCAAAATATGCACGCGCCGCGTCTATGGCGCAAATCCAGCCTGCGATCCATTCGTCCTGCATCCGCCGTGAGGGGCTCTTATAGGCACGCATGGTATTTTTGCGATAGCTCAGCAGATGCTTCCTTGCCTCCGCGCGCATCTGCGATAACGTCATTCGGCTCATATCCGCTTTCCTCCTGTCGTTCGCTTAATGCGAACGTTTGTACGTATATTATACGTCAAATAGCATCGTTTGTGGTCGTCTAAAATGTATGATTTCTGGTTTTATCTGACCGGTATTTGCGTTATAATGCGTTTTTTGTCGTTTTTTACCGTACTATCTGGAATTTTTATGGATTTGCTTATGAACGCGCAGAAATGGTGTGCGTCATCTGCGATTGCCTGCCGCGCGCACCCGTGGTATCATAGGGCAGAACGAATATCCCGCCGGGATGGATAGAGAGTCCCGGCAGAAAAAACAGAGGCTTTATGATTTCTTTTTCACCGATTACGATTCAAAACGCCGCATCGCTGCGTCCGATGCTGAATACACAACCGTTCCGCACCTGCGACTATACGCTCGGCGCGGTATTCCAATGGAGGGCTTATTTTCACTCCGCATTTGCCGTCATAGACGGTATGCTTGTAATGCTGGCAACCTACCCCAACGAAAAAGTAACCTGTTTTGTCTTTCCCGTCGGGGACGGAAATCTGCAAAGCGCGCTAGATGCAATCGAAGCGCATGCGCGTGAAGTCGGTATGTCGCTGACATACTGTGCGGTCCCGGAAGAGGGGCTCGCCGTGCTCACGGAGCGTTATGGTGAGCGCGCCGTCGTTTCCACGCACCGCAACTGGGCGGACTACCTGTATAACACGGACGACCTGATCCGTTTTCCCGGCAAGCGTTACCATACGCAGCGCAACCACCTCAATCGGTTTTTTAAGGACAATCCGTCCGCTAGTTTTGTACCGATTACCGAAACAACGCTTCCCGCAGCGCTTATGTTTTTCGACGAATATGAGCAATACGCACCCATCGACAAAATTATTGAGGCGGAAGAGATGCTCCGCGCAAAGGAACTGCTTGCAGACGCGCTGAAGCTCCAGCAAAAAGCGGGATATATCGACGTCGGCGGCACCATCGTCGCGCTTGCAATCGGCGAGGTGGTCCAGGACACGCTCTACGTGCATGTGGAAAAGGCGCGCGTGGATTACGCCGGTTCATACCAGGCGATCGTTTCCATGTTCGCCCGGTATGCCGCTGAAGAAGATACGCTCTACATCAACCGTGAAGACGACTCCGGCGAAGAACGGCTGCGTTATTCCAAAATGTCCTACCGGCCGATCCGGCTGATCGACAAATATTGGGTCACCGTTGAAGACAATCCCGGAACGGCAAATCCCATAACCAGCAATACTGGAAACACTTTGTAATACCTGACGAGCAATTAATTAAGAAAAAGAGGGGGAAATAACTTATGAGGAGAACGGCAAAGGAGTTTCGTGACACCGCTTGGAAAGCGCTGACCGGCCGGTATTGGTGGGCGGTGCTTGCTGCACTCGTGGCGGGAATTCTGGGCGGGTATATGTCCAGTTCACCCTTTTCGCTCGACTTGAACTTCAATGTCGGGGATGCAGATTTTACGCATCTCGGCAACTGGGTGCAAAGCATGCAGTCGCTCGCCATCAGCGCCGGAATTTTCCGTGCGGTGCTGGGCCTGACGACCGCGCTGGCCGCAGCGGCATTCACAATCGGAATCGCATACTTCCTCGTCGGCAGTGCGGTCGAACTCGGTTTCGACCTCTACAACATTTCGCTTTACACAACACCCGCGCCCGGACAGCCGAAATTTGAGTTGCTTTTTTCGCGGTTCACCATCTTCGGGCGTGCACTCGCGCTGCGGGTGCTGATGTTTCTGAAAATCCTCGCATGGACGCTTCTGTTCATCGTTCCCGGCATCGTAGCCGCATACCGGTACGCCATGGCGCCGTTTTTACTCGCCGAACATCCGGAAATGACCGCAATGGAAGCGATTGAACTCTCCAAGCAGATGATGAACGGCAATAAAGGCAGGCTCTTCGGTCTGCAGCTGAGTTTCATCGGCTGGTACCTGCTTGCAGCGTGCACCTTCGGAATTGGCTGGGTATTCCTCGCGCCGTACACCAAAGCGGCCGACGCCGCGTTCTATATGGAACTGACCGGGCGGCTGCCGCAGAACGGTACGCAAACGCAGCCCGGCGGCGCTTCCTATACCCCGCCCGCCGCGCCCGCAGAGCTGCCGAAAGCAGAGGGCGAAACGACCGATACCGAGTGGGTCTGACAATCCGAATTTTTTCAATCAATCTTTATAAACGTCTGCAAACGAACAGCCCGGCTTAAAGCCGGGCCGTTCAGCTTATCGGCAAAGTCCAGCGTTGCCAAAACGATCAAAGTCGATTTGCGGAGATAAATTATTTGAGTTGAAATCCGTCAAAACCGGCGGCGTGAACCGCGATTTTGACACGCCTCATGCAGATAAGCCGACAAACGGCACAGCCGTTCGAGGCTGACGCTGCATGGAAAATCCCGCAGCAGCGGTCCCCATCGAAAAACAGTCGTTTTTCGATGGCCTAAACAGCCCGGCGTAAAGCCGGGCTGTTTGCGTTATAAAAAGCATGCACTTCCTGCGTTATTTCGCTTTCTGCGGCGTTTTAGACGCAACGTGAACCGCCGGGGTTGGTTCGACTTCCGGTGTCTGCGCGGGCGTTACCTCTGCAGCTGTCTTCGGATGCAATGCGGTTTTCTGCGGCGGCGCGGTGACCGCCGGTTTCACCGGCTCCTGCCGCGCAGTCGGTTGCTCCGGTTTTTCGGGCGGTTCCGGTCCCGTCTCGATTTTGGGCTTCACCGCGTCCGGCTTGACGCAGGGCGAGCAACATTCGCCCGGTTTGCGTTCCGGCGGAATGATCGCGCGATAGAGCGCAAGGTATTCCTGCGCAGGTTTATTCCAGCTGAAATCGTCCGCCATACCGCGCAGCATCATGCGTTTCCATATGGGTTTGTCCTCATACCAGTAGCGCGCGGCACGCTCGAGCGTAAAGAGCATTTCATGCGCGTTATAGTTGGCAAACGAAAACCCGTTCCCCTCGTCCGTGTACATGTTGTAGGGCACGATCGTATCCTTGAGCCCGCCGGTTTCACGCACGACCGGGACCGAGCCGTACCGAAGCGCAATCATCTGGGAAAGCCCGCATGGTTCAAACTGGGACGGCATCAGAAACATATCGGAGCCTGCGTAAATCCGGTGCGCAAGCCCTTCGTCCAACTCGATGCGCGCGTGAATTCGCTTTGGATAGCGCCAGTTCGCCCAGTTGAGCAAATCAACATAACGCTGTTCACCCTTGCCGAGGAAAACGATCTGCAGATCGATGCGCATGATGTCGCCAAGCACGCGCTCGACCAAATCCAGCCCCTTTTGCGAGGAAAGGCGCGCGATCATGCCGACGAGCGGAACGTCCCGCTGTGCCAGACCGCATTCCTTCTGCAGGGCGCGCTTACTCTCGCGCTTGCCTTCCAGATGTGCCGCGTCGAAATGATTCGGCAAGAAGCGGTCGGTCGCGGGATCGAAAATCGTGTAATCGATGCCGTTGAGGATGCCGGAAAGCGTATTTTCGCGCGCACGCAGGAGCCCGTCGAGATTCTCGCCGTAATAGGGTGTCTTAATCTCGTCGGCATAGGTCGGGCTCACGGTGGCAATACGGTCGGCAAACACCAGTCCGCTTTTCATCATGCTGATGCAGCCGTAAAATTCGAGATATTCAGACGTGTAGTAACGCTCGTCCAGTCCAAGCCGGCCCGCAATTTCCTTCCAGGCGAACAAACCCTGATACTTGAGGTTGTGAATCGAAAAAACCGTACGGATATGCGCGTATTCCGCGCCGCCGGCGTACTGCGTTTTCAGCAGAGCGGCGATCATGCCGGTCTGCCAGTCATTGAGATGCATCACGTCCGGGAAAAAACCAATGTGCGGCAGCGCTTCGAGCACCGCCCGGCAGAAAAACGAGAACCGCAGCCCTTCGTTCGGCCCGTCTCCGTAAATTTCGTTTACATAAAAGAACGATTCGTTATCGATAAAATAATAGGTGACGCCGTTGTCCGTGACGCTCTCCACGCCGCAGAACAGCTTTTCCCATCCAAAGAGCACCTCAAAGTGGCAGACATGCTGCATGCGGCTCTTCCAGTATTCGTCTATCATGCCGTATTTCGGCAGGATTACGCGTACGTCCACCCCGCTTTGCTTCAGCGCGATCGGCAGAGCGCCGGCAACGTCCGCCAGCCCTCCCGTTTTAACAAACGGTACGCATTCGCTTGCGCAGAACAGCACTTTCAAAGTACGCGCCTCCTTTGTTGCCGCAGCAAAATAGTGTCCGGCTTGCGCCGTTAAATCGTCGTGCCCTTTTTGAGGATGATCGGGAACCCGTCGTAGCCGGTGAGCGTCCGGTTGTCCCGGATGGTCACGCCTTTATCGAGGATCACATGGTCCATCTGGCAGTTTTCGCCGATGGTCACGGCCTGCATAAGGATGCTGTTTTTCACGACCGCGCCTTTTTTCACGGCAACCCCGCGGAACAGGATGCTGTTTTCAACGGTACCTTCGATTGTGCAGCCGTCGGCAAGCATTGCGTTTTTCACCTTTGCGTTTTCGCCGTAGCGCGCGCTCACTTCATCCTTGACTTTCGTGTAAATCGGATGCTTGGGGTTAAACAGGTCTGCGCGCACCTCCGGCTGAAGGAGCGCGAGGTTATGCCTGAAGAAATCGTTGACCGAGTCAAGCCGGGCGACATATCCGTCGTAACGATACCCCATAATCTTGAGCGTGCCGCTCTTTTTTAGCAGGATGTCGCGCACAAGGTCGTAATCCCCGTGCGAATACGCTTCTTCAACGAGGTATTCGAGCAGGAGCTTATCTAGGATCATCACATCGCAGCTGCGGTGCGTTGAGCGCGGCGTAAAGGGGTTGAGTTCCATCTCGGTCACGCGTCCGTCGCCGTCGAGGATGAGCCGCAAATCCATGTTCTGCTCTTCCGACACCGTCGTTTCAGCCTCGTTGTAAAGCATGGTGATGTTCGCGCGGGTTTGGATATGCCGGCTGAGCATATCGTCAAACGTCATATTAAAAATCGTGTGGCTTCCGGTCAGGATTACATACTGCTCCGGATTTCTGCGTACATAACCGAGGCACGAACGGATCGCGTCGATGCTGCCGCGGTAAAGCCCGGTGTTTTCCTTTGTCATAAACGGAGGAAGCACAAAGAGTCCCTCGCGCTTTCTGTGCAGGTCCCATTCCTTGCCCGCGCCGAGATGATCCATGAGCGAATGATAGTTTTTCTGCGCAATCAGTCCAACGCTGGTCACGCCGCTGTTCACCAGGTCCGAAAGCACGAAGTCGATGCAGCGATAACGCCCGCCGAACGGCACTGCCGCCACCGAACGCGTCAGCGCAAGGTCTCGCAGCAGCGGATTGGTCTCTCCGGTGTAGATGAGTCCGAACGCGTTACTTGTCATAGCATCTTCCTCCGTTTTCGTCCTCGGTGGCCACCGTGCCCTGCGGCAGGTATGCGCCCGCGCGCACGCAGATATCGTTGCCCACGAGCGTGATGCTGCCGGTCAGCGCGTTGTCCACGTGGTCGCCGTGCCGGAGAGGCCCGCCAACGATCGCATTTTCGCCGATATGCGCATTTTCGCCCACAATGGCCTGATAGACTTTTGCACCGCGGCCGATCACCGCGCCGGGGAAAATCACCGAGTCGTAAACCTCCGCTTCTTCATCGATCGTCACATCATAAAACAGCACGCTGTGGTGCACTTTCCCTTCCACGCGCGAACCTTCGGTTACAAGACTTTGCGTGATGGAAGCGTCTTTCCCCACATAGTGCGGCGGCATGATGGGGTTGCGGCTGTAAATTCTCCAGAGAGGGTCGTTCAAAACCAGCTTGGGCGGCGTGGAAATGATGTCCATGTTCGCTTCCCAGAGGCTCTGTATCGTCCCGACGTCCTTCCAGTACCCGCTGAAGGGATACGCAAACACAGGCTGACCGTCCGCGATCAGCGAAGGAATGATATCGTGCCCGAAATCATTGCTCGAAGCCGGGTCGTTATCGTCCCTCTTCATATATGCTTTCAAAACCGGCCAGTTGAAAATGTAGATGCCCATGGAGGCTTTGTTGGATTTGGGCTGTTTGGGCTTTTCTTCAAACGAAACGATGCGTTCCTCGTCATCCGTGTTCATGATGCCGAAGCGGTGTGCTTCCTCAAGCGGGACAGGCAAAACGGCGATGGTCGCCGCGGCTTCTTTTTCAATGTGGAAGCGGAGCATTTCGCCGTAATCCATCTTGTAGATATGATCGCCCGAAAGGATGAGCACATAGTCCGGATCGTACTGGTCGACAAACTCGCGGTTTTGATAGATTGCGTTGGCCGTGCCCGTGTACCAGCGTCCGTCCACCGCAGTGACATACGGCGGGAGAACGAACACGCCGCCGTGAATCCTGTCGAGGTCCCAGTGCTGCCCGGTGCCGATGTAACTGTTGAGCGCGAGCGGGCGGTACTGCGTCAGAACGCCGACCGTGTCGATATCCGAATTGACGCAGTTGCTCAGCGGGAAATCGATGATGCGGTATTTCCCCCCAAACGGCACGGCGGGCTTGGCCATGCTGGAGGTAAGCACGCCGAGACGGCTTCCCTGCCCTCCTGCAAGCAGCATTGCTACCATTCGTTTTTTCATGCATCGCCCTCCTTGGTCTCAGGCCGTTTCGGCATGGGTTTCGGTGTGAGTTCATAGCAGACCGCGCCAAACGGCGGCAGACGCAGACGAATCCTGCACGGGTGCTCGCCATAAGGTTCCGGCTCCGCCAGTGTCGGCGCGTTTGGATAGTCGCCCGTCCCGCCGTAATACGGCGCGTCGGTCGAAAACACTTCCGTGTAGAGTCCGTAGCGCGGCACGCCGATCATATAATCCAGCCACGGCATCGGCGTAAAGTTAAACACCCAGAGCAGCGAATTGCCGTCCCGGTCGGTGCGCAAAAACGAAAGGATCGAATGGATGTTGTCATCCACGCCACACCAGCGGAATCCTTTCCAGCTGTCGTCGCATTCGTACATTGGCGGCGACTGCAGATAAAAATGATTCAGATCGTGCACATAGAGCTGCATCTCCGCATGCTTGGGATAGTCCAGCAGGAACCAGTCGAGCGAGTCGTCAAACTTCCACTCGATATACTGGCCGAATTCATCGCCCATGAACATGAGTTTTTTGCCCGGATGCGCAAACTGATACGCAAACAGCAGCCTGAGCTGCGCAAACTGCTGCCAGTAATCGCCCGGCATCTTGGAAAGCAGGCTCTTTTTGCCGTGCACGACCTCGTCGTGCGAAAACGGCAGAACATAATGCTCGGAAAACGCATAGCAGAGCGAAAACGTCAGTTTATCGTGGTGATATTTGCGGTAGATGCTGTCCATCTCCATGTAGGAGAGCACGTCGTTCATCCACCCCATGTTCCATTTATAGGCAAAGCCGAGCCCGTCCTCGGAAACCGGCTTGGTCACATACGGATACGCCGAACTTTCTTCGGCAAAGAGCATCTTCCCGCCGTCGAGTTTATGCACCGCAGAATTGAGCTTTCTGAAAAACGCAACCGCGTCGAGATTGTCGTGCCCGCCGTAGCGGTTGGGCAGCCAGCCGCCGTCCTGCTTGCCGAAATCGAGATAGAGCATGCAGCTCACCGCATCCACGCGCAGTCCGTCGAAGTGGAATTCACGCAGCCAGAACATCGCGCTTGAAAGCAGGAACGACTGCACCTGTGTCTGCTCAAAGTTGAACAGCAGCGTGCCCCACTGCGGCATTTCGCTGCGGCGTGGGTCAGGGTGCTCGAAAAGCGGCGTTCCGTCGAAAAGTCGCAGCCCGTGCGCGTCCCTCGTAAAATGCGCCGGCACCCAGTCCATGATCACGCCGATGCCCATCTCGTGCGCACGGTCCACGAGGTACATCAAATCTTCCGGCTCGCCGTAACGGGATGTCGCGGCATAATATCCGGTCACCTGATAACCCCAGCTTGGATCGTATGGATACGCCATCAGCGGCATGAATTCGATGTGCGTGTAGCCCATGTCGACCACGTAGTCGATCAGCTCGTCTGCCAGCTCGCGGTAGTCGAGCCCCTGTTTCCAACTGCCGAGGTGCACCTCATAGATGCTCACCGGCTTGTCGTACGTGGAAAACGAACCGCCGCGGCTTTCAAGATAAGCCTCGTCGGTCCATTCGATCTCCGGCATGTCGCCTACGACGGAAGCGGTGCCGCCGGCTTCCGTACGGAATGCGAACGGATCCGCCTTCATGAGCACTTCGCCCGTGTAGGTGCCTATGGCGTACTTATAAAGATCGCCCTCGTTCGCAACGCCGATGCGGATTTCCCAAACGCCGGTCGTACCGGCGCGTTCCATCCTGTCGGCTTCGATGTTCCAGAAATTGAAGTCGCCCACAACGCTGACAAACTCCGCGTTGGGCGCCCATACGGCGAAACGGTAAACACGCTCGCCATATTCGCCGATTTCCTCGTGACAGCCGAGTTCCCGGTAAGCGGCCGTCGAAACACCTCTGTTAAAGTAGTAGAGTGCCGTTTCATCCATAAATCTGCTCATCGTGCAACCCCCGCGTAATACGCTACATATAGATGATACCATTTTTGCCGCGCAAAGAAAACAGGTATCTCGCTCAATTCAATCCCCCACGCTTTTGGCTGGTTTTATCAGTGGTTTATTTTTTATCATTACGCATTATAGCAGTGCAAACACAGGGTTTGCAACCCGCTCCCCGCCGCAGCCGCGCATTGAGACCGAATGCGGCCGCATTTTATGCAAAGTGTGCTATAATACACGCAATGCACTGCGGCGCATACCCGCGCTGCAATGCAACCAGAAAACCGGAGATTTTTCATGGAAAACCTGCTCCTTTCGTTCGGTGTCGTCATGCCGCTGATGATCTATATGGCCATCGGTGCGCTGCTGCGCGCGGGCGGGATTGTAGACGAGCGCATCTGCCGCGGCGCAAACAACATCGTCTTTTACGTGTCGCTGCCGGTGCTTTGTTACGAAAAAATCGCCGCAAGCGATCTGGCCAGCATGATCGAAACACCGTTTTTGCTCTATGTGGGCGCCGGTATTCTGCTGGTGATCGCGCTTGCGCAGCTGATCGTTCCGCGTTTCTGCCGGGACGACCGCCGCCGCGGCGTGCTGATTCTGAGCACATTCCGCTCAAACGATGCGATCTTCGGCCTCGGCGTTGCCGCCGCGCTGCTCGGTGACGACCATCTAGCCCTCATGGCGCTTGCCATCGCGCTGAGCATCCCGATTTTCAATCTGCTTTCCGTAATCGTGCTCGAGCGCTACCGGGACGGAAAAGTCGGCTTCGGGCAAGTCGTGCTGCGCATCTTCAAAAACCCGGTACTGCTCGGCTGTATCGCAGGTTTCATTGCAAACCTCGTGCATCTCAATCTTCCGGACGTCCTGCAAAAACCCCTCGACGGCGTTTCTTCCCTCACAACGCCGCTGGCGTTTATCGCGCTCGGGGGAACGATCACGTTTTCCGCTCTGCGCAGGAACCGCGTCGCGCTGATTACCGTGAGCCTTTTCCGCCTCGTTATTATCCCTTTGGCTGCGCTTTCTGTGTTTCTGCTTTTAGGCTTTCGCGGAGAACCGATCGTCGTGGCTTTAATCGTGTTCGGCGCGCCCGCGGCGATGACGACCTACACCATGGCCGTCGGCGTCGGTGCGGACGACGAACTCGCGGGTTCGCTGGTCGCCGTCACGAGCCTGCTTTCCATCGTAAGCATGTTCCTCTTCATCTTTGTGCTCAAGCAGCTTGCGTTTATCTGATTTGACCTTTGCTGAACTCTATCGACCCAAAACGGAGAATCGCCATGACCGAAAAGCTCTACGACCAGGACAGTCACCAAACCGAAACAACCGCGCGCGTGCGTGCCTGCCAGCCCGTCAAAGGCGGCTTTGAGGTGCTGCTCGAGCGCACCGTGCTCTTTCCCGAAGGCGGCGGCCAGCCGTCCGACACGGGCATGATCGGCCCCGCGAACGTGCTGCACTGCCGCGAAGAAAACGGCGAGGTATATCACCTGACCGACCGCGCGCTCACCCCCGGCGAGGATGTTTCCGTAAAACTCGACTGGGTGCGCCGGTTCGACTTTATGCAGCAGCACACGGGCGAGCACCTGCTCTCGTTTGCCTTTTACAAGCTCTTTTCAGCGGCAAACGTCGGCTTTCACCTCGCCACGGACTATGCCACCATCGATTTCGACACACCGCTCTCCCATGAACAGGTGCTGGAGGCCGAGCATCTCGCCAACACGTATGTGTGGCGGAACCTGCCCGTACAGGCTGCGTTCTATGAGACCGAAGAGGAAATCAAAGACCTCCCGCTGCGAAAGCACGCCGAAGGACTGACCGCGCCGATCCGCATCGTGTCCATTCAGGACGCGGACATGTGCACCTGCTGTGCGCCGCATTGTTCGCTTACCGGTGAAATCGGGCTGATTTTCGTGCGCGACACAACCGCCTACAAGGGCGGCGTGCGCATCACGTTTTTCTGCGGCGAACGGGCGTATAAGCTCCTGCGCGCTGAACACGACGACCTCGACGGCATTGCGCGCCGGTTCTCCGCCGCGCGCGAAGGCGCGCTCGACGCGGTCAAAAAGCTCAGCGACGATTACGGCGCGCTCAAACGGCGCGAACGCGAACTGGTGCGCGAGCTCAACGGCTTCATCGCCGCCGAACTCATTGAAAACGCAACGTCCGCAGGAAAAATCCGTTTTGCGCTGCGCCTGTTTTCCGGCATAGACGCGGGTCGGCTGAAAGACCTTGCGCAGAGCGTGACGGAATCCCTGCCGCTCGCAGTTCTGTTTTCGGAAAACGGCGGCAAACTCAATTATGTCGTCTCCGCATCGGAGCAATCCGGTCTGGATGTTTCGGAATTGATCGCCGCCGTCAATGCGGCGACCGGCGGCAAGGGCGGCGGCCGCGGGACGCTTGCGCAGGGCATGGCGCAAAACATCTCCGGCGCAAAGGAGACCATCGAACAATTCGGCGACTATCTAGCGCGAAGGTTCAAATAAGTTCTGCTAAAAAGTATGAAAGCAAAGCAGGCCGCCCATGCGGGCGGCCTGCTTTACTTTTCAAACACATATTTTTGATAAATCTTACCCGGCGGAAGAAGCATTCGCTTCGATCCTTGCCGCAAGCGACGCCTCGATATCCCATTCACCCAGTGAAATCTTTGCCAGAAGGATGCGTTCAACGCTCTCGTCGATGCGTTCTTGCGTGAGCCGTCCATCCTGCGCGGCGGCCAGCAGCGCATCCATGATGACAATCTGCTCGTCGCTGTTGATGCCGCAGAGAATCAAATCCCCTCCGGCGAGAATAAACTGCACCGCCGCGTCCGCAATGTCGTAGCGGTTCGTCAGTCCTTCCATTCGGAAATCATCGCTTATAACGATGCCTTCAAACCCCATCTCTTCGCGCAGCAGCCCTGTGATGACCGGCTCGGACATGGAAGCGATATCCGCCTCGTCCAGAGCCGGATAGAGAATATGTGCCACCATCACGGCGTCCACACCGCTTTCGATCGCGGTGTGATACGGCAGCAGGTCGTAATTTTCAAGTTCTTCACGTGTTTTGTCGATCTCCGGCGTGGTCACATGGGAATCTTCAATGGTGCCGCCGTGCCCGGGAAAATGCTTGGCGCAGGAGAGGCATCCGCCGGCGTGCAGTCCGTCGATGATCGCGCCGCCGATCGCAGCCGTAATCGTCGCATCCTCGCTGATGATGCGCGTTTCAAGGAAGGTGTCCATCGGGTCTTCGGAAACGTCCAGCACGGGCGCAAGATCGAGGTTGATGCCGACCGAGCGCAGTTTCGTGGCGATGGTCTCAAACTGTTCGGAGGCATAGTCCGCATCGCGCCGCCTGCCGAGCGAGCGGGCGGACACCGGCTGCGGATTCCAGCGGAAGCGCACGACACTTCCGCCCTCTACGTCGATACCGATCAGCGGGGGAATGTCCGTATTCAGGCGCGCCGTGACGTTCGCCGTGAGCTTTTTGCACTGCAAAAAGCCGCCGTCGCTATAGGAGCTTTCGATGTTTGCGCCATAAAGCATGTAATTGCCGACGTAGTAGTTCGCAACGATCTGCTGATAAGCTTCCGTCATGTCGGAGGAACCGGAGAACCCAAAAATCATCATCTGACCCAGCTTTTCTTCCGTGCTCATATACGAAAGATACTTTTCAGCCCATTGCGCGGCGGTAGCGGGTTCAACCTCGGGCGTGGCCGTCGGCTCCGGCGTGGCCGAAGCCGCGGGCGACGGGGTCGGCTCGGGCGTGACCGTCGGCTCCGGGGTTGCAGCCTCCCGTTCAAAAAAACCCTCCGGCAGGCCGAGCCAAACGCCGAGCGCCGCGCCGATTATCAGCGCGGTGATCAATAAAACAAGCAGTATCTTTTTAAACGAATCGCCAAACAACCGGCTTTTCTCCGTTCCAAATCGGTGTAACAAAAATCTATATCCCGCCGCGCGGACGCGATATGCCATATTATACTCCGTAAAGCAAACAAATGTAAACCTCGTGTCTGCTTCGCGTAAAGCCCCGGCGGCAGCTCCTTCCGAGGGCGGGCGTTCTTTGTCGTTTTTCCGCCGTATCGGGGTTGCAAACACATTCCCGGGCATATACAATACAAGTGCTTGCCGTTGTGCCGCGCGGACGATGCGCGGCACGGCAGCGCAATGCAAATGCAAATTCAAACGGGGGCAGATCATGGAGAAATTTTCAAAAATTACTTACAAACGTCCCGACATGGGCGCTTTGAAAAAAGCGATGAAGCAGCAGCTCAAAAAGCTGAAAAAAGCCGCGACCTATGAAGAAGCGCGCGCGGCCTACCTCGCCTCACAGGAAATTACCGCACACGCGGAAACCAGCTACGTTACCGCCAGCATCCGCAATACGCTCGACACGGCGGACAAGTTCTACGACGGCGAAATGCAGTTTTTCAACCGCGCCGTCGCAATGCTCATGCCCGTGTCCAAAGCGTTTCTCAAAGCGCTGCTCGGTTCACCGTTCCGCGCGCAGTTCGAGGCGGAATTCGGCAAGCAGCTTTTCACGCTGGCCGAAATGGCGCAAAAGACGCAGAGCAACCGCATCATCCCCGAGCTGATCCGGCAGGGTACCGTTGAAAATGCCTACAAAAAGACCGCCGCCGCCTGCAAAACGACCTTCCGCGGCGAAGAATGCAACTTTTACGGGCTCCTCAAGCACATGGAAAGCCCGGACCGCGAAGAGCGCAAGGAAGCCTACCTCGCATGGGCAAAGCTCTATGAGGACGCGTCCGAAAAGCTCGACAAGCAGTTTGACAAGCTGATTAAAATCCGCATCCGCATGGCCAAAAAGCTCGGTTTGCCCGGCGGGTTCACCGAACTCGGCTATCTCAACATGCACCGCGCGGACTATGGCCCGGAGCAAGTCGAGAAGTTCCGCGAGCAGGTGCGCACCGTAATCGTGCCGGCCGTGGCCAAACTGCGCGAACAGCAGGCCAAACGCCTTGGCGTGGACAAACTCAAATACTACGACGAAACCTGCGTCTTCCCGGACGGCAACGCGGACCCCGTCGGCGGCGAAGACGTGCTCGTACCGATTGCGCAGCGCATGTATCGCGAGCTCTCGCCGGAAACGGGCGAGTTTTTCGACTTCATGCGCGAATACGAACTCTTCGACCTCGAAACACGGCCTGGCAAGCACCTCGGCGGTTACTGCACCTATCTGGCCGACTTTAAAGCGCCGTTTATCTTCAGCAACTTCAACGGCACCGCGGCGGACGTCAACGTCTTAACACATGAGGCAGGGCACGCGTTCGCCGGTTACACAGCAATGCGCAGCCAGCCGCTGATGGACTACATGTCTTCCACAAGCGAAGTCAACGAAATCCACTCCATGACCATGGAGCATTTCGCCTATCCGTATATGAAGGACTTTTTCGGTGAAGACAAAGTGGAAAAAGCAAAATACGCGCACCTTTCCGGCGCGCTTTCGACCATCCCGTATCTCGTGAGCGTGGACGAATTCCAGCACCGCGTATACGCCAAGCCGGAGATGAGCGCAAAGGAACGCCGCGCGGTCTGGCACGAAATCGAGCAGAAGTACCTGCCCTGGCGGGATTACGACGGCGTGCCGTTCCTTGATGAAGGCGGTTTCTGGATGCAGAAGCAGCATATCTTCCTCTATCCGTTCTATTATGTGGACTATGCGCTCGCGCAGGTCTGTGCGTTCGCCTTCTACAAGCGCATGAAGGAAGACCGCGCCGAGGCCTGGAGCAGCTATCTCGAACTTTGCCGCGCGGGCGGAAGCAAGGGGTATTTCGAATTGCTCAAACTCGCGGGTCTGCCCAATCCGTTTGAAGAAGGCAGCGTGGAAGAAGCCGTAAATCACGTGATCGAAGAACTGAACGTGCAATAAACGTCTATACGAAATCTTCGGTTTCAGCAGAAAGCAAAACGTCCGCTCCGATATCCGGAGCGGACGTTTTTTATCCCGGCGAATTGTTTTAAGAGGGGGGAACAGCCGCCGGAAATCTTTTTATTGTTCTCCGCGTTCGAGCAGCGGAATGGAAATCTTCGCGTCCGCCCAGTTGCGCCAGCCGACAAGCAGCGCAATCAGCAAACAGCCCAGCCGGATGGAAAATACCCCGCCGGTGAGCATCGCAATCAGTGCGAACGCCGTAAACGCCGCTACCGTGCGCTTTTCATTGGGATGCAGCGGCAGCACGAGCGAAACGAGGTATGCCGCGGCAAGCACCAGCACCACCAGATGTTTCGGCGCGAGCGCAAGCAGCACACCAAAACTCGCCGCAATCCCCTTTCCTCCATGAAACCGCCGCAGCGGTGAAAAAGCGTGTCCCAGCACGGGCGAAAGCATCACCAGCGCAAACAGCGGCGACGCGGGATCGATCACCCGAAGCGAAAGCGCCACGGGCACATACCCTTTGCCCAGCTCGCAGAACAGACAGAGTATGCCAAGCGGTACCCCCGCGTGTGCAAACGCATTGTGCGTGCCGGGATTTTGATCCTCGCTCAGTTTTGTGATGTCCATGCCCTTGAACAGAAGCGGCAGGTACACGCAGTAAAGCACGCTGCCGGAGCAAAACCCCGCCGCGGCAAAAAGCAATGCGTTAAGAACGGATTTGTCCGTCACGGCCGACCGCCTCCCCTTCGCCCAGGATACGCAATGCGATTTCGTCCGCCGCCCGGGCGTTGACGCCGTGTTTCTGACGGTTTCGCATGGCGTGCTGCGCCAGTTCGTTGTCCAGCAGCGCCGCGGCCTGTTCCGCGGCGTCCGCCGGACGGAAGGCTTGCTTCGCCATCCCGCGTTTTTGAAAATATGCGGCGTTAAGCGTTTCACAGCCCGGAATCGGGGCTGTGAGAACCAGCGGCACGCCCTTTGCGGCGGCTTCCGTGCTGGAAAGCCCGCCGGGCTTGGTCAGGAGCACATCGCAGGCTTCCATCCAGAGCGCGGCGTGGTTTGTGTACCCCAGCGCACGGAAACGCTGCTCGCTGAACCGTTCTTCTAAACGCTTGCGAAGCGCCTCGTTATGGCCGCAGAGCGCAACCACACGCGTTTCGGAATCGACGCGCTTCATCACTTCCCGCACGAGCGCGACCATCCTGCCGCCGCCCATGCTGCCGCCCATCACGACGACGAGTTTTGCGCCGGTCTCCAGGCCAAGCGTTTCGCGCGCAATGGACTTCCCCGTTCGCATGCATGCTTCCCGCTTCACCGGAATGCCGGTTGCAATCAGCGTTTCGCCCTGCATCCCGCGCCGGATGCAAATGCGGCTGATCTCGTCCGCAGGCGTAAAGCAAACGTCTGGCCGCGTCTCTTCCCAGAACGGGCTGCAGGCATAGTCGGTAAACACCGCATAAAACGGAACCTTCAGCCGCCCGCGTCTCTTCAGAAAGGTCAGTGCCTCGGCAGGGTAAATATGTGTCGCAACGACCGCGTCGAACCCGCCGTCCCGGATATACGCTTCCAAACCGGCGGCATAGCGGGCGTTCGCCCAATACACCGGGGAACGCCCGCGGCTCGTGCTTAAAAAACTGCCGAGCCGGTACACCGCGCCGAAAAGCGCCGGCGCGCACACCGCATTGCGGATATAGGCGTTGGCGACGCAGCGCGCCTTGCGCTCGCTTGTCAGCCGGAAAGGATCAAACAGGGCGCAGACCGCGCCGCGTGCCTCCAGCGCCTCCTGCACGGCCTCTGCGGCCGTGTTGTGTCCCTGCCCTGTCGAGCAGGAAAGAAGCAGAACCTTCAACCGAAATCCCCCCCTCGTTCGGTCGCTTATCAGCCGCGCTTACACCCGCCGCACGGATGCGAACAATGCCAGAGTTCGTCCGCAACGGGCGCCCAGTCCGCGGCGCGCTCCGCGCATTTGCCGCAGTAGTCGCCCGCCGCTTCCGGCGCGATCACGTCGGTCGAGTGCGCACCGCTGTTTTCGACCATTTCGGCCAGCTTGCCGGTGTTGTCCAGCACCGGGCAGGGCCTGAGCATGTTTTCGTTGAACGGCTGGTTGTCGTGATACTGCATAAACAGCGGAGAACGCAGCGCCTCCAGCAGTGTCTTCTCGCGGATGTTGCTGTCCGAATAGTGGATAAACGCGCAGGGTTCGATTTCGCCGCCGGCGCTGATATGCAGGTAACTGCGTCCGCCCGCGATGCACCCGCCGACAAATTCGCCGTCGTTCCAAAAGTCGATGGTAAACAGCGGTTTGGTCTTGCGGAATCCACGGAGACGGTCATACATAAATTTACGCTGTTCGGCGCTCGCCATAAGCTCCGGCACCGCGTCTTTGCCAACAGGCATGTAGGTGAAAAACCACGCGAACTTCGCGCCCCAGCCGACCATCGCGTCGAAATATTCTTCGCTGCCGATCATGTCCACGTTTTTGCTGGTATAGCAGCAGGAAACGCCAAACAGCAGCTTACGCTCGCGCAGGATCTTCATTGCCTTCTGCACCGCCGCAAACGTCCCTTCGCCGCGGCGCGCGTCGGTGTCCTTTTCAAAGCCTTCCACGCTGATGGCAGGCACAAAGTTCTTTACGCGCAGCATGTCCTCGGCAAACGCTTCGTCGATGAGCGTACCGTTCGTAAACGCCAGGAACGCACATTCCGGGTGCCGCTCGCAGAGGGTAATGATGTCTTTCTTGCGCACCGTCGGCTCGCCGCCGGAGTAGATGTAAAGATACGTGCCGAGCTCCTCGCCCTGACGGATGATATCGTCGAGTTCTTCAAGCGAAAGATTGAGCTTGTTGCCGTATTCCGCCGCCCAGCAGCCGGTGCATTTGAGGTTGCAGGCGCTCGTCGGGTCCATGAGGATTGCCCACGGCACGTTGCAGCCATATTTCACCCTGTTTTTCTTCTGCCGCGCGGAACCAACCAGCGAATCGTTGATGACGACCGTTTCAAACAGCCGCTCGCGTTCGCCGTCGTCGATGTCGGACCAAAGGCTCATCACCAGCTGATGCCAGTTGCTGTCCGGGTTTTGAAATACTTCCCGGATCGCTTTCGTCTGTCGGGTCACCGAGTCGCTCTTGTCGTGTTTTTCGAGCCAGTCGAGCACTTTGGGTACGTTTTTCTCCGGGTCGCTGCTTAAATAAGACAGTACCTGCCGATAGGCGAACGCCTTGATGTTCTCTGAAATCGTTCTGCTCATAATCGTCCTTCCCTTCCGGCTTTTTTCCCATCATATAGCGCTTTTCGTCCGCTGTCTTCGAACAGAAAATGCGCCTTGTGTAAAATTTTCCTTCCCGCTTTCGAGTGTCACCTTTTTCGGCACTTTGACCGTTTTGTGCAGTTTTTGCCCGTGCACACGGGTTTGACCATAGGGCGAAACGGCAAAAGAAACTACGCTAGTAACGTCGTTTTCAGACCGGCACGGCAGTTTCGGTCTGAAAACGCAACAACACGCCGTTTTGCCGTGCAGGTCCGCCCGGCAAAAACGGTTTTGGAGGTTGACCCGATATGAACGAACGGACGGCTTCCGCCATCCTGGGCGTCTCTACCGATATATGGATCCGGGATATGCAGCACGACACCCACCGCACGGCGCGCAGGCTGGCCGAGTTGGGCGGTCTTTTCTCTGCGGGCGCGAAACAGCGCCGGTTTTTCCAGCTTGCCGAAGAACTGCTCAAAACCCGTTCCAGCGAATATTATGCCCTTTTGCGCTCCCTTTGCAGGAACGTCGATGCAAACGCGCTGAAAACGTTTGGCATCGCATTTGGCTACTATGCGCTCAGCCACGGCGCGGCCAAAAGACGCGCAGTCAAAAAGGACGGCCAGGAGAACGTTTCGTTTGCATCGTTTCAGCGCGGTGCACAGGCGGACGCGCTGGAAAATTCCGTTTGCCTGCATGCTCCGCTTGGCACAACGGCCTATCTCGTTTTCCCCGACGCACAGGCCGATTCGGGCGCGCTTGCCGGTGTGATGCGCGCGCACAAAGACTGTGCCTTCCTGCTTTTCGATGAGCGTTCCGCATTCAGCGAAAACCAGCCGCTCAACGCCATGCGTTTTGTTCCGTATCAGGATTTTCTGAACGGCACGCAGCCAACCCCCGGTTCACTCTGCGGCGCATACGCCGTATACGACGACGCTTCGCTGGAGCAGGACCTTTCCGAAGCGCGGCTGCACTCGCTGAGCGAGGCGGGCTGCCTGTTTTACGTGCTCACGGCAAAACCGGGTACCTGCGCGCTCACGCTCGCACGCGCAGGCAGAGCCGTCTCGCAGTTGCGTGAGCATCTGCCATGCCCGCTCTTTCCCGTCTCGCTGGAGACGGACGTGGAATATGTGGACGCACCCATACCGCAGTTCCTGCCGCGTTTTGCCGGCGCCGTGTAAAACATCTGCGGGCGGCAGCGAAAACGTCGTTATCCGTCGGTAAAAATTTTACTGTGTGGTTTCGGCCTTCACGGGAAACCCAACAAGCCGCCTGCGCGGCTTTTTGATTGCGCTGTTGTAAAAAAGTTGTGAGTTTTACGGTGTGCCTGCGAATTCAAATTGAAAGAAACCGCTGGATATGGTATCATATTTTAGCTTTTACAGCCAATCTATCCCGCAGGGACAGGAAGGATGCATTTAATGAGCAAAGCCATGAAAATCGTGCTGATCGTGCTGCTTGTCATTGTGCTCGCGGTGGGCGGTCTTGCATGGTATATAATCGGGAGCATGCGTGCCGACGCGGTAGAGACCATCGAAAAACCCGATCTCGAATCGACGGACGACGAGGCCGAACTCCAGGAAATTACCATCGTTTCAGACGAACCGACTCCTTCGCCGACGCCGATGCCCATCTACGAAGAAGAAACCAAAGCGACTGAAATCGTCAACATCCTGCTCGTGGGTACCGACTCAAGAAGCGAGGACGGCGCCGAAAGCGAAGAAGGACGTTCGGATTCCATGATGCTCGCCTCGCTCAACCGGGACGAAGGGACCATCACGCTCGTTTCGTTTATGCGCGACGCGCGCGTGCACCGCATTGGCAAGAGCGGACGTTTCACCTTCTATAACCGCCTCAACGGCGCGTACAGCGGCGGCTATGGCGGCGGTGGTCCCGGCGAACTGATCAACACCCTCAACGGCAACTTTAACCTCGACATTCAGGAATATATCTGCATCGGTTTCGACGGGTTTGCCGCGCTTATCGACCAGATCGGCGGCATCGACGTCGATCTCGACCAGGCGGAGATCAACTTCATCAACGACCGCATCAACGGTTACTATGTCAACGAGCCGGATATCGTCCGTAACGCCGAAAGCATCCACAGCGACCCCGGAATTACACACTTGAGCGGCGCGCAGGCGCTTATTTACGCGCGAAACCGCCACACCGGCTTCGACGGCGGCTCCGGCAACGACTTCGACCGTGTCAGCCGTCAGCAGGAGATCATCGAATTGGTATATGAGAAGGTTTCTTCGGAAATGAACGAGCAGAGCGTCACCGCGCTGATTACGTTCGCCGTCAACTACGTCTCCACCAATATGAAGCTGGACACCATGATCGATCTGGCACAAGCGGTCCTTTCCAGCAAGATGAACTTTGTAACCGCCACCGTCCCGGCGGAAGGCACGTATCATAACTACGTGGACGAAGACGGCGTTGAAACGAGTCAGCTGGAATTCGATCTGGACGACGCTGCAGACTCGCTCAATGAGCTTCTCTATGGCTCGGTTGCAACCCCAACGCCCGAACCTTAACGCAACCGCCGTTTATAAACAGCGTAAACCGCCGCATGAACCATGCGGCGGTTTTTGCTTCGCCTTTTCCAGCGTATCAATGCCATGTTATACTAGCCGTATGAGATTTTCCCGCCAAATCCATATTCTGTCCGCCGCATGCATACTCTGCGCAGCGATGACCGCCTGCGCACAGGGCGCGCTTGCACCGTCCGCCGAACCGGAAATCCATCTTACAGCACCCAGCCCGGTTTCAGCTTCACCGGAGCCGGTCATCGCCGTGTTCGGCGCGGAGGCGTCCGATTCGTTTCAAAAAGGCGTTGCGCAAGCCGCGGAGAGCGGCGCATACCCGGTTGAATTCTATACCGGCGGGGCGGACGCGCTTTCGGGCGGACTGCCCGGCGGCGCGGCGCTTGCCATCGTCTATCTCGGCGACGATGCGGATGGTTTCGATCCGGTCGATTTTCCCGTGTACGTATACGCCGCGAGCGGGCAAAGCGTTTCACCCGATATCCCGCACCTTACATATTTCGCTCTCAACGCCGCCGCGGACGCGCTCACGCTCGCGGTGGAATACCCGCCGCATGAAACACCCGTGCGCATCATCGGGCTTTTTACAAGCAAAACAAGCGGCGCATACGCCGTCTGGACAAACGCAGCCGGGAACGGCCGCGTATTTTCAAAAGCGGAATACATTGCAAACCGCAGCGATCGGACCGCGGAAGAATGGTTTCAAAGCCAGCTTGAAAACTTCTACCCCGGCATGGTCGACGCCGTGTTCGCCGAAACGGGCGAACTCGCCGTTGCCGCGGCGAACGTGCTGTCCGGTCTTGGCCGGACGGACATGGAAGTGTTCGCTGCGTCCGCAGGCGGGAACGCGGAACGAATGCTTTCCAGCGTGCTCACAGCCGTTGTCGGCGCAGATGCACGGCGGGCGGGAGCGCTATGCTACGAAAACGCAGCGGCGCTTCTCTCCGGCAAAACGGCGGAAAACGCGCAAATCGGCCCATCGGTCTTTCGCTATTCTCCGGCAAAGCAGTAAACTGCACGATGCATTTCAAAAGCACTCCTTACGGAGTGCTTTGTCTGCTAAAAAGATCATTTTTGAATGGATTCCCCCTGCGCCCCGCCCAAGGGATACGTCCTTTGGAACCCCGGATTTCCGAACTCAGACCACTTTCAAAAGCTGGATGCCTAGAAGGAGGGGTCCTCCCCGGTGCGCTCCCCTGTCGGCAAATGGAATCGTCCTGCGCCCGTGCACGTCAGTTCCGAATCAGCCCCCATCCGCTGGTGAAGCGGCTGGAACGAATATATCCAACCTCGTTTTGGTATTCCAGCTTTGTCCAGCCGTCTTCGGTCGTCTCAAGCACCTTCACGGACCAGCGCGCAGGCACCTTGCAAATTTTTTCCGAAGCTGTGTCCGGCTCCGCATAAAGCCATTCGGTCGTCTTGACCAGCTTGGCCGTTTCGCTGGTGTCCATCACACCTTCTGTGCAGGTGACATACCCGCGCATGACGTAGCCTTCGCATTCGCCGAAGCGCGCCTTGATCCACACGTCGTTCTCAATGAGTACTTCGAGTTCGTCGCCCACGTTCAGCCTGCAGACCGAGTCGAACGACGCGCCGCTGCCCTTACGAAGGCGCGCGCCTTCCACCGTGACCCAGGCGCTGCGGTTCGGCAATTCCGGGCCGTCGTCCGTGATGGTCTTTTGAAACTCGTTGTATTCCGAAAAAGAAAGTTTGCTCTTGAGCGCCTTTTTCAGCGCACGCTGGCTCGGTTCCGACGAAGAAATCTCTACTGTCGTGCCCGGGCAGGCATAGTAGTAGAGCCACTTTGCGTCTTCGACATAGAGCCGCACGCAGCCGTGGCTGATGTTCTCGCCCATGCTGTAGTAAGGCGAGCGCTTCAGCGAATCGGCCGAGCGATCTCCATAGAGGAGCGAATGGAAGTAGATGCTACCGACAATCTGCACCCAGTATCGCGCATATTCGCCGCGGAAATCGATGAACTTGCCGAAACGCTCCCGCCCGCCGATCTTCCAGATCCCGCGCGGCGTTGGGGTCGCCTCGTCCTCCGGGTCCTCCTCGTCCGTTTCCGTACGGCCCGAACAGCAGAGAAACCGCCGGACAACCTTCGTGTATTCTCCGTCGTCGCCGCGCTCATACACGGTGACGATCTGGTTGCGCAGATCGAGCAAAATATAATATTTGTCCGGGTCGTCGTTTTTCAGTTCGTCCCGCGCATATGCGGCGGAAGGCGCAAAAAGGAGTGTCAGAAAGCAAAGCGCGGCGACCGCCCGCAGTCCGAGTCTGCGCATGGGATCCGCCCTCCCTTCCCGTTTTGAACCCGTATAAAAAACACGCGGGCGCGGCAGGTTGCCGCGTCCGCGCACGATTACCCGGTGTTAGAAAATACGGTAGGCACAGATGAAGTGTTCCTCCCAGTAACCGCCGGACTTGAGCACCGTCGAAGAGGTGCGCACCTTGCCCTGTGAGGAGCTCGCATCGATCATCTTGCCGCTGCCGATATAAATGCCAACGTGGCCGCTGGCGGACGTGCTGCCCGAGAACACGAGGATATCGCCCCGCTGGAGCGAGCTCATGCTCGTAATCCGCTGGAAGCGCGAGGTAGTCCGCCATGCGATGGACGTCATGTAGCTCATACTCACGCCGGAATTTTTGATACACCAGTACACGAAGCCTGAGCAGTCGAAGGTGTTCGGCCCCTTCGCGCCGCGCACGTAGGTGCAGCCAATCTTGCTTTCGGCCAGTGCGATCAGCTTTTCCACGCCGGTCTTGTTGGACACGCTGGAAGAACTGCTCGAAGACGAACTGGAACTCGATGACGACGAACTGCTCGAAGACGAGCTGGAACTCGAGGATTCCGACGACGTCGAAGGCGAAGTCGTGGACTTTTTCGCGCTGGAAGAATTCAGCATAGTCAGCGTCACCGCGCCGACTTTGCCGTCCTGTGTCAGCCCGCTGCGTTTCTGGAACGCTTTGACCGCGTCCTCGGTGATTTCGCCAAAGTAACCGGTTGCATTCGCGCTGGTCATATAGTTCAGCTCTGCAAGTCGTTTTTGAATGTTCTTTACTTCCGTTCCATAGTCGCCAAGCTGGATCACCATCGCCTGCGCCTCGCCCGAGAGCAGCAGGTCGCGCGTGACCGGACCGAGGCAACCGTCCCGTGTGAGGCCGTTCGCCTGCTGGAACGCCTTGATCGCGGAAACCGTCGCGCGGCCCATCACGCCATCGGGCTTAAAGGTGATATAGCCGAGCTTTTTCAGCGCGGTCTGGCAGTCCTTGATGACCTGGTTTTCGTCGCCAAGCGTGTAGGCGTTGCTCACCACATCCTCGTCGTAGAGCATCTCCAGCGTCTTGGTTCCGACCTTGCCGTCCGACGTCAGGTCGTTCTTTTTCTGAAATGCCTTTACCGCTTCCTCGGTCTTATCGCCGAAAGTTCCCTGCACGTTGGCTTTGTTGTCCATATAGCCAAGTTCGTAGAGGCGCTGCTGAACGCCCTCAACATCCTCGCCGGAGTCGCCGTTTTGCATAACATAAATCTTGGCGTCCTCGCTCATGAGCATCGTATACGTCGTCTCTCCGCAGATGCCGTCGTCGTCCAGCCCGTTATGGCGCTGAAACGTCACCAAAGCGCTCCTTGTAAGCGGTCCGAAATGCTCGGTCGGCTCGTCGGAATCCATATAGCCAAGCTCCATAAGCCGCGTCTGAATTTCCGTGATGATCGCGCCTTCGTCGCCCTCTTCAAGCTCGGTGGTGTACACGGCGGTGGTTTCCGCGTCTCCCACGGTCTGCTCGTCCTCGGAGATTGCCTGCGCTTCCAGCGCGGCGGCCTCCGCTTCCGCGTCGTATGATTCGTATGGGTCGACCACGCCGCTGTCGATTGAAGTTTCCGTCTGCTCGGTGGCATATGCCGCGAGCTGTTCCTGCGCGTCCGCGCTTGAGCGCTTCCCCGGCAGCGCAATGGCCAGCACGATGATCGTAATCATTACAAACCCAAACGCACCGCCGGCAACAAGGAGCGTACGCCGCGACTGCTTCATTAAAAAATTATAAACCTTGTGTATACCGACATACAGACCGCGCGCGGCGTAACGAAGTCCCGTTGTTGCAGTTTTTCTTGTTTTCTTCCAAAAACGCTTCCAGGAGAACGGTTTTTTCGCCTCCTCCGCGCCTGGCTGCATTCGCTGCGCCGTGGCTTCTTCCTGGCGCAAAGCGCCGCCGGCTCTCGATTCACGGCGTTCGGCAACAACAGCGCGTGTATTTTTTACAACGCGCTTCCAGAAACGTTTGATTTTTGATTTTTTCGTTTTTTTCCGTGAAGCGCCGGCCGGCGCTTCGCGCACGGAATATGCATAAGCGGCGCTTTTACCATATCCCGGCTGCGCCGCATGGCTTCGCGGGTTCGCGCTGTACGCGGCGGCAGGACGCACGGGTCTGCTTTCCCCCTGCCTTCCCTGTGTCGTATGCCGCGTATCCTTGCTGCCTGTTGCCACGTTCGGACTCCTTTCGGCGGGATTGCAACAAAGCCCCTCTTCCCGCCTGCAAGTCAAGATTCTACTAGTTTTCTATCGGGATTATAACAGCAAATCTTGACATCGCGTTGAACATTTTTTTAACGAATCGCTAACGTGACGCAACACGCCGCATCGTTTCAGACGTCGTAATATTCGCCGCGGCGGTAATCATAGATCGCCGCGTTGTACTTTTTAAAGTCTTCCAGCACCTTACCGGTACCGAGCGCCACGCAGGAAACCGGATCTTCCGCAATGCGGCAGGGAACGTTCGTACGCTCTGTGACATACCGGTCCAACCCTGTCAGCAATGCGCCGCCGCCTGTGACCACAATGCCCGTGGACGCAATGTCCGTGGCCAGTTCCGGCGGTGTCCGCTCAAAGAGCGAGCGCACGCGCTCCATGATGGCCGCGAGCGGTTCGCTCAGCGCGTCTACCATCTCGTTTGTCCCGATCGGCACGGATTCCGGCAGTCCGGTCGTAAGGTTGCGGCCGCGCACCTCAATGATGCGCTGTTCCTTTTCGATGTGCGCGCGCCCGTAGGCAATTTTGATATCTTCCGCGTTGCGTTCCCCGATATAGAGGCTGTGCTTGCGTTTCATATAACGCCGCAGCGCGTCGTCGAACTTATCTCCCGCCATCTTAATCGAGTCGGACAGCACGACCGCGCCGTAAGCGATCACCGCAATGTCCGTCGTGCCGCCGCCGATGTCGAGCACCATATGCCCCTTCGGTTCGTTGATGTCCAACCCGGCGCCGATGGCCGCCGCAATCGGTTCTTCGATTAAATACGTATATCTTGCGCCCGCTTCATCGGACGCCTCAATCACATAGCGTTTTTCCGCTTCCGTCACACCGGACGGCACGCAAACCACCGCGCGGGGTTTGTAGAGCAGCCGGGTCCCGACCACTTTCCGGAAAAAGTATCGAAGCATACGTGCGGTCACATCGAAATTTGAAATCACGCCGTCGCGCAGCGGACGGATGACCACGATGTTGGCCGGTGCCCGTCCCATCATTTTCCTGGCTTCCTCGCCGATGGCGACGATGCGTCCCGTAACTCGCTCCACCGCGACCACGGAGGGCTCCTTGAGCACAATGCCTCTCTTTTTCACATAGACCAATACGGACGACGTACCAAGGTCGATGCCAATATCGGACGTGTCGAACAATCCCATTTTTCTTTCCTGCCTTCCGTGTTTCACCGGACAGATTTCGCCTATTCTAGTGACCATTTTACCATGCGGCGGCTTTTCGGGCAATCGAATAAAATGTGAACGCCCTTCCTGCAAAGCAAAAACCGCCCGAAAGCGGCTCTTTGTGCATCTGTCCGGCTGCGCTCGCCCGCCGGCTCGCGTCAGTCGCGCATCCCCCTGCCGGCAAGAATCTGCGGCAGATATTTTTCGATACGCGCCTCCCGCGTTTTTGCTTGTTTCGGTTCCGAAAAGTACAGCGCATAGGCGCGCCTGCGACCCGGCGTAAGCGATTCAAACGCTGCTTTCAGTGCGGGCTGTTCTGTCAGTCTGTTTTTAAATTCCGCGGGAAGTTCGCTTTCCGCCGCTTCGGCAAACGTCACCTGCAGTCCTTCCGCTTCGGCCAGGACCGCCTCGGCCAGGCACGCTCTGAGCGCGGCTTTCTTTTCTTCAACCTCCGCCACGCTTCGAAACTTCACCATACGCATGGCCTGCGAATGCTCGCCGGGCCGCTCGAGAATTCTGTTCGGATCGGTCAGAAGCGCGCCTTTCAAAAAACCAATTGCACAGTTCCCTTTGAACGAATAGAGCAGTGCGACATTCGCACCGTCAAGCGTATAGCAGGGCTTCCCCCATTTAAGCGTCTCGTCCAAACCGGCGTCCATGACAATTTCGCGCAGCGCTTCCAGCTCGTTTTTCCAGCGCGCTTCCGCCGCAAAAAACCGATCGGCATCAGACTCTCCCTTTTTGCGCTCCATGGGAAGCCTCCTTTTTTCTCATGCGGTACCTCAGTCGAACGCTTCGTTTTCCAGCACCGCGCGGCGCAGCACGCGGCCGATCGGCGCGCTGATTGCGAGCGTCGCGCCCGCCTCCCGCCCGGTGCGGCCCTTGTTGATTACAACAAGATTTTTTCCATTGAAAAAGTCGACCAGCCCCGCCGCCGGATAAACCACAAGCGACGTGCCGCCTATGATCAGCGTGTCCGCGCGGGAAATGTGCGCCACCGCGCCGCTGAGCACCGTTTCATCCAGCCCCTCGCCGTAAAGCACCACGTCCGGTTTTATCGTCCCGCCGCAGGCGCATTTCGGCACGCCCTGCTGCGCCATGATCTCTTCCAGCGAATACGCTTTATGACAGCGCATGCAGTGGTTGCGATAAACGCTGCCGTGCAGTTCAAGCACGTTTTTGCTCCCGGCTTTCTGGTGCAGGCCGTCGATGTTCTGCGTGATCACCGCGGTGAGTTTTCCTTTGCTTTCGAGGCGCGCAAGCGCAAGGTGCGCGTCGTTCGGCTCAGCGTCCGGAAAAAGCAGGTACCGCCGGTAATAATCGTAAAACGTCTCCGTACGGCGCATGAAAAACTCGTGGCTGATCAGCACCTCGGGCGCATAGCCGTATTGCTTGGTCGCCTCAAACACGCCGTTTTCCGAACGAAAGTCCGGAATGCCGCTCTCGGTGGACGTTCCTGCGCCGCCCAAAAACGCAACTCGTTTGGAACTCGCAAGGATTTCCTTCAATTGTTCGGTTTGCCTTGATAATTCGTCTTCTTCCATACCCCAATCATAGCACGCGACGCGGATTTTGCAAGCACGCCGGCGGCGTTTTGGAGTTGGAAAAGGCGACGGTAATGTGATAAAATACCGCTATGAAAACACGTTTTTATAATGCAAGAATCCTCCCGCTCGACGGCGGCACGCCGCTCTTTTCCGGCGAACTGATCGTTGACGGGAGCAAAATCGCGTCCATGGGCGAAACTGCAGCGAACGCCGGTCCGTTCGACCGCGAAGTCGACTGTCACGGCAATCTTCTGATGCCGGGATTCAAAAACGCGCACACACACTCGGCTATGACGTTTTTGCGTTCACTGGCGGACGATCTGCCGCTGCAAAGCTGGCTGACGGAGCAGGTTTTTCCCAAGGAAGCACAGCTTACGCCGGACGACGTATACGTTTTGACAAAGCTCGGCATCCTCGAATACCTCACCAGCGGCATCACGATGATGTTCGACATGTATTATGCGCGCGAACGCATCGCGCAGGCCGCGATCGACATGGGTTTTCGCGCGGCGCTGGTCGGCTGCGCCAACGATTTCGGTGGAACCGCCGAACAAACTATGCAGGAATACGAGCGCTTTTCGGGCTACAATCCGCTGATTACGTACCGTCTCGGCTTCCACGCGGAATATACCACGAGCCGCCCGCTGCTGGACGACCTTTCCGCCATGGTGCACGAAATCAAACAGCCGTTTTATACGCACCTGTGCGAAACGCAGGCCGAGGTGGACTCCTGTTTGGCGCATTCCGGCATGCGGCCGGTCGAATATCTCGACTCCCTCGGCCTCTTCGACTACGGCGGAGGCGGATATCACCTCGTGCACGTTTCGGAAAATGAAATGGACATCCTCAAACGCCAAAATATGACAGTCGTCACGTGCCCCGGCTCCAACACCAAGCTTGCAAGCGGCGTTGCGCCGATATACGAATACCTCGAGCGCGGTATCCCTGTCGCCATCGGCACGGACGGACCCGCAAGCAACAACTGCCTCGACTTTTTCCGCGAGATGTTCCTTGTGACCGGGCTGCAGAAACTGCGCCACGGCGCGGAGGCTGTGGACGCAACCGACGTGCTGACCATGGCCTGCAGAAACGGCGCGTACGCCTGCGGTTTTCCGGACTGCGACTGCCTTGCACCCGGCAAGCAGGCCGACCTGGTTCTCATCGATCTTAACCAGCCGAACATGCAGCCTCTCAATAATATCGAGAAGAACGTCGTCTACAGCGGCAGCAAGCAAAACGTTGTGCTGACAATGATCGCCGGAAAAATCCTCTACGAGCACGGCGAATTTTTCATCGGCGACGACCCCGCGCGCATCTATGCCGAAGCCAACCGCATCATCCGACGCATGAAGTGAGGCTCTGTTCATATTTTCCTTTTCCAGCGGCTGCCGGTGTTGTCACGCCCACGCCTTTTTTTCGTGTCAATTCCGGCGTATCATAACAGCGTAAATTCTAAGACTGGTGGATTCCATGACCGAACGAGACAAAATCGCCCCGCTGTTTTCCGGCTGGGATGAAACGCTCATCCGCTCTTTTCTGCAGGGCCACATGGGCTATGCAATCGCGGACGGCGCGGAGCCGCCCGCCTCGGCGCAAATCGTAATCGGTGATTTCTGCTTTTTTGCGGGCGCGCCCAACGACGCGCTGGCTGCGCGCGCAGCCTCCGCTGAAATCGTCCCGCAAAACGAAGAATGGTGCGCCTGTCTCGAGCATGTTTGGGGCGAGCGGGTAAACAAACGCCTGCGCTACGCGATTAAAAAGGAGCCGGAGGTATTCGACGCCGAGCGGCTCAAGTCGTTCACCCGCAGGCTTCCAATCGGCTTTTCCCTGCGTCCTTTCAACGAAGCGCTCTGCGCACAGTCGCACAGGGAACGCTGGTCGAAAGACTTCTGCGTACTCTTTGAAAGCGACGCGGACTTTCTTTCGCGCGGGCTCGGCATGGCGGTCGTGTTCGACGGACAGCTCGTTTCCGGCGCAAGTTCCTACTGCGTTTTTGACGGCGGCATCGAAATTGAAATCGACACCAAGCCGGAATTCCGCGAGCGGGGCTTTGCAACCGCATGCGGCGCGGCGCTGATGCTCGCTTGTCTTGAACGCGGGCTGTACCCGAGCTGGGATGCATACGACCTGCGATCGGTTGCGCTGGCCGAAAAACTCGGCTACCATATGGACCATCCCTACGTGGTCTATAACCGGATCTCCGACGCTACATAACGGCGCATCTGTAATATTGATACAACAACAGCCCCGCTTCCAAATTGCTTTGGAACGGGGCCGTGTTTATGTGTTCGCTAATTTCTTATGTTCAGCCCATCGTCGGCGCGGTACGGGCAACGCGGCGTTTGCGGAAAAGGTTTTTGCGCTCTTTCGTCAGGAACGAAACGGTGTCCTTAATGGTCGAGCTGATATCGCGCGGTTTATAGCCCAGGTCGTTTTTCGCCTTTTCGTAGGTAAAGCGCGCGTTGCTGGTCAGCGTGTAGAGCGTGTAGCGCGTAAACAGCGGCGACTCATGCCGGATTTTGTAATAAAGCTCTGCCAGCGGCGCGGTCAGCTTTGCAAACCAAAGCGGCAGTACCGTTTTAATCTTGCGCCCGCCCGTCACACGCGAAAGCGTGTTGAGCAGTTCCCGCACCGGCACATACCGGTTGGAGAGGATATAGCACTCGCCCTTCTTGCCCTTCTCCGTCGCGGCAATCACGCCGTCGGCCACGTCGCGCACATCAACAAAATCGTAACCGCCCTCGACGCAGGCCGTCAGGCTGCCGTTCAGATAGTTGATGATCATTTGCGTAAGATGTCCATGGCCATAATCGTTCGGGCCGATGATGCCGGAAGGATGGATCACCGTCGCGTCCAGCCCTTTGCCGACCGCGTCCAGCACGATCTGCGTTGCGGCCGCTTTGGTCTTTGCGTAAAGACCGACCACGGCGTCCGGCTGAAAGCCTTCGATTTCATGCTGCATGGCGCCGCCCGGCAGTTCCGGCAATGCATGGACGGAACTGATATAGACCAGCTTTTTGACCTGGTGCTCCAGACAGAGATCGACCACATTCTGCGTCCCGCTTACGTTTACGTCCACAACACGCTGGTCGTATTTCGTCGCAACGGAGACGATGCCTGCGCAGTGGATTACATATACCTCGTCGTCGCTGTTTAATCCGAAAAACAGAGGCTCAAGGGAGGATTTCTCGCGCACGTCACCGCGAACGATGGAAACCGCATCGCCATAGAGCATGGTGACGTCCTCGTTCGGCTGGGCGAATCCGCGCACGGTTTCACCGGCCGCAAGCAGTTCCCGCGCGACCGTATTCCCAAGATGCCCCCCGATTCCGGTAATGATATAAATATGCTTCATTTGCGTTAGCCTCGCTTTCACACTGCCATCATACGGATGGATTGTTACGCCGCTATTACGAAAAACCGACATTTTGTCGACAGATTTACGAATTCTTTATGAAACATGATTTTCAGCAGGAAGATTCCTTAAAAACCGCCGAATTCTGCATGTTTCCCGCTTATTGTACCGGTCCAGCCATCTCTTTTCAAGACGGAATATCAAATATTTATAATCTCTTAGCTGCGTCGGTTGCATTAGAACAACTGTTCGTGTATAATGAAGTCAACCTTTCGCGAACCGTAACCCAACCCCCGAAACTGCAACGGAGGAAACGGACATGAATGAAACAATTTTAAAAGAACACTACGAAAAACGCAATTTTACCGCCGAGCAAACCGGCCTTGCGGTCGAAAGCGTCCGCGCACTGGAAGCATACCTCTCCGGCCGGAACACTTCCCTGGAAAACGCCGATATCGGTGCTGTCCGCGCGTATCTGGACTTGCTCATCCATGAAAAACGCTGCTCGCTGGAGGCTCTGCTCGCTATGGCGCGATATTTTTTCCTAACAGGCCGTAACGAAATCTATATCTACTTCACCTCTCTGCTCGGCGGCCTCGGCGTAGTCGAAAGCATCGAGGAACGTCTTGCCGCGCTGCAAGGCAGTGAAACCGCAGAGCGCGTTTTCGCCGGTCTGGACCGCCCGCCGCTCGGCAGCGATCCGGCTTCGTTTCCTTCCTTTACTCGTGCGCTGATGGAGCGGCTGGAAAAAAACCTGCCGCCGGAATCGCTGCCCCGCGTGCTTGCGAGCAACAACCACGGCATCCCCGCCTCCGCATTTACCGCAGAGAAAGAAGCATTTGAAAAAGCCGCTTCGCTGGACGAGTACCTCGCCGGAAAGCACGCGCGTCAGGTTGCCGAACTCCAGCGCTGCTGCACCGAAGGCAGGGTTTGGTATGAGCAGACGATTACGCAGGAAACAGTCGATTTTGTCGCGGGCAACCAGGAAATCCTGTCCGCCGTGCACGAAGGAAACGTTCTGTACGTTACAAAAATCCCTTACGACCCGGCAAAGTATCTTTTCGAGTCCGATCCTGTCATGAAACGCTATTATGCCTGCCATTGCCCGTTTGCGCGCGAAGCAATTAAAAGCGGCGGCCCTGAAATCTCTGAGAACTGGTGCTACTGCAGCGCCGGGTTTGCCAAATATCCATTCGAAGTGCTCTTTGAGCGCGAACTGCGCGTTGAGTTGTTAAGTTCGGTACTGCGCGGCGACCCCGTCTGCCGCTTTGCCATACATCTGGATTAAGCGTATCACCCGATTCTCAAATTTGTTTCAACAAAACCCAGTAATCCCGCGGTTTTGTGCAGTATAAAAGGCGGAACACCGACCGGCGTTCCGCCTTTTTGTTGCATCGCTGTTTACGAATCTTCCAGCGGAATCCTGCGGTTGAACGCTTTCTTTGCGTCCTCGGGCACTTGCTCGCGCAGAACCTCCCTGCCGCGCACCTCCACCACGACCCAACGGCCGCGCATTCGCCTGGTCAGGTGCTTCGCCAGCTTAATCGTTGCATATTTACCGCCGCGCACCTGTTTATTGTCCAGCTTAACGGTTATAACTTTTCTGCGGAAGCGTATTCGCCGCATAGTGCGGAGTCTCTTTTCCTCGCCGATAGCAAGCCCGAAAACACGCACGGTTACGTTAGAGCCGCCAAACAGAAGCAGCAGAATCAACGCAAGTGCAAGTGCCGACAGACCCGTAATCAGCCATGCCCGCGTGGCCGCGTCTGCGCCGCGCAGCGAGCGCGCAACGATATCCCGCATGGTCACATGCACCGTAACGGTGCGCACGTTGCCGTCTTTGTCCATCGCTTCGATGAGATAATCGCCAGGCGTTACGTTTTCAAGCGTCAGCGTCTGCGACCAATCCTCGCCCGGCAGGCGGAGGTAAACCGTATCACCGGGTTCTTCGTCCACATCGTCCGGCTGAATTACGACGTCACCATACTCCGGCCCCGGTGTGGGGGTTGCGTTCACAGCCGCGGCCACCGGCGCTTCTTCCACAATAAACGGTCCGAACGTAATATATGTCGTCAGCCCAAACGCATTTTTAGCATACGCATGAATGTAATAGGTGCCCGGCGAGCTGATTGTAATCACGCCCGTATAGCTTCGGTACGCCGTACCGGGCGCGGCGCTGCTGCTAAGCTGGTATCCGCGCGCCGTGACGGACGATTCGCCGTCCGTAAACGTAAGCCGGACGCTGATCGTATCCTGCGTCGTGTCGCCAATCCGATAGGAACCGGAATCGCAGGTAATCACCGGCGCGGAGGTGTCCACGCTCGAAACGGTGTAGGTAAACGTCGTCTTATTGCCGGCCGCGTCATAAAGCGTAAACGTATACGTGCCGTTGCGCGAAACAGAATATTCCGGCGTGCCCTTGGCGTTCACCGTTGTACCGTCCGGCAGCACGAGGTAATCGTTGCCGCTGCCGCCCGGATCGGTCCGGAATGTGAATTGAAGCACAATATTCGCGCCGGACGCGCTTTCGGCAATTGCCGGCTGTACAGGCGCCTGCTTGTCCACGCGGGCAAGATACCCGCCGAACGAAGCGGCATTGTCAAACACATCGGTCGCGAGGATATAAACGCTGTGCACACCGCTGTCGACCGTCATATCGTCGGCGTCTTCAAACGCGTCCCCGTCAAGCGCATAGCGGAAGGTTACTTCGTTTGCATCGTCCGCGCTGACTCCGGTCACCGTAACGCTCTTGTTCGTCCATGTCCCTTCCGTATAGTTGCGTCCGTCCGACGTTTTCATTGTGACCGTCACGGCCAGCGGCGCATCACGGTCGACGCTCATCGCGCCGGAGTAGCCATAGTCTGTTGTGAACTCGGCGTCGCTTGCCTTCACGCGGAAGCGCAGGCCGTCCGTCGTGCCCTGCGACGACGGAATCGCGAACTCATACCGCGTGGCCTCCAGTCCGTCTTCCACCTCATGCCAGGCTTCGCCGTCATAGTATTCCAACGCGTAAACGAGCGTATCGCCATCGATGTCAAAGCAGCTCCACACCACGTCCACCGTAGACGAACCGCCTGCGCGGTCACCTTCCTCCGGGGAACTGACCACCGGCGTTTCCGGCGGATCGTTCGCGCTCAGGACGGTAACGGTCACAGTGGCCGAATCCGTCGATCCGTGCCCGTCGCTCATCGTGTAGGTAAAGCTGTCAACACCTGCATAAGTGTCCTCCGGCGTGTAGACAATCCTGCCCTCGACGATCCGCGTTGCGCCATGCTGCGCGCTTCCCGCAATCTGGATGGTGAAGTCGTCCCTGCTGTGCTGCGTGCCAAGGTTGAACGAATCATCCGTATCCACATCCGTGTCGTTTGCCAGCACGTCGATGGTCACGGGGTCTTCGTCGGTGGTCTGCGCCGTGTCGTTGACTGCATCGACGGGGTCGTTGACCTGCCGCACCGTAACGCTCACAGTCGCGCTTGAAGTCAGCGAACCGTCCGTAATCGTGTAGGTAAAGCTGTCCAGCCCGTTATAGTTCGCCGACGGGCTGTACTCAATCTGTCCGTCGGTAATCCGTGCCGTGCCGTGCAGGGCCGTACCAACAGAAAGCAGCGTGGGTGCGGCCTGCGTGGTTTCGTTGAGCAGACCGTTGGTGTCCACGTCCGTGTCGTTATCCAACGCATCGACGGATGCGGTGGTGTCTTCATCCAGCGTAAGCGTGTCCGCCGCGGCAACCGGCGCGTCGTTGACCGGAGTAACCGTCATTGTGATCGTGCCCTCGTCGAACGCACCCGCTTCGTCGGTTGCCGTGTACGTAAAGGAGTCCGTTCCGTTCCAGTCCGTAGCGGGCGTATAGGTGATTTGCGTGCCGCTCACGGTAACCGTGCCGTGTTTGGGCACGCCGTCCGCCTCAACCGAAATCTTATAGGTGTCTCCGTCCGTCAGAATATCCGCATCGCTCACCAGCGCGGCCACATCGACCGTCTTTTGGGTGTCTTCCGCCGTGGAAGAAGTTCCGTCCTGCGCAACCGGCGTATCATTGGCGGCCGAAACCGTGATTGTAACGGCCGCGTCGCTCGTCAGCCCACCCGCATCGCGCACTTGATATCCGATCGTAAACGACCCATGATAATTTGCGTTCGGCGTAAAGCTTACCGTGCCGTCGGACGCCGTTTCAAACGTACCGGGCATGCCGGATGTGCTCTCGGTAAAACCGTTGAAGCTCAGCGTGTCGCCGGGGTCCTGATCACGGTCGTTGTCGAGCACATTGATCGTAGCCGAATTGTCCTCTTCCATGTTCATTGCATCGTCAAACGCGCTTGGCGCGTCGTTTTCTGCATTGACCGTAACGGAGAGTACGCCCGTGTCCGTTTCTCCGTGTCCATCATCCAGCGTATAGCTGATCTGCTGCGTGCCGACGAAGTTCAGCGACGGCGTATAGGTAATTACGCCGTTCTCCTCGGAAAGCGTTCCGTGCGCATCGCCGATAAAGCCGTAGTCCGTCACACTGAACGTACTCGTCGAGTGCCGGACGTTCAGGTTCAGGTCCTCGCGTGTGTCGACGTCCGTATCGTTTGTGAGGACATTTATGCTGACGGGCGTTTCATCCGGCGTGGACGCGGTGTCCGCGTTGGCCATCGGCGCGTCGTTGACCTGGTTTACCGTGACATACACGGTGCCCTTGGTCAGCGCTTCACCGTCCGAGCAGTTGTACTCGAACTCGTCCAATCCATTGTAGTCCTTGCCCGGCGTATAACGGATATACCCCGTCTCCTCGTCTATCGTAATCGTCCCGTGCGAAGGACCGCGCAGATCGCTTTCCGCAAGCGAAACGCTCAGCTCTTCGTCCTCGTAATGCGCATTGAGCAGGGGATTCTGATCCTTGTCCGTGTCGCCGTCGAGCACGTCGATCAGGATCGAATTGTCCTCGTCCACACTCACGGTTTCATTGTCCGTCACCGGCGCGTCGTTTGCCTGCGCCACCTCGATCGTAACCGTACCTTCGTCCCATGCGCCGTCTTCATCGGTCGCGCGGTAGACAAAGCTGTCCGTGCCGTTCCAGTCTGCGCCCGGCGTGTAGACGAGATTGCCGTCCGTCGTCACCACCGCCGTGCCGTGCGACGCCCCGCTCGTGACCGACAGCGTTAGCTTATCGTTGTTGGTGGCAATATCCACATCGTGCGTCACGTCCGTGCCTGTTATGGTCAGCGAGCCCGCATCCTCTGTGAACGTCGCGTCCGGCACGTCGTCTGCGACCGGCGTATCGTTGACCTTCTCCACCGTCACATGGAACGAATATTCCACGTCTTCGTTGTCGCCGTCGGTCACGCGCAGCGTTATATCCGCCACTCCGTTCTGGTTGTCCTTCGGGTTGATTGTGACCGTGCGCGCGCCGCTCGTTTCATCCGCCCAGAGCGAAACGCAGCTTCCGTCGATCAGCCCGGTATTCGAGCTGTTGACAAACGTAACTTCGAGGTCTTCTGCGGGCGTCTCCACGTCCGAAACCGTGAACGCACTTACGCCGTCCGCTTCGTCCTCCGTCAGATTCATGGCCGCCGGCTTTTCCGCAAACTGCGGCAGGTCGTTGACGCTCGAAACATCCACATACAGGTATGCGTCCGCCGTTCCGCCGCGGCCATCCGAAATGAAATAGTGGATCGTCGCCCGTCCGAACCAGTCGTCCGCCGGATCGAACGTGAACACGCCGCTCGAAGTATAGTCAAACGTTCCGCTCCCGGCTGTCTGCAGGGTTGCACTCGTAACGGTCAGGTCGGCGTGCGCCTGCCGGTCGGCCAGAATGAGGTTGAGCTCCGTGTCCGTGTCGGTGTCGGTGTCGTTGTCCAAAACGTTGACCGGCGTGATGTCCGTGTCTTCCGGAGTCGTCACGATGTCGTCGTTCGCCACAGGCGAGTCGTTGACCTGGTTTACCGTGACGTACACAGTCCCCGGCGTCGTCGTTATGCCGTCCGAGCAGTTGTATTCGAACTCGTCCGGTCCGTTGTAGTTCAGATTCGGCGTATAGCGGATCTGCCCGTTCTCGATGGCGATCGTGCCGTGCGAAGGATCGCGCAGATCGTCGTCCGCAAGCGAGATGCTCAGCGTCTGGAGTGCAAAGTCTTCGTCGTCTTCCGGCACGTAATTGAGCTCCGGATCCATGTCGACGTCCGTGTCGCCGTCGAGCACGTCGATCAGGATCGAACTGTCCTCGTTCACGCTCACGGTTTCGTTGTCCGTCACCGGCGCGTCGTTGACCTGCGTAACCTCGATCGTGACCGTACCTTCGTCCCATAAACCGCCTTTATCGGTTGCACGGTAGACGAACTCATCCGGGCCGTTCCAGTCTGTGCTCGGGGTGTAGCTGAGATTGCCGTCCGTCGTCACCACCGCCGTGCCGTGCGACGCTCCGCTCGTGACCGACAGCGTGAGTTCGTCACTGTTGGTGGCAATGTCCACATCGTGCGTCACGTCCGTGCCTGTTATGGTCAGGGAACCCGTGTCTTCACCGAGCGTCGCGTCCGGCACGTCGTCGGCTATCGGCGCGTCGTTGACCTGGTTTACCGTGACATACACGGTGCCCTTGGTCAGCGCTTCACCGTCCGAGCAGTTGTACTCGAACTCGTCCAATCCATTGTAGTCCTTGCCCGGCGTATAACGGATATACCCCGTCTCCTCGTCTATCGTAATCGTCCCGTGCGAAGGACCGCGCAGATCGCTTTCCGCAAGCGAAACGCTCAGCTCTTCGTCCTCGTAATGCGCATTGAGCAGGGGATTCTGATCCTTGTCCGTGTCGCCGTCGAGCACGTCGATCAGGATCGAATTGTCCTCGTCCACACTCACGGTTTCATTGTCCGTCACCGGCGCGTCGTTTGCCTGCGCCACCTCGATCGTAACCGTACCTTCGTCCCATGCGCCGTCTTCATCGGTCGCGCGGTAGACAAAGCTGTCCGTGCCGTTCCAGTCTGCGCCCGGCGTGTAGACGAGATTGCCGTCCGTCGTCACCACCGCCGTGCCGTGCGACGCCCCGCTCGTGACCGACAGCGTTAGCTTATCGTTGTTGGTGGCAATATCCACATCGTGCGTCACGTCCGTGCCTGTTATGGTCAGCGAGCCCGCATCCTCTGTGAACGTCGCGTCCGGCACGTCGTCTGCGACCGGCGTATCGTTGACCTTCTCCACCGTCACATGGAACGAATATTCCACGTCTTCGTTGTCGCCGTCGGTCACGCGCAGCGTTATATCCGCCACTCCGTTCTGGTTGTCCTTCGGGTTGATTGTGACCGTGCGCGCGCCGCTCGTTTCATCCGCCCAGAGCGAAACGCAGCTTCCGTCGATCAGCCCGGTATTCGAGCTGTTGACAAACGTAACTTCGAGGTCTTCTGCGGGCGTCTCCACGTCCGAAACCGTGAACGCACTTACGCCGTCCGCTTCGTCCTCCGTCAGATTCATGGCCGCCGGCTTTTCCGCAAACTGCGGCAGGTCGTTGACGCTCGAAACATCCACATACAGGTATGCGTCCGCCGTTCCGCCGCGGCCATCCGAAATGAAATAGTGGATCGTCGCCCGTCCGAACCAGTCGTCCGCCGGATCGAACGTGAACACGCCGCTCGAAGTATAGTCAAACGTTCCGCTCCCGGCTGTCTGCAGGGTTGCACTCGTAACGGTCAGGTCGGCGTGCGCCTGCCGGTCGGCCAGAATGAGGTTGAGCTCCGTGTCCGTGTCGGTGTCGGTGTCGTTGTCCAAAACGTTGACCGGCGTGATGTCCGTGTCTTCCGGAGTCGTCACGATGTCGTCGTTCGCCACAGGCGAGTCGTTGACCTGGTTTACCGTGACGTACACAGTCCCCGGCGTCGTCGTTATGCCGTCCGAGCAGTTGTATTCGAACTCGTCCGGTCCGTTGTAGTTCAGATTCGGCGTATAGCGGATCTGCCCGTTCTCGATGGCGATCGTGCCGTGCGAAGGATCGCGCAGATCGTCGTCCGCAAGCGAGATGCTCAGCGTCTGGAGTGCAAAGTCTTCGTCGTCTTCCGGCACGTAATTGAGCTCCGGATCCATGTCGACGTCCGTGTCGCCGTCGAGCACGTCGATCAGGATCGAACTGTCCTCGTTCACGCTCACGGTTTCGTTGTCCGTCACCGGCGCGTCGTTGACCTGCAGCACGTTTACATTAACGGTTGCAACATTACTCACTCCACTGTGGCTGTCGCGCACCGTATAAGTAAACGTAACCGGCCCGTTATAGTCGTCGATCGGCTGTATCGTAACGTATTTATAGTTGATTTCCTCGGAAGAAGTAATCTCCGCATTATCGTCGTTATCGAACACCTGGTTCACGAAGATTTCTTCATCGTCCGGGTTCGTGATAAGTTCCTCGTCGCGGTCGTTGAAGAGCACGTAAAGATTCGAGAGCTGGTCTTCGTTTACCGCAAACGTATCGTTGTATGCCACAGGCGGATCGTTGACATTGTTGACGTAGAATTCAAAGTAGCACGTGTCTGTCAGCCCGCCGTCGTCCTTTGCCGTTATTGTAACCCTCGCCATACCGTTCCATTTTTTATACGGCTGGAGGTTGATCACGCGGTAATCGCCGGTCGTCGCTTCTATGGAGATACCGTCTTTGAGCAGCAGGCTGTTCGAACTCTTTGCCGAGACGGTAACGCCCAGGGTCCCGTTGTCCGCGTCCGTGTTGTCGTCCACGTCCTCAAGATAAAACGGAATTCCGTTCTGCGCGACCGTTTCGTTTACGGTATAGCTGCTCTCGCCTATGTAATGGATAATCGGCGCGTCGTTGACCGGCGTCACAGCAATTTCGACATTGAAATCATAGCTTGCTTCACCATATGCATCGTAAACGGTATAGGTAAACGAATCCGGCAAGTTGCCGTTTTCTTCGGTTTGGTACCAAACCGACTTGCCGCCATCCACAATTCCGGAAGTGCCGTGACTGGGCTGCGTTACAGCCGTAACGCTCAGGTCGGCCGTTCCGTCCACGTCGTCGTTGGCCAGCACGTCGAGCTCCGTCTTGATATCTTCCTCAACGGTGAAATTGTCGTTGCCGCCCGTCGGAATATCGTTGACGGATTCAACCTGAATCGTAAACGTTTCAACGGCGGAAGCGTCGTCTTCATCCTTAACGGTCAGCGTAATGGTTGCTTCGCCATAGGCGTCTGCAGCCGGGATTGCCTGAACCGTACGCAGATTGCCGTCCGGGTTGCTTTCCGGCTCGGAGACAGTGATGTTTTCCAACGGGAAGAGTTCCTCATTGCTCGTAGATACAAAAATGCGCAGTGTGCTGTCTTCGTCCTCTTCGTCCGTTACGCTGAATGAAATCTCGCCCGTTCCGCCCGGCGCGTCCTCCTGCATATCCGTAATATCCGCAATTTCAGAAATCTTCGGCGCGTCATTGACCGGATGAACGGTGACCGTAACCGTCGAAGACGAAGAGGAACCGACGCCGTCCTGATCATACATCTTATAGGTGAACGTATCGGTATAATCTTCCTTGGCCGGGTTGGTCGCGTCCGGCGTATAAACCGCCTTGTTATCGATAATTTCAGCATGACCGCCGTTGGTCGGGGTCCCGACCTCGTCGAGCGTCAGCGTGTCCCCGCCGTTTAGCCGGTCCACATCGTCATTGAGTACGACGTTGATCGAAACAGGCGTGTTTTCATCGGTCGAACCGCTGTCCGGAACCGCTTCCGGCGCGTCGTTGACCGGCGTTACGGTCAAATCGAACGAAACGGAGTCCGTATCGTCGGCGGTATCCATTACGGTGATGGTAATCTCCGCGCTGCCGACTCTGTCCGCATTTGGAAGAATTGTAAATGAGCATGCACCCGTTGCGCTCGGCGTAACACTGAGCACAGGCAGCAGAGTCGAGTCGTCATGCGTCACGCTCACGCGCAGGTCGCCTGCCGCGTCCTCCACGTCGGACACCGTAAAGGTAATTGCCGCCGTCTCCGTGTCTTCAGCCGTCGAAATGTTCGGCAGATCCGCCGGTTCTCCATCCACAAGGATTTGCGGCGCGTCGTTGACCGAATGCACGATAACGCTCACGCTGAAGTCCGCGCTGGCTTTCGCCGCATCCTCCACGGTATAGTAGAAGACCAGCGGATCGGTTTCCGACGTGTAGAAATTCGTATCCGGCGTAAACAGAATGCTCTTGCCGCCGTTGACGATGCTCGCCGTACCGTTTGTAAGCCCGAATATCTTCGTAATCGTCAGATTTTCGTCGTCCGGATTCGTCGATTCATCGACATCGTCGTTTGTTGTTACATCGATAGTAATCGGCGTGTCCTCGTTCGTTTCCGCCTCGTCGTCGCCGTCTCTAGGCGCATCGTTATCCGCCGTCACGGTGACGGTGACGCCCGCGCCGGAAACCTTGCCGTCCTGATCGGAAATCGTATAGTGGAACGCATCTTCGCCGTTCCAGTCGGCGTCCGGCGTATAGCGCACCTCGTTGTCCACAATGACCGCGGTCCCGTGGGCCGGGGTTGTAACGCTGACGACCACCAGGCTGTCGCCATACGGGATGTCGCTGTCTTCGTCGTTTTCAATTACGTTGATATTCGTCGCCGTATCTTCGAGCGTTGTAACTGCATCGCTAACGGCCACCGGCGCATCGGCCGCACGTTTCACGATGATCGTGATCGTACCGATGCCGATGTTGTTCTCTGTGTTCCCGTCGTCCGCCTTCACGGTAAAGGAATCGGTGCCGTTGAAGTTTTCGTCCGGATTGTAGGTATATGTCCCGTCCGAATTGACTGTTAGGCTGCCATGGCTCGGAGAGGTGACCTCTGCAAACGTAAGTGTATCGTTTTCTTCGTCCGTCGCGGTAATCTGCGCGTTGAGCTGCGTATCCTCCTGGATGGTGATGGTCTCGCTCTCCACCTCCGGCCTGTCGTTGACCGGCAGGATGGTGATAGTATAGGTCGCGTTTGCAGACGACAACCCGTCGCTGACCGTGAAGTACACCCTTGCCGTACCGTTTGCGTTTTTATTCGGCTGCACGCTGATGGTCTTATACTCCGCGCTGTTTGTTTCCAGCCCGATATAAGAAGTCTGCAGAATATCCGAATCGAGTGAGCGGATCGTAATCAGCAGGTTGGAAACATTGGTCTCCGCGTCGGAAACGGTAAAGTTGAACGAGCCTTCGGAGTCTTCGTACATCTCCCAGACGGCGGTGCTGTCCGGATATTTGGAAATCGTCGGCGGGTCGTTGAGCGGATTGAGCTCGATTGTAACCGTCGCGGTCGCATATCCTTCGTTGCCGTCCGATGCCGTATATGTAAACGTGTCCGTCCCATAATAGTCGGCCTCGGGCACGTACTCCACGCCGCCGGTCACGATGCGCGTTTGCCCGTGTGCCGGCTGCGTTATGGAATCGATGCTCAGCGTGTCGCCTTCAACATCCGAATCGTTCGCCAGAACGTTGACGACGATCGTTTCGTCCTCGTCGATCTCGACGGAATCCGCAACGGCTTTCGGCGGATCGTTCATCGGCAGAATGTGTACCGTAACGTCGGCCTCGTCGCTTGCGCCGTTTTCATCCATTACGATATAGGTAAACGTAACGTCGCCCTCGAGGCTGTTAAAATCACCGTCCGCCGAAACAAGCACCTCGCCGCCGGTAAGGTTTTCAACCGTGCCGTTGACTGCGTTTTCGATCGCCACGATCTGCGGTTTGCCATCTTCAACGTCCGTATCGTTTGCGGTTAAATCGAGCGTCACCGTTGTTTTCGGCGCAGTGGTTTCCCCTGCGACCGAAACGGCCTCTTCGATTTCGATATAGTCGCTCACCGCCACCGGAGCGTCGTTGACCGGAACGACCGTCAGTTCAAATGCCGCTTCGGCCGTAAGCTCTCCGTCGCTGGCAATAATCGAAATCTTCGCTTTTCCGAATGCGTTTGCCTCCGGCGTAAGCATAATTTGCATCTGCTCGCCGCCGACGCTCGTAATCTGGATGTTTTCGTTTTTAATCAGGTCCGTATTATCGGACGTGATGGTATAGTGCGACGCATCGGTCAGGTCGTTGTCCACGTCGTGCACCGTAAGCGTTACGTTCTTCACAACGTCCTCGTCGGTCGACTGATAATAGCCAAGGTCGAGAATTTCCGGCTGGTCGTTGACAGGCGTAACGTCGATCGTCGCCGTCTGGCTGGCGCTCAGTTTTTCGTCTGTTTGGTCCGTAAGCGTGAAGGTAAAAGAATCCTGCTCGCAGAAGTCGGCTTCCGGCGTGTAGGTAACGATTCCGTTGTCGTCGATCGATACGCTCCCGTGCGACGGACCTGCGGTCACTTCCAGCAGCACGTCGTCGCCGTCGAGTTCGCTGTCCGCGTCCAGCACGCAGAAATTCACGGAAACATCTTCGTATGTGGTCGCGTTGACGCTCGAAAGGTTCGGCGCGTCATCCTCGGGATGCACCGTAAGCCGCACCGTGCTCGTCGCCCTCGCAATGCCGTCGCTGACGACGACGACAAAGTCTGCCGTGCCGTTGACGTTCTCATCCGGAATAACCGTCACCGTCGCGCCGTCGTCCGTCCGCGTAATGGATGTGCTGAGTTCGAACGGAACGGTCGCACCATTTACGATGTTGGTCGGATACGCGTAGAAATACAGGTTTCCCGTGTCGCAGTCGACGTCGTGGAACGCAACGTCAAACGTCGTTCCCACATCCGAATCTTCGGTGCAGGACGCCGTCTCCGGGGCGCTGTCGATCACCGGCGCGTCGTTTACGCTGTAAACGTGCAGCCCGAAATAACTGGTGCTTGTTTCGCCGCCGTCTCCTTCGCTCACCGTATATTGGATGCTTGCGTAACCGTTTGCGTCCGCAGCCGGTTCAAAATGGATCGTGTTGTTGTCCACCACCGTCAGTATCCCAAGATCGGTCGTGGTATTAATTGTGAGCCCAAAGGTGACATTGTTCGGGTTGTGGACGGATACGTCGAAATCGAACGGATCGCAGTCCTCCAGGCAATAGACCGAGCGGCTGTAAGCATGCAGCGAATCCGGGAAATAGACGCCGATGTACACCGTCCCGACGGCCGAAAGATATCCGTCCTCCGTGGTCGCTCGGTCGATGATGCGGTACGTAAACGTGTCCAGTCCGTTGTCGTTCGGAGACGCAGGATCGCGCGTATACGTGATCACACCGCCGTCGCCAAGCACTGCCGTGCCGTAATCCGGACCATCTACAATTTCATACACATAAACGGTGTCGCCGTCCGGATCGTAGTCGTTGCCCTTTACGTTGATATCCACGCTCTGCCCGGCTTCGTTGGGCAATTCGCGGTAATCGTTCCATGTAACCGGGTTGTCGTTGACCGAAACGACCGTGATGGTCACGGTGGACGTTGAATAGGTGGTCCCGTCCGTAAGCCAGTAGGTCAGCTCCTCGATCCCGTTCCAATTATAGAAAGGCGTATAGGTATAGGTGCCTCCCGAGCGTGACAGAACGCCGTGCGAAGGATATTCCACACTGTAGATGCTGATCGAATCGCCGTCGGGATCGCTGTCGTTGCCCAGCAGCGGCAGCGCCGCATAAGTGTCTTCGTTCAGCGAAACCGCGTCCGCAACCGCAATCGGCGCGTCGTTGCCCGGGATCACGCGCAGCGTAAACGACGTGCTGTCGGTCAATCCCGCGAGGTCTGTTGCCGTAACTGTGACCGTAACGGTGCCGTTGGCGTCCGCCGCCGGCGACAGCGCCAGCCTGTATGTACCATTGCCGCTGTCGGTAACGACGATGTGCTCGTCGTCTTCCGGCAGGATCGTTTGGTTGCCGGAAGTAACGCCGATGCTGATTTCATCGCCGTAATCCTCGTCCGACACGCTGAAGAAGATGCCGCTGACGGTATCGTCCTCGTCGACATACCGATCGCTGATTGAAGATATCACCGGCGCATGCGCAATGCTGTTGACATCCAAATTGACCGTCGCGCTTGAAGTCAGCTCTCCGTCGGAAATCGTATACGTAAACGTGCTCAAACCCGTTTCGCCGATTGCCGCATAATACGTGAATTTCTGTGTTTTTCCGTCATAGGTCAGCGTGCCCGCCAGATCTTCTACATACCCGGTCACCGTGAGCGGGTCGTCGTCCACATCGTGATCGTTGTTGAGCACGGCGAACACGCGCTTGCCCGAAAGCGGCACATATACGTTGTCGTCGGTCGCAACCGGCGCGTCTTCCTGCTCCGCGACGCTGACGGTAAAAGTCACCTGCGATTTTGCAACGCCGTCGCTGACCGTGATCGTCACGGTCGTGCTGCCGTTGGCGTCCGCCGCCGGCGTAATCGTCATGCTGCAGGTGCCGTCGCCGTTGTTGGTCAGCGCAATGCCGTCCGTTGGGATCAGGGCGGTATCGCCGCTCTTACCGGCAAGAAGGAGGGACTCTGCCGCCGTTTCCTTGTCGCCAATGTCAAAGGATACGCCGGTCAGCGCAGTGTCCTCATCGGTCGAGTAGCTGGTTTGGCCAAACGAAATGGTGGGCGCGTCGTTCTGCGGCGCGGCCTTGAGCGTGCAGGTGCCAACTGCGCTCAGCGTTCCGTCCGTCACCTTGTACGTAAAACTGTCGCTGCCTTCGTAGTCGGCAAGCGGCGTATAGCGAAGTGTGACTCCGTCTTCCAGCAGCACCAGCGTGCCGACGCTCGTATCGCTTACAATTCCGTCGAACGAAAGCGCATCGCCGTCTGCATCCGTGTCGTTGCTCGTTAGGATGCCGATGTCGATGTCCACATATGGCGCATCCTCGTCGTAAGTCACCGTGTCGCTTTTTGCCACAGGCGTATCGTTGACGTTTTCGATATGAATCTTGACCGACTCTTGTACGGTCGTAAAGCCGTCGCCCAGCGTCAGAATCAGCGTAACGTCCCCGTTTACGTTTGGCGCAGGGCTGAGCAGCACGGAAACCGCGTCGTCGTTGTCGCCCAGGTCGGAAATCGTAATACCTTCCGACGGGAGCATATCTTCGTTTGTCGTAGCCGCCTGCAGCATCATGCTGTCCGCGGGCGTTTCCACATCGTGAATTGCAAACTCGAACGGCGTGTTCTCGCTGTCCTCGTCAATGGTGAATTCCGCCGGCAGATCGACAAAATACGGCGCGTCCGGCACGGCGGTAACCTTCACCGTAACGGTTGCTTGCGCCGTCGCGCCCGCTGCGTCCTGCATGGTATACAGGAACGTGTCGGTGCCGTTGAAATCTCCGACCGGCGTATAAAGAATCTGGTCGCCGTCCACTGTCGCCGTACCATGGAGCCCGTTTTCGCATTCCTTAAGGGAAAGCGCTTCCGTATCGGATACTTCGGTGTCGATATCGCTGTCGTTGCCCAGCACGTCGATGTGCACGCTGCCGTCCTCGGCAACCGTCGCTTCATCGTCCACGGCACTCGGCGCGTCGTTGACGTTGTTCACTGTCACGGAAACCTTAGCGGTCGCAGTGCCGCCGTTTCCGTCCGAAACCGTATAGCTGAATTCATCGGCGCCCGCATAATTCTCCGCAGGCGTGTATTTGATCACGCCGAGCACGATCACCGCCGTGCCGTGTGCAGGCGCAGTCACGGAATCGACGGACAGCTCGTCCCCGTCGGCCGGATCGGAGTCGTTGGCCAGCACATCGATGCGAATTTCCGAATCCTCGTCGACTTCATACCCCGTGTCGGCTGCGGCCAGCGGCGGATCATTTACGGACTCAACGGTAACGTCAAACGTGTCGCTCACCGTCTCGTCCGCTTCATCCGTGACCGTGACCGTTATGGTGACCGGTCCGCCGAAACTGTTGGCCGCAGGCGTGATATCCAGACTGACTTCTTCCGCAGTTTGATTGAGTACCACGGATGGTAGCAAAGTTGGATTGCCCACGTCCACCTCAATCACTAAATCTTCAAGGGCCGTTTCCGCGTCTGAAACGTCCAGCACGATACGCTGCGTCTCATCCTCATTCACAGTTGTGTTCCCAATGTCGCCCAGAACCGGCGCAGTGCTCAGCGACGTGGTGCGCAGGGTGCAGTTGCCCGCTCCGTCGGCAATGTAAATCGTGTAAGTGCCGCCGCTTGCAACCGTGAATGTCCCGTCCGAGAAGTCCGTGCCGTTTTCCGCAAAATACGCCTCAGCCTGATCGCCGGCTGCATAACGCGTGACGGCTATCCCGCTGCCCCCTTCGTCACTGTAGGGGACGTCCACAGTGCAGCTGCCGCTTCCCGACGTCTGCGTGACGGTGCCGATAACCGGCGCCGACTTATCGACGTAGGCCGTCGCACTCACGCTGCCGGAGACGTTTCCCGCCTCGTCGCGTACCGCGATGCTGACGTTATACGTTCCATTCTGGGTGAAGGCAAATGCATCCGGCAAATCGGCCCAGTCTCCGCCGTTCACTTTGTAGATGTAATGTTCCGGCGCCGCCGCGCTGTCCCAGGAAAGCTCCGGTGGCTCCAGCGTCACGTCCTCGTTGCTCCAGCCATCGTTCGAAAGCGGAACGGACGCGGGCGCGTCCGGCGTAGTCACGTCTATGTTTGTAATGGTGATATCGCTTACTTCGGACGTTTTTTCCGCATAATCCTTGCTGTATGCGGTGAAATGTGTGCCATTTTCGCTTACCTCAAACGTATATGGCGAGGTGGCGACCACTTTCGCTCCATTATAGTAAATTCCCTCCAGGCCGCTGTCGCCGTCCGCCGCGGAAATCGTGACCGTGAACGGCTGATTCGTCCAGGAAGTGTCGTAATCGACCGTACAGCTCGGTGCGGCCGCATCATGAATTTTCAGGCTCGGGTTGGAAAAGACGACGGTGTTGTCGCCTGAAGTGTTCTCGCCATATAAGAATATAAAGATATCACGGGTGTTCGCAGGGATGGACGCACCGGACGTAAACGTAATTTCTCCCGAAACGCTTACGTCGCTCTTGGTCAGATGCACCGGGGTGCCGACAATCGCATCCGGATCCGCCTCGCTGCAGAAAAATATATCGACATAGGGCACGTCGTTTTCCGAGCCGTCCGTTCCTTCCGCGTCCACGCTCGCAACAACGGAAAAATCGATCTCCAGCCCACCGAGATCGATTGGGATCGAAATATCGTTTTCCGAATCGTTCAGCGTGATTAGGCCGGCCGCCATTCCCTCGTCCGCATCGGTCATAATCACGGTCGTGCCGTCCAGCGTAGCGCCGGACAAACCGTAGCCAAACGTGTTGGTCGTAATGTTCTCGCTGTCGTATCCTTTGAAAGGAAAAGCGCTCTCAGCGAGTGCCGCCGAAGGAATGCCGACCGATTGAACGGCAAGCAATACACATACCAGTATCTGCAGCGTTTTTCTGCCTGCCCGTCTAAAACTCGCGGTATTGTTTCCCAACATGCGTCGTAACCCCCGATTGTTACATCTTATATTCTTTTTGCTCGTTTCACGCGTATATCAAACACCAGCACTTTGTCCAGTGTCAAAACAGATTTTAATTCGTACAATACATCGATCGGATAACCGACATGAAACGCATTAAAATTACATCTTTAGCGCATAATCCCAATCTAAATGCTACTTTTTACAGTATACAGCCCGTTTCAGTCAAAAGTAAAGCCTTATTCATGAATTTTTTAAGAATATGCAAAACAATATGCATCCTTATTATGCCGTATTTTTGCTGTGTTCTGCCTTTTACGCGATCTTATAGGAATGCTTATTGCATGCATCGATTAAATATTCAGTTTGCTTTTGCAGAAGCTTTGCCGGACCGCCAGCAAAAATCCCGTATTAAAGAAAGGCGTGCCGTTAAGACACGCTGGAAAAAACTCAAAAATTTGTTACATTGTATCATTTTATGTCTGTTCGAGCCCTTCGGCAGGTTCCGGTGCGGCATGCATACCATTTTCGTCGCGGAAACAGATCAGATTTTTGCCTAAATGCTTTCCTTCATACATCAGCGCGTCGGCCGAACTGAGCATTAAGTGAAAGCTGTCACCCGCCTGCATCTCAACGACGCCACAGCTCCAAGTTACGGAAATCTTTGCGGCAAACGAATTCTCCGCAACGGACGCTTTGACGCGCCCCATCAGCAGCACAGCGTTTTGCAGAGATGTATTCGGCAGCAGGAGCACGAATTCGTCGCCGCCCCATCTGGCGAGCGTATCCGAACTGCGCAGCTGCCGCTGAAAGAGTCTTGCCATGTCCACCAATACGGAATCACCCGTCTGGTGCCCATAACGGTCGTTTATGCTCTTCAGATTGTCGACGTCGATGAACGCAAGTGCGAGCGGCATTTCCTGCCGCCGGCAGAAATCCATCCAGCGTCCCGCTTCCTCTTCCAATCGAAAGCGATTTGCCGTATCGGTCAAAAAATCGGTGGAACTCAGGTGTTCCAGCCTGTTTTTCGCGATATATTCGCGGAACTGATGCCGCTCCGTACTGGCGGCCGCGATCGCGCAGAGCATGACCGTAAGCGAAACATAGACCAGCGCGGCCCAAAATTC
>DAOTGE010000014.1:0-2570 GCA_035446965.1 Eubacteriales bacterium
CCATATTTTTTTGCTCCGGTTACCGGGATTAATGCTTTCTTTAAATGTCCAATGCGCAAAAGGAAAAGCGGCGTTCCCGGAAAAGGGAACGCCGCTTTTTTTGGTTTGTTCTTACCGTTTACTTTTCAGCGTTCGGATCGACGTCCTTGTCGCGCTTGATTCCGAAGAACACCAGCGCCAGCTGAATCACCGCGATGACCGCCATCAGAATCGTCCAGCGATCGACGAAGGCCATCGGGTTCTTCATGTTCTCCGTGAGGATGAAGGCCACGATTCCGCCGACTGCCGGCAGCAACGTTGAGAAGCGAACCGCTTTGCGCTTGTTCGTTTCACGCACGATCCCGCCTTCCAGTTCTTCCTTCTTCTTTCTGGAAGCCAGGCCGATGAGCATCAGCACGGACGCCAGCGCGGTTGCAATCGCCAGAATCAGGTTGAGCAGCGCCCAGGATGCGCCGGCCAGAGGCGTTTCGTCTTCCGGAATGACTTCCGGCGGCTCGACGGGCTGCACGATCTCGCTCATGGAACCATAAATCGTGATACCGCCCTCCGGCACGGTAGCCGGAATCTCGGTCGTCCAGCCGTCAAACGTGTAGCCGTCGCTTGCCGGATCGTCCGGGGTCGGCATCGCGTCTCCGTAAGCCAGATTGGTGTACGTTGCATACGGCGTCTCGCCGTCAAGTCCTTCGCCCGTTCCGCCGGTAACGATGTAGGTCACCGTGTAGAACTCCTGCTGCCACTGTGCGTAGAAGTCCACCGCAGCTCCGCCCATCACGAAGGTGTTGCCGGGCTGCTGCGCGACCGCGCCGTTCGCCGTCGTGCTCCAGCCGGTGAAGCGATATCCGGGCCGCGTGAACGTGTTGCCCGCAACCGTCACAACGGTATCGGTCGCATACAGGCCTTCCTGATACGCGCCGCCCTCGCCGCCGTTGGCATGGTAGCTGACCGCCGAGATGTTAGGCGTCCAGACTGCGGTCAGCACAACTGCGTTGGCGGGCATCTCAAAGGTTTCACCCTCGTCGAAGTTGGTCGCCGCGCCGGTTATGTCGGTCGTCGTCCAGTGCGCGAAGGTGTATCCTGCGCGCGTCGGCGTCAGGGCAGACACTCCAAACACGGTTGTGTACGCAATGTCCGTCTGATCCGCCGGCATATTTCCGACCGCTGCCGCCGTACCCGTCTCATAGGTCACATCGTATGTGGCGAACTCCCAGTTGGCCACAAGGAAGTAGGTCTGGTCAATCGCCGGGATCGTCTCGCCAAGCGCAATGTCCGTTCCGGACAGCAAGTCCGTCCAGCCGGCCAGGACGTATCCTGTGCGTTCAACGCCGGTCGCATCCGCAACCGTTGCATCGCTGAGGTAGTCGAACCACTCGTTTGCCGGGAAGCCGGTAACGGCATCCGCAGTGTTGACAAGGTAGACCACTTCGGGGTTGATCGTGAAGTCCGCGCTCACCGGCGTGACCGCGTAGTTCGCCAGCGTCGCCGCATCCGCGTTGAATACCGGCGTCAGAGCGTCGGTGTGCACGCCGACCGTCTCGTCCGGGATATCCGTGCGGTTCACTCCAAGGGTGAACGCCGCTGCATCCGCGGCAAGAATGCCGTAGTAGGTCGTTCCACCGATTTCTCCGGTCTCAAAGTGATAGGTGAATGCCGGGTCAAGCGTTCCGAAGTTCTTTTCGGCCGCATTCGCCACAATCATAACCGGCCTCGGATTCACCGTCAGCTCGCCGTCCGCCGCAACAAACGTGTAGTTCGTCGCCGTCAGTCCGCTCACGTCCGGCGTGATCGAGTACGCGCCCGCGGCGAGCGTGCCGTCCACCGTGACCGTGTTGTCGGAAGCATCTTTATAGGTATACGTGATGCTGCCCGCTCCGTTCACAACGCCGTCCGTTTCGCTGTTGACAAAGCCATTGTAGCTCACGCCTTCCGCCGGGGTGGCGTCCGCTTCACCGTACGTCATGCTCCGGTCGTCCGCCGTCACCGTGACTTCGACCTTGCGAATGATCACCTTGGCGCTGCCGGAAGCATCGGTATGGTTGCCGTCCGGATCGACCGCCTTGAAGTAGACCGTGTATTCACCTGCGTTGGTGAATGTCGGGCAAGTCGTCGTATAAGTTCCGTCTTCCGAGGTGCTGTAGGTAATCTCTGCACCCGGCACACCCGGCACCGACGCCGTCAGGCCGTGCGCCGCTCCGTCGTAGAGCTCGTCATAACCGGCCGAACCGACCGTCATAGCCGCCTTGTCCACCGTCAGCGTGCCGTTTGCCGGCGTGAACGTGTAGTTCGTCGCCGTCAGTCCGCTCACGCCCGGCATGATCGAGTAGGCGCCCGCAGCCAGCGTGCTGCCAACCGTAACCGTATTGTCGGAAGCGTCTTTATAGGTATAAGTGATGCTGCTGGTGTTTCCCACCACGCTGCTGCTTTCGCCATTCACGAAACCGCTGTAGCTCACGCCTTCTGCCGGAGTTGCGTCCGTGTCGCCGTACGTCATGCTCCGATCATCCGCCGTTACCGTGAGCGCCACCTTGGTGATCGTCACGTCCGCGTGACCGAACGCGTTGTTATAGTTGCCG
>DAOTGE010000014.1:2670-4429 GCA_035446965.1 Eubacteriales bacterium
TCACGCTCGCCGCGCTGAACGTTACGCTGTCAATCCCTTCGCCGGTGACGAACGAACCGCTCGTGATCGTGTATTCGTTCCAGCTGTGCTCGCTGCCGTCGTATGTCCAGCTCTTGTCCGCTGCCGTCACCGTGACCGCTTTCTTGGCGATGATCATCGTACCTTCGACCCAGGAAACGGTGTAGCGGTCCGTAACGTCGGTGCCGTTTTGTTTAATAACGAGGTCTTCTTTGTTTGTGAACACCGCGGTATGCGTTCCCGCGTTGGTCGCGGTAACGCCCGCCGTCGTTCCTTCATAGGTCAGGCCGGAAATATCACCGGTAAAGCCGCTTACGCTCTGTGCGTTTCCGTTATAGACCTTGTTAGGATCGCCGTTCGCCGTAAGCGTCAGTTCCGTTTTTTCCGCCCAGACTGCATAGATCGTTACATCCGAACTCGGCATTGTGTGCGTCGTCCCGGGTGCGTATGCGGGATCCGCGGTGGTCGCTTCGGAATCGGTACTCCAGCCAAGGAAATAGTGCCCTGCATATGTGAAGAAGTTGTCCGGCACATAATAATCGTCGCCAACATCGGTTTCAATCACCTGTTGTGTACCGCCGGAGTATGTGCCGCCGTTGCCGTCGTAAATCAGCGAGCAGCTGATGGGCGCAAGGTTGATGACAATATCATGGTCCGCGTCCAGCTTGTGCAGCTGCAGCTTGTTGCCCGCATACACGGTTTCCGGCAAAACCTGCACGCCGTTGTCGTATACGCTGACGATCTCGTAACCCGGTGTAATGTCCCAATGGATTACGTGAACGTTGGTGCTCGCCGGGTAAGTCCCCACGCCGTCGATAACGGTCGCGCCTTCCGGCGGATTAACCGTCACCGTTACCGTGTAGTAAACCGTTTCCCAGATTGCATACAGCGTACTCGGCGCGCTGCCGGAGCTGGCGCTGACCAGCACGGAGTCTCCCTCGTCATAGGAAGTGCCGTTGCCGTCGCTTTGCGTATTCCATTCAACGAACTGCATGCCCTCATTCACAAACGAATTCGTCTGAACCGTATGGCGCGTGTTGTTCGGCACCGGGACGGTATACGACGTGCTCGTGTCTTCCAGTTCGCCGCCGTTGCCGTCGTACGTAATGTCAACAAACGTCGAGGCGCTGCTCCAGATCGCGGTCAGTGTTACGTTTCCGCTGATAGTGATGGCGCTGTTGGGATAGTAGATATTGCTGTCGGCACTGGAGCGCCAGCCGATGAAGGACTTCCCTTCCGGCGGCGTAACCGCGGACGCATCATACGCAAGCACCTGCGCTTTTGCGCCGGAACCGTATGCGCCGCTGTCCACCGGCGCGGTGCCGCTTGCAAGGCCAAGATCGTAGGTTACCCCGTAGCTTACGCCGCTGATCCAGTGCGGATACAGCACGACGTCTTCGTAAATCTGCATGCTGGCATTGAACAGCGTAAGCGAGCCGTTCAGCATGATGTACCAGCCGCCGAAGGTGTCCGAAGTGTTCGGTTTATATGCATCGACCTCGTCCTGCGCCGCGCTGAGCGCCGCACTGCTGATCGTCCCGCCGTACGCGATCGTGCCGAGATCATATGTTTCCGTCCCGCCCGATCCGTAAACCGAAAGGTGTGCAACGCCGCTGAATTCCGGCGCCGCCCATTTCGCATACAGAACAATATTGTGCGCGGGCATGATCGCGTCGGTCCAATCGAACTCCGATCCGTCGAAGCAGCCTTCCGTCGTATACCAGCCGGCAAACTGGAAGCT
>DAOTGE010000014.1:4529-50436 GCA_035446965.1 Eubacteriales bacterium
TATTCGTGTTTGCCGTCCACGTCGCGTTCAGCGTTACGTTGGAGGTTGGGACGCTGCCCCAGTTGATTCCCTCCGGCGTCCAGCCGTTGAACGTATAGCCCGCGCGCACCGGCACCTGCGAAAAGTCGCTCTGGTTCAGCACCGTGCCCGGATTGATGTAAACGGGCGTAACATACGAGCCGCCGTTGGAATCGAACGAAACCCAGATAACGTTCTCAACGATCGGGTAGAGGTTGATGTTCGCGCCGTCGACCGTCACCGTGCTGCCGACGTCGGTACCACCTATGGTAAACGACCATCCCGTCAGCGCTTCGTCCGCAGCAAGCTCCAGGGAGTCGACGCCTTCGGTCGAAACCTGATTGTTCTCGTCCGGCGTTCGCGTTTCAATAATCGCACTGCCGTCTTCATTATAGAAAAATACGTAATAGGCTGTTTCAAAGCGGGCCGTCAGATCGACCGACCCGGTGGCGTCTACCGTCTGCACGCCAAAGGAGGTGAACTGGGTATCGCTCGAATCGAACCATCCGATGAAGCGCGTCCCCTCTTCGGACGTCGGCACGGCCGGCTCGTTCAGCGTGTCGCCCGTTGCCACAATCTGTTGCTCGCCCCACTGCGATCCTTCCACATAAAACGTGTAGGTCATCAGCGGCGTTTCGTCCGGAACGATCCCTCCGTCCAACGTCTCCCCGACCGGCCCGCTCTTCATTTCGGGCAGCGGTTCTTCTTCCGCCTCCTCAAACAATGCGGTCAGCGTGAAATCTTCGGTCACAGCCGTACCAAAGTCATACGCTTTGTTTTTATTTTGGGAGTACCAATACTGGAACTCCATCCCTTCCGGTGCATCGGGATCGTCCGGTTTCGAAGCGGTTTCCCCTTCGTTTACGGTCTGCGTCCCGACGGTCGCGCCGTCCGAAACGAAGGTAACCGTATATTGTATGGGGTCTTCGTTCGCCCCGGCCGCGTTTTCCTGGTTGTCCGGCGAATTGCCGGCCGCCTCCGCCAGCGCACTGCCGGGCAGGAGCGTTACAACCATCATCACGCTCAATAATATACTGATGAGTTTTGTAATACGAGTTCCCTTCATTTTGTATAACCTCCTTGTAAAAAACAGCCGATTCGTATCCTAATCCTGTGGATCGTACACTATTATAGGAAGCTTTCATTACATATCCGTTGCTTTCTGCGTTTTGTAAAAAAAAAACTCCGCGTGTATTGCGGAGGTTTATTAACAGCTTGTTAATATGTGTCTGTTTTCACAAAAAACCGTTACATTTCTGTTGCGTTTTATTGGCCAATTTCCGTCTTCACAGCCAAAACGGATGAATGCCGCCGCACCGGCGGCGGTTTTTCCGTTTCCAGCCGCAGCAACTGCCTTTCTGTGTCAAATGCGCATAATATCTGCGTAAAGCGGCACTGCAAACACATATATAAATGCAGTGCCACCACACATCCGCTGTTACAAAAGCGTTACGCCCGCATGTTCGCAAAGCGCCTGCGTTTCCGCATCCCAAAGCGAAGACTGCACCTCGCCGATGTGTGCTTTGTTCAGCAGCAGCATGCACAGCCGCGACTGCCCGATACCACCGCCTATAGTCTGCGGAAGCTTTCCCGTCAGCAGCATTTTGTGAAACGGCAGCGCCTTTCGTTCTTCACAGCCGGCAAGCGTCAGCTGCCGTTCCAGCGCCGCGGCGTCCACGCGCACACCCATGCTGGAAATTTCAAACGCACAGTCGAGCAGCGGATTATAAAACAGGATATCGCCGTTGATGTCCCAGTCGTCGTAGTCCGGTGCGCGGCCGTCATGCGGCTTTCCATCCGCCAGTTTCCCGCCGATTCCCATTACAAACACGGTCGGATGTTCTTTTACAAAGCGGTATTCCCGTTCTTTCGGATCGCAGTCCGGATAGAGCTCCAGCAGCTCCTGTGCGGTAACAAACGTTACGTCGCGGCTCACAAACGGCGTCAGCACGTCATATTTGGCGCAGATTACCTGCTGTGTATAGTAAATTGCATCCACAATGCTCAAAACCGTCTGCTTGAGCGTCTCAGTGCTGCGTTCGCCCGGCGTAATCACCTTTTCCCAGTCCCATTGGTCCACATACACGGAATGCAGGTTGTCGAGCGCTTCGTCGCGGCGGATGGCGTTCATGTCCGTCACGAGTCCCTTGCCGGGACGGAACCCGTATCTTCCAAGCGCGTAACGCTTCCATTTGGCGAGCGACTGTACGACCTCTCCGCTACCACCCGTGGAAGGTATGTCGAACGAGACGGGGCGCTCCACGCCGTTGAGGTTGTCGTTCAGGCCTTCGGCAGGATTGACGAACAGCGGTGCGGAAACGCGCTTTAAGCGCAGCATCGCGCAAAGCGACGCTAAAAACGTGCTCTTGATTTCTTCGATCGCATTCTGGGTGTCATACAGGCCCAGTTTGGAATGGTATCCCTGCGGGATAAACGACTTTGACATGGTTTTCTCCTTCCGTCTCTTCGGGCAGATTCTAAAATTAGTTTAGCCCCGCTGAAAAAAGATTGTCAAGACATTTGTAACGCGGTGCATTTTTCCGTTCGATATGATATACTCGGTTTCATAGAAAGCATATCAATTTCGGAGGTATTCTTCATGAAAAGCGCCAATATCACCCCGCACATCGGCTGCAGCCCGGAAGATTTCGCAAAGACCGTACTAATGCCAGGCGACCCGCTGCGCGCAAAGTTTATTGCAGAAACATATTTAGACGACCGCGAACTCGTTAATAACGTCCGCGGCGTGCAGGGTTACACGGGATATTTTGAAGGAAAACGCGTTTCCGTCATGGCCAGCGGCATGGGTATGCCGTCCATGGGGATATATTCCTATGAGCTCTACAACATCTTCGGCGTGGAAACCATCATCCGCATCGGCTCCGCGGGCGGCATGCACCCGGACCTGAAGCTCTTCGACCTTGTGCTCGGCCAGGGCGCCTGCACAAACTCCAATTATTTTTCGCAGTACGGCCTGCCCGGCTCTTACGCACCGATTGCCGATTTCGGAACGCTGCGCCGCGCCGTCGATGAATGCGAACGCCGCAAGCTCAACTACAAAGTCGGGAATCTCCTTTCAAGCGATATGTTCTATTCCGAAAAGGGAATGGCCGGCACGCTCGAATGGCAGAAAATGGGCGTGCTTGCGGTCGAAATGGAAGCTGCCGCGCTCTATATGAACGCCGCGCGCGCAGGCAAAAAAGCGTTGGCCATCTGCACCATTTCGGACCTGCTGGCCGGCGGCGAAGTCACCACCGCAGAACAGCGGCAAAACGCCTTCCACGACATGATGCAGGTCGCGCTGACCATCGCCGAATAAAACTCCGTTTCCCAATGTCCGGCGCCGGGATTTTCCCCGGCGCTTTTGTTTTTGGCAGCATTCGTTAACTTTTGTGAATTTACTGTTGCTTTTGACACAATCGATTGCTTTTTTTAGGCTGCATAGATATTATCAATAGCATCGCGTAAGATTGGGTTTGGATTCTGTTGCGCCGATAAGTAACCTCAGGGAAAGGCCGCGTCATGCTTCCGAAAAAACCATTACCCGTTTTCCTCATTGTAATAATCGACCTTTTAGGCATCGGTGCGCTGCTCGTCGTATTTGTGCTTTTTCATCACATCCTCCGGCTGGACAGCAGCACGCCGCTTCAAAACATTGTTTTTAACCAAACACCTGCGCCCACCGCGGAAGCCACCGCCGTTTTGGAGGCCGAGCAGCCTTCCGCTACGGCCGAGATCACGCCTACCCCCGAGCCGACCCCAACACCGGAGCCGGGCGACTTTTCCGCCACGTTCCCTTCCGACGAACCGGTCGAAGAAGGCGAAAACATTATCGGCAGTTATGTCACGGACAATCTGCGGCTTGTCGTCACGGAAGAACACACGGACGACGCGACGTACTTCGTTGCGGACGTCTGGATCCGCAACATCACGGAATTCAAGACCGCAATGTCGCACGACACGTTCGGGCGCGGTTACTACACGATGCCAAACAGCATGGCTGAAGATCACAATGCGGTTCTCGCGCTTTCCGGGGATTGTTACGGCGCGCGCACGCAGGGCATCGTCATCCGAAACGGTGCGCTCTACCGTGACACCGTCAGCGGCGACGTCTGTATCCTCTATGCGGACGGTGTGATGGAAACCTATTACGAAAGCGAATTCAACCTCGAAGACGCCATTGCGCGCAGCGCCTACCAAGGCTGGTCGTTCGGCCCGAAACTCATCGATAACGGCGAGGTCCCGGAGAGTTTCAACACCACGGACGCCATCATTGCGCATAATCCGCGTTCGGCCATCGGTTATTACGAACCGGGACATTACTGCCTCGTCACGGTCGACGGACGGCAAAGCGGCTATTCGCGCGGAATGACGCTTTCGGAGTTGTCCGAACTGTTCATTGCACTCGGTTGTGTGGATGCTTACAATCTCGACGGCGGACAGTCCGCCATGATGACGTTCGACGGCAATATCGTCAACCAGCCTTACCACGGCGGGCGCGCCATCAGCGATATCATCTATTTCGGAGGCGACGACGTAGTATGAGAACGTTCCGAACTATTTTCGCACACCTGAGCATCATGTTTTCCGGCGTGTTCATTACGCTGGTCATCCTGCATCTGTACAACCCGAGTATGGGATTCCTGACAAGCGATGTGAGCCTTATTTACATCCTCTGTTTCTGCGCCACGGTTACGGCACTCTCCATCGCCACCGTCGCCGAGCAGCGCCGTCATGCGCGGCTTGCGCGCAAGCATGCCGAGGAAGCGGCGCACCAGCAAAAAGCGGAATCCGTTCGCCGGCATCTGCCGGGGCGCTGATTTTTTAAACAGCGGAGCGAGGCTTCCGCCTGCCGGAACCGTCTCCGGTTTTGTTACGTGCTGCAGTTCTTCCTTCTTTTTTAGATTGTACCGGCTCGTCCGACGCAACATAATCGCCCATTCAGGGCGATTTTTTGTGCTCCTTCCATTCCGCCGTCCTGCCGCCGGTGTTACGGCTTCCCGCTTCCTTCCGCAGCAGTCTGTCGCGGAAGCGCTTTGCACCAAAGCCGGTAATGGCCCGCGCAGTGAAACCCGCATTCCCGCGCGGCGGCAATCGCTGTTTCGTCCGATTCGTCCGCAAGAAACACCGCCCTTTTTACAGCGGCGCTTTCCGTGCAGATTGTCCCCAGCGCATGCCGCAGGAGTTTGGTTCCGGGCTCCCGTTCCCGTATGTGAAGGCCGAAGATTTCCGCCGTTTCACCATAGACCTGCAAAAATACTCCCGCGCTGATTTGTCCGCCGTCACGGCGGGCAAAAATCCTCCAGTCCCGCTGTACGGAGCGCAGCCGCTCTGCGTTCCAGTAAATATCGGGAAAATACGCGTCGTGGAACGCGGCGTATTCGTCGAATTGCTCTTCCGTTACGCGCAATATGCCGTCTTCCGTCCATTGCGCCATCGGATCCGAAAGCCCGCACCGCAGATCGCAGCAAGCGTCCTCCAGGCCATATCCGTTCCGCTTGAGTTCGTTCGCGGCATTTTCGTTTTCGGCCGCAACGCCGATATACGCCGTATATGCCGGATAATACGCGGCAAGATAACAAAAAAACGCATTTGCAGCCTCAGCGTAACGCGCTTTCCCGGCATAGAACGCCGTTGTTTGCAAATACAGTTCAGCAGGAATCGTAAAAAAGCAAAAAACACCCGCCAGTATACCGCGGGAATAGTACGCAAGCAATCGCGCATGCGCTTCGCTGCTGCGGAGACGGAATTCTTCCTCAATCTCCGCTTTGTCCGCAAACAGCGGATAGCTGCGCGTGCCGGCCTCTTTGCAGCGTTCCCAGCAAAAGTCCGCAGCCTGGCCGATGCAATCCCCCGACAGTTCTTTCAGCATATTTCCCTCCGGTTTGCCATGTCACCTCGTCGTGTTCCAAAAAAGGCGCGCTTGCAACGAATATTCGTCCAGCGCGCCTTTTTTTACCGTTTTACCACGTATGGTATACTTTACATCTCCATATTTCCCGCCGTGCGCGGGAACGGAAGCACGTCCCGGATGTTCTGCATGCCGGTCACGTACATCACCATGCGCTCGAAGCCGAGCCCGAACCCTGCATGCTTCACGCCGCCGTATTTGCGCAGTTCGAGATACCAGTCGTACTGGCCGAGGTCCATGCCCAGCTCGGCGATGCGCTTTTCAAGCACGTCCAGCCGCTCTTCACGCTGGCTGCCGCCGATGATCTCGCCCACGCCCGGCACCAGCAAATCCGCCGCGGCCACGGTCTTTCCGTCGTCATTCTGACGCATATAAAACGCCTTGACGTCCTTCGGGTAGTCAGTTACGAACACAGGGCAGTGATACACCTGCTCGGTCAGATAGCGTTCATGCTCGGTCTGGAGTTCCAGCCCCCACTCCACAGGATACTTGAACTCCACGCCGGAAGCCTTCAGCTGCTCGACCGCTTTGGTGTAGCTCAGGCGGACAAAATCATTTGAAAGCACGTTGTCGAGCCGCTCGAGCAGCCCTTTGTCGACGAACTTGTTGAAAAACTCCATCTCCGCCGGGCAGCGGTCCAGCACCGTTTTGATGATATACTTGATCATAGCCTCCGCAACATCGAGATCGCCGCAAAGGTCGCAGAACGCCATCTCCGGTTCAATCATCCAGAACTCCGCCGCGTGGCGCGCCGTAAAGCTGTATTCCGCGCGGAACGTAGGTCCGAACGTGTAGATGTCCCGAAACGCCAGCGCAAACGCTTCGCCGTAAAGCTGGCCGGAAACCGTCAGGTTCGCGGGTTTGCCGAAGAAATCGCCCGAAAAGTCGATCGTGCCGTCGTCGTTTTTCGGCATTTCGCCGAGCGGAAGAGTCGTCACCTGAAACATCTCTCCCGCGCCTTCGCAGTCCGAACCCGTTATCAGCGGCGTATGCACATACACGAATCCTCGCTCCTGAAAGAACTCGTGGATGGCTGCGGCCACCACAGAGCGCACGCGGAACGTCGCCTGGAACGTGTTCGCGCGCGGACGCAGGTGCTGTATGGTGCGCAGGTATTCCAGCGTATGCCGCTTTTTCTGCAGCGGATAATCGGGCGGGCATTCGCCTTCGATCGAGATATCTTCCGCACGGATTTCAAACGGCTGCGGCGCGTCCGGCGTAAGCACCAGTTCGCCGCTCACGGCGATTGCGCAGCCCGTTGAAAGTCCGTTGCCCAAATTTCGGTCGTCCCGCTCATAGACGATCTGGATAGGCTTGAAGCAGCTTCCGTCTGTCAGCTCGATAAAGCCGAGGGTCTTTCCTTCGCGCACGGTGCGTACCCAGCCGCACACGTCGATTTTGCCGGCGTACGACTCCGGCGATTTTTGAATTTGGGACAATTTGAGCGTCATTGCAGATACCTCTCTGTTTCTATAATATTATCCTTAGGATATTTTGCTAGTATATCATATTTTCCCGGGCTTAAAGGGACATTTTGTACAAATCTGGTAAGAATTGGAAACGATCTTGAAAAGCGCTTTGGAAAGCAGGCCGATATGATATACTGGTTATCAGCCGTAAGGAGGGGAATTTTATATGTATTTTAGCTACGGCTCGACCGATATGATCTATATCCTGCTGCTGTTCGCCGTCATGGGCATCAGCTTTTACGCGCAAAGCAGGGTTCAAAAAACGTTCAATCAGTTTGCGCAGACTCCGGTTTCAAGCGGCATGCGCGCCGAGATGATCGCGCAGTCGCTGCTCGACCGCGCGGGCAGCACCGTACAGATCGAATCCGTGCAGGGTTCGCTGACCGACCATTTCGACCCGAAGAACCGCATTGTCGGGCTGAGCACGCAAGTGTACGGCAGCAACTCCATCGCCGCCGTGGCGGTCGCCGCGCACGAAATCGGCCACGTCATGCAATATGAAAACAACTACGTGCCCATCCGCCTGCGCAACGCGATCCTGCCGGTGGCTTCCATCGGTTCGTACGCCGCGCCCTGGATTGTCATCCTCGGGCTCTTTATGGGCAGTTACAACCTCGCCATGATCGGCGTGGTGCTCTTCGGCGCGATGCTGGTTTTTCAGATCGTGACGCTGCCGGTCGAATTCAACGCTTCTTCCCGCGCGCTCCGCATGCTCGAGGAGGGCAATTACATCACCTATGAGGAATCCGACGGCGCAAAGAAGGTGCTCAAAGCCGCCGCGATGACATACGTATGGGCGGCGGTAGCGTCGCTGGTCAGCTTCCTGCGTCTGCTTGCGCTCGCCAACCGCACGAGGCGGTAAAAAGAAAACTGCACACGCAGGGATTACCTGTACAAAGTGTCGATACCCTGCATGGTATTGCCGTTCTCGTTAAATTTTCCGAAATTTCAGTTACATGGCTACCTTTTGTGGTAGCTATGTTTTTTTGTTTTTTGCCTTTTCACCAACAGCTGTATACGTAAAAAATCATGCAAACAACCGCCTCTGCAGGCAAAAACCCGTTACGCTTTCATGCTTTTCTTATGTTTCCGGTCAATCGCCGGTCGGTGGTGTTGAAGCGCGGCGCAAAATGCTATAGAATAGTCGCAGAGTGTATAAGGAGGATGCGTTATGCATGACGAACGACTGGACCGGCTGGCCGATCTGTTACTGAACTATTCCCTCAAACTAAAATCGGGCGACCTTTTTGAAATCAACGGCGGTGTGATTGCAAAGCCGCTGATCAAATCCCTGCTGCGGCGCGCGCATAAGATCGGCGCGGTGCCGTATATCAAACTCGGAGACGACGAACTCAGCCGCTTGTTTTTCGGGTTCATCGACCCGGCGCATCCGGAAAAATCAAAGCCCGCCATCGACGCGCAGCTCGAGTGGGAAAACAAATACTGGGACCACATGGTTGCGCATGTGGACATCGGCGTGGATGAAAACGACGCGGAACTCTCCGCCGTGGACACCCGCGCTCTGACTTATTACCGCGAGCAGCGGCGCGCGCTGCGCGACCGCATCATCGACGAACGCAGGTGGGTCTACCTGCATTATCCAACCATGGCGGACGCGCAGAAGGCCGGCATGTGCTACGACGATTTTTATGAATTTTTCCTTTCCGCAGCGCTGGTGGATTACGAAAAAATGGCGCGGGACATGGAGCCGCTGGTCGAACTGATGGAAAAGACCGACACGGTACGTCTCGTCGGCCCCGGCACCGATCTGACGTTTTCCATCAGGAACATCCCCGTCGTGCCCTGCCACGGCGAACTGAACATCCCCGACGGCGAGGTCTATACCGCGCCCGTGCGTGACAGTGCCAGCGGCGTTGTGCAGTACAACACACCCGCCATGCGCTATGGCAAAAAATTTGACAATCCGCGGCTCGTGTTCCGCAACGGGCACATCGATGAAGCATCCTGCGACGGGGATTCCGCCGGTTTCAACGAGATGCTGGACGCGGACGAAGGCGCACGTTATCTCGGCGAATTCGCCATCGGCGTCAACAACGCCGTCACCCGCTCCATCGGCAACACGCTGTACGACGAGAAGATCGGCGGTTCGTTCCACCTCACGCCCGGCTGCGCCTATGCCGACGCGTTCAACGGGAACAAGAGCCAACTGCATCTCGACATCGTTTGCATCCAGACAAAAGCGTTCGGCGGCGGCGAAATCTGGTTCGACGGCAAACTGATCCGCAAAAACGGCGTCTTCCTGCCCGAATCCCTGCAGGGGCTCAATCCCTGATACACCGGCGGGTTTTGTCCCGTCTTACTCAAGAGGTAATCAATCAAAATTATGAAGCAATCTGCCCGCGCCTGGTTTTTCGACGTTTTGGCAATGATCTTCGGCAGCGCGCTCATCGCGGCCGGACTGGTGCTCTTCACGATTCCGAACAACATCGCGCCCGGCGGCGTATCCGGCCTTGCCACAGCGCTGGCGTATATCACCCCGGTCACCGTCGGCATCTGGACGCTGCTGCTGAATATTCCGCTTATCGTGCTTTCCTGGTGGAAGCTCGGTTTTCGTCCGTTGCTGAAAACCATCGTGACCACGCTGCTGCTTTCCGTCCTGATCGACCTGTTCGGTCTGATACTGCCAATTTACACCAACAACGTCCTGCTTGCCGCCGTCCTCGGCGGCGTCCTCAGCGGCGTCGGTATGGGGCTGATTTTTGTGCGCGGCGCGACCACCGGCGGCACGGACCTGATCAGCCTGCTGCTCAACCGTGCATTCCCGAATCTCTCCGTGGGTTCGCTGCTGCTGATTGTGGACGCGCTGGTCGTTGTGTTCGCGGTATTCGTTTTCCGGGATATCGAAGTTGCTCTCTACTCCATCGTAACGATCTTCGTCAACTCGCGTACGATCGACGCGATCATGCAGGGTGTCGACCACGCCAAGGTGATCTATGTCGTGACCGAACGCGGGGACGATATCCTCTCCCTTCTGGCGGACGATCTGGGCCGCGGCGTTACCGTCCTGCAGGGGCGCGGCGGATACACCAAACGTGACAAACACGTACTCATGCTCGTGACGCACCGCAATTCCTTCGCCCAAACGCTGAAAGCCATCAAAACGGTCGATAAAAAAGCCTTCCTGTTCGTGACCGACGCAACAGAGGTGCACGGCGAAGGCTTCAAGCCGATTTGAAAATCCTTTTGCCGGAAAACCATTTGTATCTTTTATTGCAAAAAAGCGCTCCTTTTTGGAAGCGCTTCAGTTTGTCAAAAAAGTCCTTGGGATTGTTAAGGGCCGCAGCCCTTAAACGTTTATCCGGCGCAGTACGATTGCCCGTTTCGGGCGGTTCCTCTGTGCTTTTTGCCGCACGAGAGCCCGAAGGACGAGAGGCAAAAAGCAGTTATCCCGTCAAAAAACAAGTTTTTTGACGGTCTCAAGCGCTCCCTTTGGGGAGCGCTTTTTGTTCTGTTGGTGGTTGTTTTTTATTGCGCCGGATTTTCGATCGTTTCCGCTTCCGCATCCTGCTCCGCGGCCATCTCCGCCAACTCGCGCTGACCTGCCTTGTTGGTAAAGAGGTGATTCCTGTACACCACGAAACGGTAGAAGCTGAACTCCGTGACGAGGTTGATCACCATCGTGCCGAACAGCACAATGTATTCGTTCCATCCCGCGCGCGTCAGCGCCTCGCCCCACCATGTGGAGAGCGGCGTGAACACGAGATAATATCCAATCACCTGCATCATCGCCAGCGGCACGTTTTTCGCCGATTTAAACGTGAATTTGCGGTTGACGGTAAAATTATAGAGCACCGAGAGCGTCAGTGCGATCAGATAGCTCGGCCAATAGTCCCAGCGGACGGTTTCGTTGAGCAGCGTAAACGAAGCCATCTGAATCAATCCCGCAGAGCAGGAGAAAAGCAAGAACTTCAGTCCCTGCAAAAAGTTCTGCTTTTTGGTGAGTTTCACCTTCGTCGTTGATTGTTCCGTCGTCCCGATCCTCCGTTTCTTTCGTTTACTCTGGTATAATATCACAAGCGCACTCATAAAGCTCGCAGCAATTTTCTCCTGCGGTACAAACTGCAACGGATTAAATTTAATCCTAGACCACCTGTTTTTTTGCATGTCGCGCTTTTTACGAAAAAATCCGCGCCCATTCGGGCGCGGATTCCAGTCTGTTAGAAAAGTCCTTGGGATTGTTAAGGGCCGCCGCCCTTAACTCGTTTTTTCCGGCTGTGCCGGTTCATCCGGCGCAACGGATCGCCCTTTAGGGCGGTTTCCCTGTGCGTTTTGCCGTCCGGGAGCCCGAAGGACGAGAGGCAAAACGTGGTTACCCCGTCAAAAAACTGGCTTTTTGACGGCCTCAAATCCGCGCCCATTCGGGCGCGGATTCATTCTCTTTCGATTATTCAAACATTCAGATAATCCCCTGCGCAATCATGGCGTCGGCCACCTTGGCAAAGCCCGCGATGTTCGCGCCCGCAACCAGGTTGTACCCCAGGCCGTGCGCCTGCGCCGCCTGCGCCGAGTTGTCGTGGATGTTTTTCATGATCGCGTGCAGCTTTGCGTCCACTTCCTCCGCCGTCCAGCTGTAGCGCATGCTGTTCTGGCTCATCTCCAGCGCGCTCGTCGCAACGCCGCCTGCGTTGACCGCCTTGCTCGGCGCAATGATCAGATGCTTCTGCGTCATCAGATAGTTGAGCGCCTCGTTCGTCGTCGGCATGTTCGCCACTTCGATATAGTAGTGCGAACCACTGGCCGCAATCTTCCTTGCACTTTCAATGCTCACGTCGTTCTGCGTCGCACACGGCATATACACGTCCGCTTTCACACCCCAGGGTTTTTCGCCCGCATGGAACTCGCAGCCGAACTTGTCCGCGTAATCCTGCACACGGTCGCGCCCGCTGCCGCGCATGGTCACAAGATACTCGATCTTCTCGCCCAGCACGCCGTCCGGGTCGTATACGTATCCGTCCGGTCCGGAGAGCGTAACGGCCTTTGCGCCGAGTTCTTCGAGCTTCCGCGCAACACCCCATGCCACGTTGCCGAATCCAGAGATCGCGAACGTCTTTCCTTTGATCGTGTCGCCTTCGTGCGCAAATACTTCGTTGACGTAATACACCGCGCCGAACCCCGTCGCTTCCGGCCGGATCAGACTGCCGCCGAAGCTCATCCCCTTGCCTGTCAGCACGCCCGGTTCATATTTGCCGCGGATGCGGCGATACTGACCGTAAAGATAGCCGATTTCCCGCGCACCCACGCCGATGTCGCCCGCCGGCACATCCACGTCCGGTCCGATATGCCGGTAAAGCTCCGTCATAAACGCCTGGCAAAAGCGCATGATCTCGCCGTCCGATCTGCCGCGCGGATCAAAATCGCTGCCGCCCTTGGCCCCGCCGATCGGCAGGCCGGTCAGGCTGTTTTTAAACGTCTGCTCGAAGCCAAGAAACTTCATAATAGAAAGATTGACCGACGGATGCAGCCGCAGCCCGCCCTTATATGGTCCGATTGCGCCGTTGAACTGCACGCGGTAGCCGCGGTTAACGTTGACCCTGCCCGCGTCGTCGACCCACGTCACGCGGAACGAAATCGCCCGCTCCGGCTCCGCCATGCGTTCCAGCAGGCTGAGTTTTTCATACTCCGGATGCTGATTTACAACCGCTTCCAGCGAGGTGTAAACCTCTTCCACCGTCTGCAGAAACTCCGGTTCCCCGGCGTTCTTCTTCTGAACATCGTTCAATACCCTCTGAATATAGGCGTTCATGTTTGCCCTCCTGAAATGGCTTTGAAATGATATTTTTTTCCGGTTTTGCCCGGTTCGCTCCATGCACATCATAGTCCCCGCTTCCGGCAAAGTCAACCGAATCGGACGCAATATATTAAATTTCGTGCGCTTGCCTTCATTTTTTTAAGGGTGCATATGTTTTTTTGGATTCCTGTTCCCCAAAAACAAAAACGGCGCCCTGCGCCGTCTCAATCTGTCAAAAAGGTCCTTGGGATTATTAAGGGCCGCAGCCGCCGCTCAATCGAAATAAAACAACTCCTCGAAGCGCTTGTCCAGTGCAATGCAAAGAATCAGCGCGAGCTTGGCGGTCGGGTTGAACTGCCCCGTTTCAATCGAGCTGATCGTCTGGCGGGACACGCCGACCAAACGCGCCAGTTCCTCCTGGGAAACGCCCTTTTCCGCACGCGCCGCCTTGAGATTGTTTTTGAGCTCCAGTTTGTTTTTCATTCCGTTTGCCCGCCGTCAGCGACCCGTGCAAAACATCACCAGCGACAGCACAGCCGCTGCCGCGATCAAAATCCCCATCACAAGAAATTGCGTTTCCTTCATCTTGAAGAACCGATACAGGAACGACACGCTTGTCGAGGCGCACACCACGACGGCCAGATCGTATGTGCTCTGGCCCGCCGCCGCGCGCAGATATGCAAACACGGCCGAAAGCACGACCATGGTAATCAGCGTCCATTTGAGCGATTTGTCTCGGATGATCTCATTGCGCTCGTCCTGATTCTCTTCGCGGCTTTTTTCCAGTACCTCTTCTTTTTTCATCGTTTCCTCCGCCTTTCCGGCAACATTATGACAAGTTTTCTTGTCGTATGAAAGTATAACGCCGACAAGTTTTCTTGTCAATATCTGTATGGCAAAAATACACACCAAACCGCACTTTCTTGCTTAAAAACAAAGTTTCATTCAGCCGGTCACATGGATAAAGCGGCGACGGCTGTCGGATTGTGGCTCCAGAGACGTATTAACAAGCTGAAAACGCGCCTTTCGGCGCGTTGAGACCGTCAAAAAGCGAGTTTTTGACGGGATAACCGCTCTTCGCCTCTCGCCCTTCGGGTTCCCGGGCGGCAAAGAGCACAGAGAAGCCGCCCGAAACGGGCGATCCATTACGCCGGTTAAACCGGCGCAGCCGGAAAAATGGGTTAAAGGCTGCGGCCCTTAACAATCCCAGAGACTTTTTTGACAAGCTGAAAACGCGCCTTTCGGCGCGTTTTCATAGGAGGGCCGTCGATTCAGCGCCGCGCCATTGCGTTTGGCGGCGCCGTGTTGTGTTTTAAAGGAATTTCCCGAGTTTTGTCAAAACGCCGGTGTCCCCGCCCGCGATTGCCGCCTCCACGAGCGCGCGGAGCGCCTTCTGTGAAAGGAACGGAAACAAAGCGGCAATTTCACCGATCGGCTTTCCGGCCTGAATTGCATCCGTAACGATACTGTCGAGCTGTTTGCCTTCCAGAAACGGCGCCAACGCGGCCAGTTCCGAAATGCTGCCGCCGCTTTGCATCGCCCTTGTCGCTATTTCTCCAAGTGCTTTTTCGGAAAGAAACGGCGCGATGGACGCGAGCTGACCGACGCGAACGTTCTGATCGAGCGCTTTGAGGGCGAATTTGTCGATCGCGTCCTCGGAAAGGAACGGCGCAATGGACGCAAGTTCACCGATATTTGCACCTCGTACCGTCGAGCGCTCGGCAAGCCGGTCCAACGCTTTTTCCGAAAGGAACGGTGCGATGGAGACAAGCTCCCCAATGCTCGTTTCCGGCTCAAGCCGCATGGCGAGTTCGTCGAGATAGTCTTCGTCGAGAAACGGGGCGATGGCCGCAAGGCTTTTGACGCTGAATTTCTTTTCGCCGTCGCCTGTGCCGCTTTCCTTTTCCCGCCTTTCTCTTTTTTGTTCGATTGCGCGAACGATGCGCGTCACCTGTTTCGGTTTGAGCACGGGCGCGGCTTCCCCCGCGTCCTCAAACGTCACGTTCGCTTCCTCCACAAACGCTTCTGCAGAGCCGTCCAGCACGCGCTTGACAAGTTCGCCGCCGCGCCCGCCGCCCAGCAGCTCGTCCACGCTCACCCCGAGGATTTCCGCCAATTCCGGCAGTTTGCCGATATCCGGCATGGAAGCGCCGCGCTCCCAGTTGGAAACCGCCTGGAAGCTCACCCCCATTTTGTCCGCCAGCGCAGGCTGCGTCATGTCCTTTTCTTTGCGCAGGCGCGAAATTCGCCTGCCGATTTCCATGGCGTCAAACATCGTTCAGCGCTCCTTTCATAAGTCCGGCGTCTGCGTGCGCATGCAGAACCAGCATTGTTTCTTTTGTTCCATTTCTTTTTCAGCAAGCATCGCGCGGTATGCGCGCTCGATCCGGTCGGCTTTTTCTTTTTCGTCCGGTTTTCGGAACAGCCGGATTTTCATGTCCGCTCACCCGCCTTTCCTGTTCTCTGCCATAATGGTATCAATCCGCGGCGGAAGAGAACAGCGAGTGTTGCTTGAGTTTTGAAAAAACGGCTCAATCATTCGTTGAATCCGGCTCAACCGAAAAAAGCGGCCCGCAATGCCGCTTTTCTCCGCATGTCCATCGTGCTAACCTCCGCCGGTTGAACCGGTTTTCGTAAACACTTTACGCCATAACCCTCTTTTTGCCGGAATTATGCAAAAAGATGCCGCGTCAGCAGCGCGTCCACGTCCGAAAGCAGCGCCGTGAGCACGGACTCAACCGCCGCTTGATTCTCCGCACGCGCACCGATATACACCTTGAGTTTGGGTTCGGTGCCGCTGGGGCGGACGACAATCCAGGAATCGTCGGTCAAAATCCATTTGAGCACATTGGATTCCGGCAGCGTGATTTTTTCGGTCTCGCCGCCGACAAACGTGCGCTTCCCTGAAAGATAGTCCTCACAGACCGCCGCTGGCGTGCCGGCGAACGATGTCCGCCGGTCGGCACGCAGCGCGCGCATGCAGGCGGAAATTTTTTCCATTCCTTCCTTGCCTTCAAGCGTGTAGGCTTTGACGCGCTCGGCGTAATGGCCGTATTTGGCGTATATTTCGTTCAGCGCGTCGGAGAGCGTCATGCCGCGCTTTGCATAGGCGATGCAGGCTTCGGCCGCGAACATCGCGGCGCAGATTGCGTCCTTGTCGCGTGCAAGCCCGCCGATTAAATAGCCGAAACTTTCTTCAAAACCGAACAGGAACTTTTTTTCTCCGCTGGTCTGATATTCGTCCACCTTTTCACCGATAAACCGGAACCCGGTGAGCACGTTTTCCAGCTCCACGCCATACGCCCGGCAGATTGCGTCCGCAAGGCGCGTGGACACGATGGATTTGATCACAACGCCGTTGTCCGGCAGTTTGCCCTGCGCGTCGAGCGTGGAAAGGACATGCTCAAGCAGAATACAGCCGATTTGGTTGCCGGTAAGCGTGACCCATTCGTCATTTGCGGTTTTAACCGCAACGCCGAGGCGGTCCGCATCCGGGTCGGTTGCGAGGCAGACGCGTGCGCGCGTCTTTTCCGCGAGCGCAATCGCCAGCCGGAATGCGTCCGGGTCTTCCGGGTTTGGCGCGGTAACGGTTGGAAACGTCCCGTCCGGCGCGGCCTGCTGCGGCACCATCGTCACGTTGGTCAGCCCCACGCGGTGCAGAAGCTCCTTGACAGGCACGGCGCCCGTGCCGTGCAGCGGCGTATAAACAATCGGCAGGCTGCCGCCGTTTTGACGCACCAGTTCCTTTTCGAGCAGCAGCGCGGCGGTCGCGGCATAGTACGCTTCGTCCTCTTCTTTTCCAACAAGGACGATGCGTTCTTCCAGCACGGCCTGATCAAAATCACACACAACGGCGGCAAACATGCCGACCGCCTGAATCTTTTCAAAAATTGCGGCCGCCTGCTCGGGCGCAACCTGCCCGCCGTACGCCCAATAGACCTTATATCCGTTATATTGCTTCGGATTGTGCGACGCGGTAATCACCACGCCCGCCATGCAGCCCAAATGCCGCACCGCGTAGGAAAGCTGCGGCACGGAGTGCAGCGTTGTAAAAAGATATGTTTTCACGCCGTTGCCCGCAAGCACGCAGGCGGCCTGTTTTGCAAACTCGTCCGAATGCAGGCGGGAATCGTAAGCAATGCACACCCCGCGTTCGCGCGCGCCGGGGACGCTCGCCAGATAGTCCGCCAGTCCCTGTGTTGCACGCCGCACGACATAGTCGTTCATACGGTTCGTTCCCGCGCCAAGCACGCCGCGCAGGCCCGCCGTCCCAAACTCCAGTTCGCGGTAAAAACGGTCCTCGATTTCGCTTGGGTCGTCCCGGATCGAGAGCAATTCCGCCTTTGTGGCGGCGTCCAGCGTAGGTTCGGCGCACCAGGCGCTGTAAATCGACTGCGCATCCATCGGCAAGTGTGTTTCCTTCCTGCGAATTGGGCGCTTTGCAGCGGCGTTTTTTTCCGTTTGCGTTCAGCCGCGCCCGCAGCTTGATTATACCGTCCGCCGTGTTGCATGGCAAGGCGCGCATATGCTATCATACCCCTATGGAACGGCGCGTAAAACCCAGAAAAGTGTACCAATCCGCCAGCTATGTAACGAGCCACGCGGTTTTCTACGGTACACTTTTGTTTTTTATTGCGCGCGTGTTCAACTTTTTACAGCTCTTTGCGGACGCCTATAACCGCAACAAGCTCGGACAGGCGCCGCCGGAAAACTTCACGTTCTTCGGCATCCTCGGCTCCGCGCTCGTGCTGGCCGTGATAACGGTAACGTTCGTTTTGCTGGTACAGTACCGCCGGAAGAAACTCCGTCTGCGCCGCGGTAACTTTTACCTGCTGCTCAACTTGCTGTTTATTGCCTGGGGCCTGATCCAGGCGATCAGCTATTTTGTTGAGATGATTCTTTTTTTTGAGTTCGTTTACCTGCTGGACTTCCTTTCCCTCGCCGCGGCGCTGGTCGTGCCTTCCGTTTTGCTGCAGCTTTCCGACCGTCTGCAGGATCCGCCGCAGGATGCGGCGCTTTTATACGATTCCATCGGCGCAACCGTGCTTTCCGTCATTGCCACGCTGATCGTTGCGCTGGTTCTAAGGAAGAGTTATACCTCCTTCCAGCTTGTCCGCGAACTCATGTTCCGCGGCGGCGTCATCCTCTTTGGCGTAGCGGGCCTGCAAAAGGCAATTAAACTCCGCTCCGAACCGCTGCCCGTTTACGCGGAAAAACCCAAACCGCAAAAAGCAAAACCCGCCAAAGTGGAAAAACCGGAGCGCAAGCCGGACCCGTCCGGCCGCGTCGAATGCCCGGACTGCGGCAAGCGCCTTAAGCCCGGCACGCTGATTTGCCCGCGCTGCGGGTTTGACATGAGCACGCCGAGCCTCTTTGACGACGATGACGGCGAGGATGACGACGACCTTGCGCAGGAGCCGGAAGAAGCCATTCCCGCCGAACCCGAAGAAGAAACCATTTTGGAAGATGCCGTTCCCGCCGAACCGGAACCTGCGCCGGAACCGCCGGAAAAAAAGGACGTTTGTCCGCGCTGTGGTAAAAAGATACCGGAGTTTTTGTCCACCTGCCCGCACTGCGGCTATTTCCCCGGCGACCCGTTGGAAATGCCGCCCGAACCGGAAAAACAGACGCACTGGGAAGCGCCGCCGCCAAGGGAAGCCGCACCGGCCGCAGACGAGGAGCACAATTGCCCCAAATGCGGCAGACGCATCCCCGGCGGGCTTGCAACCTGCCCGTACTGCGGCTATCATCCGACGGACGACGAACCCCAACCGCAGCAGGAGGAACCGGGCGAACGCGCAGCCGGCAAGCCGGACGTTCCTTGTCCGCGCTGCGGCAATATGGTTGCACACGGCACGCAAATCTGTCCGCACTGCGGCTATCCGTTTCCGGACGAAACGGCGCGCCATCCGCGGCCCGCGGCGCCGAAGCTGCCGCGCGTGCCGGATCCGAAGCACCTGACGGAAAAAAACAGCATCGTCTGTCCGGAATGCGGAAGGCGGTATTCCGCCGCAAGGGACACCTGCCCGTACTGCGGATTCAACCTCTACGAGCTCTACGAAGACTAGTTCGCTTCCACAGCGTAAAACAATGGTCCGGCACACAGGCGCCGGACCGTTGTTTATTTCTGGCCAATCAGTTCGCGGATTACGTACCCCGCAAGGCAAAGCCCTGCGCTGGCGGTCACCGGCGCAAGCGAGCCGATCAGCGTCTGTCCTTTTTCCACGTGCGGCGGCTCGTCCGAAACCACGACCGGCAGAGCCGTTACCCCCAGCTTACGCAGTTCCTGCCGCATCCTGCGCGCAAGCGGGTCCCCGCTGGTTTCAAACACGTCCTTCACCGAAAAGCGGGACGGGTCAAGCCGGTTGCCCGCGCCCATCGAGCAGATAATCGGAATACCGCGCGCAAAAGCAAACTGCACCAGCGCGAGCTTGCCGGAGAGCGTGTCGATTGCATCCACAACGAAATCCGCGTTTTCCGGCAGAGCGGCCGATACCGTTTCCGGCGTGATAAACGCGTCGCTGCACGTCACAACACAGTCGCTCACGTCCGAAAGACGCTCCTGCATCGCGTCCGTCTTCTTCCAGCCCAGCGTATGTTTCGTCGCGACGAACTGCCGGTTTAAATTCGTAATGTTGACGGTGTCGCTGTCGACCAAATGCAGTTTCCCAACGCCCGCGCGCGCCAGCGCCTCTGCGCAGTGCCCGCCCACGCCGCCGAGCCCGGCCACGGCCACGATGCTGTTTTGCAGTTTTTGCAGCGCATCCGGCCCGATGAGCCGGACCGTTCGTTCGTGCTGTTCCATTTTTCCCTCTTTGCGCTCGTTTTTAAGCGCTACAGTTCCAGTTCCCGCAGGCTTTCGAACGTCCGCCCGCCAATCTCCAGCCGTTTGGCCAGCAGAGCCTGCGTCCTGCGGCGGTTTTCCTTGTTGAACGCGCGGTCGCCGTATTTGTCGTCGCCCAGCACGGGATAACCGGCCTGTGCCATCTGCACGCGAATTTGGTGCGTGCGTCCGGTCAGCAGTTCGATTTCCAGAAGGCTTTTTCCGCCGCCGCTTTTCAGCACGCGGTAGTTCAGTTCCGCCCGCTGCGCGCCGGGTTCGCCTTGCCGGCAAACGGTCATGAACGATTCGTCCGCGTCCTTTTTCAGCCAGTGGACGAAACTGCCCCGCTCCTGCGGCACGCCGCGCACGACCGCATGATAGATTTTCCGGAGTTCGTGCCGGTAAAACAGCGTTTCGTACCGTGCGGCGGCCTCCTGCGTGCGCGCAAACAGCACAATCCCCTCCGTGTTCGCGTCCAGCCGGTGCACGGGATACACGACTTCAAACAGCGACTCCAGTTCCCCGAGCAGTTCGCCTTCCGTTTCCGCTCCGGCATTTTTATCGACAACAACGCATTCTTCATTCAAATAAACGCCTCTGCAAACGGAAAACGCGGGCAGCAACTGCACCTGCGCGGTAAACGCGCCTTCGCCGTCCCAGGGCGGCGCGGAAAAAAACGTCATCTGCTCCTTCAGCGTGGGATGCGTGATCGTCAGCGCATACGCCCAGAGGCGAATTTGCGTTCCCGCCTGCGCCGCAGGATTATACCGCTGATCGCCTTCAATCGGCAGCCCGGCGTTTTGCAGCTGCACGCGGATTTGGTGCGGCCTGCCCGTGAGCAGTTCAACATCCAGCAGCGCTTTGCCGCTCCCTTCTCCGAGCAGACTATAGCGCAGCCGCGCTTCCTTCGCGCCGGTTGTTTCCGCCGGCACGACACGGGATGAAAACGTCGTTTCATCCTTCATCAGCCAGTCCGTCAGCGTCTCGCCGGATTTTGGCTCGCCGGAAACGATCGCACAATAGCGCTTCTTTGCTTCATGCGAACGAAACTGCGCGCTCAGGCGAGCGGCGGCCTTGCTGGTTTTGGCAAACACCATCGCTCCGCCGACCGGCCGGTCGAGCCGGTGTACAAGTCCCAAATATGCTTCCCCCGGCTTTTTGTACCGCTCGCGTATGTATTTTTTCAGCAGCGACAGCAGGTCCGTGTCCCCGGAAGCGTCCGCCTGCACGGGCAGGTTCGCCGGCTTTTCGACCACCAGCAAATGATTGTCTTCATACAGGATGCGGATGCCGTCCGGCGTTTGTTCGTCACGGCGGCGTTTGCCGGCGCCGATGTGTTCTTCCATCCGTTCACATTCCTTTCGGCGTCCAGCGCCCGCTTGCGCCGCACGGCAGCGTAAGCCCGTCCCGCTCGATCGGCAGGCCGACTTCGTCCGCAGCGACCGTTCCTTCCGGCAGGGCGACGCGGAGGACGTTTTTCAGCACGCTTGCCGCAAGCCCCGTCGTATAGGAGTTAATCAGAAAAAACGCAGGGCTGTCGCTCAAAAGCGCCGCGCAGTCCGCCACCAGCGGATACAGATTGTTTTCAATTTTCCAAAGCTCGCCGGTCGGTCCGCGTCCGTAGCTCGGCGGGTCCATTACAATTCCGTCATAGCGGTTGCCGCGGCGCTGCTCCCGCTTTACAAACTTGACGCAGTCGTCAACGATATACCGTACAAACGCGTCTTTCAGTCCGCTGGCCTCGGCGTTTTGTTTCGCCCAGGCAACCATGCCTTTCGCCGCGTCGACATGCACGACCTCCGCGCCCGCTGCCGCGCAGGCCACGCTCGCGCCGCCGGTATAGGCAAAAAGATTGAGTACCTTCGGCGTGCGGTCGTGCAGTTTTTTCCAGCCTTCGAGGCGCTCGCGCATCCAGTCCCAGTTGACCGCCTGCTCCGGGAAAAGGCCCGTGTGCTTGAATCCGGTCGGCCGGACGACGAACGTCAGATCGCGGTAAGAAATATTCCAGCTCTGCGGAAGTTCTTTTTGGTATTCCCAGTGCCCGCCGCCCGTGTCCGAGCGGACATACAGCGCGTCCGCTTCGCATTCGTCCATCGGCCAGACCGCCTGCGGGTCGGGACGCAGGAGGGTCACGCCCTTCCAGCGCTCCAGCTTCATGCCATTTCCCGCGTCCAGCACGCGAAAGTCTCTCCATCCATCGGCTAAAAACATGTCAAATCCTCCGTTTGCCGGGCGGTGCAAAAAAACACGCCTCCGGTCTCGTATTCAGTATAGCGACGCATCCGCCCTTCTGACAAGCGTGTTTTCCGGCAAAACGCACGCGGCGGCCCCGTCTTGTCAGGAAGGCCGGTTTTCTATATACTTCTTGCCATGGATGGTTCGATGGAGGGGAAGATCGTCATCGTCACGGGCGCGAACGCCGGCATCGGGAAGGCGACCGCCGCGGCGATTGCGGACAAGGGTGCGCAGGTAATCCTTGCATGCCGCTGCAGGGAGCGCGGGGAAGCCGCGCTCTGCGATTTGCGCTGCGTAAAAAACCGCAGTGTGGAGCTTATGCATCTCGACCTGGCGGATTTGGAGAGCGTCCGGGCATTCGCCGCCGCGTTTTGCGCAAAATATGATCATCTGGACGCGCTTGTCAACAACGCGGGCGTTCTGCCGCACAGACGAGGCGAAACCAGACAGGGATTTGAACTGTGCTTCGGCGTGAACTACCTCGGGCACTTTCTGCTGACGCTTTTGCTACTGCCGGTTTTGGAGCGCGCCGGGCAGGGACGCGTCGTGATGATGAGCAGCCTGGCACACGCATGGACGGACGTGCGCTTCGACGACCTGAATTTTACCCGCGGCTACAACCGCTTTCTCGCCTACGGGCAAAGCAAGCTCTGCAACCTGCTCTTTACGCGCATTCTGGCGGAAAAGCTCCGCAAAAAAGGCAGCCGGGTCACCATCAACGCCGTGCATCCCGGCATCGTTGCAAGCGACATCGTAGTCAACCGCAAAAACGGCGCGTTTCGCTGGATCGCCGCGCTGATGCGGCTGTTCTTCCTTTCCTGCGAGGAAGGCGCGCAAACCAGCGTGTATCTCGCCTGCAATCCCGCCGTTTCTTCAGTCAGCGGCGAATATTTTTATCGCTGCCATATCGAACCGTCGAGCGAAGCATCCCGCGACCTGCAGAAAGCCGCCCGTCTTTACGAACGCAGTATCGGCCTTACAGGCCTGCAAAAAGACCCGCTGGGCTGACTTTGCCCTTTCGGTTTTCCGCCGCAAAAACCGACGGATGTTTCTTCTCGCGATACAATCCAAAAACAGCCCGATTCGGTTTTTGCGGGGTTTGCCGGCGCGAATCGTGGCAGGAATATTAACTTTTTTCGGTTTTGCTTCCCCAAAGCGACGCATTTGGTATAATATCATTGCTTTACCGGGGGGTAAATCACCAGGGCATAGAAAGAGAAAGAATGAAACGATTCATCGCAATTATATTGGTCATCGCGTCGCTGGGCGTAACGATTCTGAGCGGGGGCTGCTCCATCGTTACGCGCGGCAGCGAATATTGCTATCGATTTTTGGATTATATCTGCGACGGCACATACGACAAAGCGTATGAGATGCTCGCCGACAGCATAAAAGCGCCGGAGACGGACGAAGAGCGGGAAGCGCGGCTCGAAGAGGAGGCCGCAGAGAAGGAAGAAAACCGCAAGATCTGGCGCGAAGTGTTCGGCTTGGACAAAGCGGACGCCACTGCCACGCCGGAGGCCGAAACGCCTGTGCCGGAAGACGGAACGCCAACGCCCGAAGCGGAGGAAACCCCGACCCCAACGCCCGAAGGCGTGATGGTCAACGGCATGACGCCCGATCCCGAAACGGGCGAATACCCCGTAATCGAAGCCACACCGGAACCGACCGTGTCTGCGGAGAGCACGGCGGACAGCAGCCTGCCGGACGAAGACGAACTGCCCGCCGACCAGCGGGACGACGCGGCGACCCCCGCGCCGGACGAATCCGCCGAGCCGACGGCCGAAGCCACGGACGAAGCGGAGGCCACGCCGGATTCCGATGCAACGCCTGATCCCGATGCCACGCCGACCCCGACGCCCGACCCCAACGCAACGCCGACGCCTGCGCCGGACGATGAGGACGCTGCAACTGAAGACGAAATAGAGACCACTATCACCAAAGTTGGTTTTATCGAAAAATATCAAAGTATTTTCGACGAACTCGAACTTACCGGCATCGACTACAACGTTACCGACGTGCTCGACGGTGAAATCTACGCGCGCGTCACCTATGAACTTACTTACCACAGTGAACGCGCGGGCGAAGACCTCACCTACAGCTTTACCATAGAGGCCAACCGCATCGAGCACCGCTGGACCATCGACTGGTCGCCGAGTTTGATCTTCCCGGATATGGAGTGGGGCGACAGCCTCCGCGTCGGCGTTTTGCAGGCCGACCGCGGCGAGATACTCTGCAGCGGCGAAGCATACGCGCAAAACGTAAACGCCATCACGGTGTTCTGCGTGCCTTCGACGATTCCGGACGAAGAAGAGTTCATCCGCGAAGTTGCTGCCGTCCCCGAAATGGAAATGGACGAGGACGCCGTACGCGAAGCGCTGACCAAACAGCGAAACGACTTTTGTAAATTGAAAACGTTTTATCCGGACGAGGCGACGATGGACTTGAAAACCCGTCTGCTCGCCATCGAGGGCATCGCCATCGACACGGCCAACTACGGCACGCTGCGATATTATCCGTATGGCGATTCCCTGTGCCACATCATCGGGTATGCGGGTATCATTTCCAAAAAGGAAAAGATTAACTACGAAGCTTATGGCGACATCCGCTACGACGAGGAAAACGACCGGTTTTACACCACGGACACGCGTTATAACGGCGACAGCTACATCGGCAAATATGGTCTCGAGCTGCTTTACGAAGACGAGCTCCTCGGTACAAACGGGCGCTTTACCTATATTCAGACGGCGGAAGGCGGCAGCCGCGGCATGCTCTACAGCACGGATGCGGTTGACGGCTACGATCTGCATCTGACCATCATCCCGGAACTGCAGGAACGCCTGGAGGACGTTGTGGACACCACGGTCTATGACGATTCCATCCACGGCTGCGTCATCGTCCTCAACCCCAAAACCGGCGCGATTCAAGCCATGACCTCCTGGCCGGGATTCGACCTCAACGATCTTTCTCGAGGCATTCCGCTCGAAGAATGGGAAGCCATGCAGAACGATACGGTCAATATCCCGCTTTACAACCGTGCCACCCAAGGTCTGTATACGCCGGGTTCCGTGTTCAAACTCATGACCAGCGCGGCTCTGTTGGAAACGAACACCATGACCGTCAACGACGTGTTCCCCGCTTCGGAAGAAATTGTCGATCAGGACAAATGGTTCCCTTCGGAAACATTCCTGAACAATCTGCAGGAGCGCTCCAGCACGGAATCCTGGTACGACCAGAGTCAGGACCACTATCTGGTGCGTACGCACAGCGACAGCCGGCCGTCGCCGATGAACATGATCAATTCCATCATTTCATCGGATAACCTCTTCTTCGCCTACTCCGCAATGCGCATGGGCTGGACAAAGTTTTCCGCGTTTATGGACAGCATCGGCTGGAACACGGCGATACAGCTGGAGGCGGAAGGCACCAACCCCCGCATCTATTGGGAAACCGATTCTTCGGACGAAGAAGGCGTCGCATGGCTGAACCTTGCCGAGGGCGGCGAAACCATCTGGCAGCAGGACGAAGACGGCAACTGGTCCGAAGTCGAAGGCGTGCATCTGAAGCTCAGCAAGATGCTCTACGGTCTGGACGTCAGCCAGCCGCAGCTGTATAACGATCGGGCCGAAAACGATCCGCTTAACGATTACGATCTGGCCGTCACCGGATATGGGCAGGGTGAAATTCTGATGTCGCCGCTGCAGATGGCCTGCTATGCTTCGGCATATGCCAACGACGGCGTGATTATGCAGCCCTACATCGTGGACTCCATCTGGCATGCCGACGACACGGATTATACACTCATTGAACAACGCACGCCGGAGGTTTATCGCCAGATTCTGCAGCAGTCCACCGTTGACGCGCTGCATTCGGCACTGCTTCAGGTCTGCGAAAGAACCGGTACCGCGCGCTGGCTCGCCAAAAGCTTTATTACAAAAGGTCCGCTCACGCTCGGTTACACGATGGCCGGCAAGACCGGCACCGCCGAGCTCGATAACGATAAAACGAAGGAGCTCGCCTGGTTCATCTGCTGGCGGGACAATGAGGACGGCGAACCGGTCACCGAAGAAAATGCACGCCTGGTCTGCGTCATGCTGGAAGTCAGCCTGCCGCTTGGAGACGAATGGTCGCAGATGAAAATCGATATCGCGCGCGCAATGCTCAAGGACGACACGCTCAACGATACGGAAGGCTGAACCAACTAGACAAAATGCGTCGAAAGACATAAACTAATTTGTGAAACGGACTTTACGCACGATCGGGTCACGCCGGTCGTGCGTTTTTCAAGGAGAATTCCGAATGAAACAGGAAACCAAAATAACGCCGCATACCAACCGCATCGTGTTCACCGGCGGCGGCACGGCGGGTCACGTAACCCCCAATATAGCGCTCATGCAGAAACTTCTTTCCGAAGGCTGGGACGTGCATTACATCGGCTCCGAAACCGGCATGGAAAAAGACCTGATCGGCATGATCGACGGCGTAACTTACCATGCAATCGCAACCGGCAAGCTCCGGCGCTATTTTTCCTGGCAGAATTTCATCGACCCGTTCCGGGTCCTCAAAGGCTGCTTTCAGGCCCGCCGCATCATCAAAACCATCCGGCCGGACGTTGTGTTCAGCAAAGGGGGTTTCGTTTCCGTTCCCGTCGTAATCGGCGCGGGCAATATCCCCGTCGTGGCGCACGAATCGGATTTTTCGCCGGGGCTGAGCAATCGCATTGCCAGCCGGTTTACGGACCGCATCTGCGTTTCGTTTGAGGACACGCTTGTGCATGTGCCGCATCAAAAGGGCGTGTTTACGGGCACGCCGATCCGCCCGGCGCTTTATGAAGGCAGCCGGGAGCGTGCGCTTGCGTTCACCGGCTATACCGGCGCAAAGCCGGTGCTCATGGTGATGGGCGGCAGCCTTGGTGCACAGCGGCTCAACGAACTGCTGCGCGAGGCGCTCCCGCGGCTCAACGAAACCTACGACGTCATCCATCTCTGCGGGCGCGGCAAGGAAGACTGCAGCTGCGTTTCCTGCGGTTATACACAGTATGAATACATCGACCGCGAACTGCCGGATTTGCTCGCGCTGGCGGACGTCGTGCTCTCCCGCGCGGGCGCGAACACCGTGTTCGAACTGCTTGCGCTCAACAAGCCCTCCGTGCTGGTGCCGCTTTCCAAAGCGTCCACCCGCGGCGACCAGCTCCTCAACGCGGCGTACTTCCACAAAAAAGGCTATGCACACATGCTCGATCAGGACACCGCGACGCCGGAAACGCTCGTTTTCGCCATTGACGAGGTCTATCGTAACCGCGCACGTTACGCCGCCGCCATGCGCGAGGACACGCGGTCCGACGGAACGGCGGCCATCCTCGAAATCATCAGAAGCGCGGTCGGCCATGCCTGAGCAATCTTTCAAAACAGAATCCGAACTGCGCAGTTTGGTGCGAGCCATTTCGTCCGAGCCGGTCCGCGCGCTCTCCGAGTTGAGCGCGCATGCAAAAAAACGGGCCGCACAGGAAACGATCGACCGCCTGCTATTCGACCGTTCGCCGGTTTACGCCGCGCTGGAATCCGGCGATCCGAAGGCGCGCAAAAACGCCGCTCGACTGCTCGGCGCGCTGGAGCGTCCGGCGGACGCGGACGCGCTTTTGCGGGCGCTGCAAAATGAGGAAACACTCTTTGTCGTCCCTTCGGTTTTGCTCGCACTTGGCAGTATCGGCGGCAAAACCGCCGAATCGGCGCTTGCGGGGTATAAAACGCCTGCCCCAAAGGACGAAACCGAGGAAAAGCATGTGCGGGAAATCCAATCCGCTCTGGAAAAGGCGCGCGCCGCGCTGGAACGCGGCAAACCGCTTCCCGTGCGCCATGCATTGCCGCACCCTGCGAACGTGCTGCTCACCGCGCCGGAAGGCTTTGCAGAGACGCTGCAAAAGGAACTTGCCGCGAGCGGATTGGCCGCTGCGCCTTGTCCTGGCGGCGCGCTGCTGCACACAAACAATCTAACGCCGCTCTATGCCGTGCGCTGCGCCGCGGAGGTTTTACTTCCCGTTGCAGAATCGCTCCCGGCGGACGCAAAAAAAATCGCATCGGCCGCATCCGATCTGCTCGAACGCCCGTACCGTGTGGAACTGCGCGGCTACAGCGGTGACCGCGCGGCGTTCATCCGCGCCGTTTCCGGCGCGCTCGGCGGCGGGGACAACCCGTCGCGCTACGCCGACGAACTGCGCGTCGTTTGCCGCGGGAACGTCTGCGACGTATTCGTGCGACCCTGCAGCGTGCCGGACACGCGCTTTGCCTACCGGAAAAAGTCGCTGCCCGCGTCCATCCATCCCGCAACGGCGGCCTGCCTCGCGCGGTATGCGCTTTCATTCGTCTCGGCGGAGCGCGTACGTGCGCTCGATCCGTTCTGCGGCAGCGGGACGCTGTTGTTTGAACTGGAGCACGCGGCAAAAAACACAGCGCTGATCGGCGTGGACGTTTCCGAACATGCGCTCGAAGCCGCACGCATCAACGCACGCGCCGCAAAAAGCAGCGCGCGCTTTATCCGCAAGGATATTCTGAAATTTACGCCGCGCGAACCGTTCGACCTCGTTTTAACCAACATGCCGTTCGGCAACCGCGTCGGCACGCACGCATCCAACGAGCCGCTTTACCGGGGGTTCGTGCGCATGCTGCCAAGCCTGCTCTCCGAAGACGGTGTTGCCGCGCTGTACACCATGGAGCACCGACTGCTGGCCGATTGCCTCCGGCGTGAACCGCGGCTGGCCGTCGTAAGCGAAACCCGCACCGAAGCGGGCGGGCTGAACCCGCGGGTGACGGTCGTAAAACGCAAATGAGCTTAAGACGGCTCAGCCTCCAAGCCGCCGCCTAGGGTACTAACGACCCTAAGAACCCGTTTTTTTGCAAGCATCCTATAAAATCAGGATTCCCAAGAAACGCGTCCCTTGGATGGAGTGCAGGAGAAAATCCCCAGCATAAGAAAACTTCTTCATCACACAAAAAGCGCGCCTTCCGGCGCGCTTTTATCGTCGTTTTTCAACTTTGCCGGAACGTGCGCTCAAAGAGCCGCTGCACCGGCGGCAGCGCGGCGACGATCACGCAGAGCACGGTGTCCACGCCGATGGTCAGGCCGTTGTAAATCAGCGAATACACCCATGGATTTGCAAACCCGTAGGAAAAGCCCGCGTCCTTAAAGAAGATCGCGCCGGAAACCGTGGAGGTCAGCATGCGCGCAAGCCCCGCGACCGCCGAGCCGAGCGGCAGGTTTTTCGGGAAAAAACTCGCGATGCCGAGGCAGGTAAACGCCACAAAATAGTCGAGGACGAACTGCACGGGGTGCACGATATACGCGCCCTGCACCACCTGCAGCAGCGAAAACGCAAACGCCGCCGTAAAGCCGTACGCCGGTCCGAAATACGCCGCGTAAGCAAAGATCGGCAGCATGGAAAGCAGCGTGATCGTCCCGCCGAACGGAAGCGAAAACAGCTTAAAATAGCTCAGGATGAACGCAAGCGTGATGCTCAACGCGCCGTATACCATTTTCTGCGTGCGGCTCAGCTGTTTGGGCGCGGCGATTTCGCCCTCCGCCGGTTCCGTCTTTGCTTTTTTGCGATAGATCAGCACCGCAAGGAGCAGGCCAACAAAGACCAGCCCGACAACGATGAACATGATCAGGTCGATTCCCTCGAGCGAGGCGAGCTTGTGAAACAGTTTGAATCCCATTTGTTTTCTCCTTTTCCCAACAAAAAATAGCCGCCCATCGGACGACCATCAAAAAGAAGCTACCCTATGTATCACTTTCCTTCGATGGCATGACCCAACAGGTTCCAAGGGTACTTCTCAGACCGGACGGTAAACGCCGGACGCCCCCGTGACAAGAGACAGGATACAACGTTTGCCTGCCCGTGTCAACCTTGACAAACGCATGTTTCTCACCGTAACATGTTTTGTGTAATTTGTTCGTTTCAAAAGCGAACCCCTGTGAAAGGAAGCATGCACATTATGCGGCTGGATAAATATCTCAAAGTATCGCGCATCATCAAGCGCCGCACCGTGGCCAACGAGGCCGCCGGCGCAGGGCGCGTAAGCATCAACGGCAAGGTGGCAAAACCCTCCGCGGAAGTCAAGGAAGGCGACACGCTCGACCTGCTGCTCGGCGGGCGGCATCTCCTCGTGCGCGTGGAAAGCCTTAAGGAAAGCGTCCGCAAAGAGGACGCGGCGGGCATGTATACCGTGCTCGGCGGAGCGGACGGCAAATGACGCGGGTCACCGGCATCCTTCTCTGCGCCGGCGGCAGCGCGCGCATGGGCTTCGACAAACTGCAAACGCCTATATCGGGAAAAACGGCGATCGAACGCTCGCTCGAAGCGCTCGTGCTCGGCGGCGTCGAAGCGGTCGTATTCACCGTTTCCTCAGCCAGCCGTTCCTATGTCGAGTCGCTTCCCTGCCCCGTGCCGAAGACGGTCGTTTCCGGCGGCGAAACGCGCGCGGAATCGGTGAAAAACGCACTGAACGCCATAACGGAAACCGAAATTGTAGCCATTCATGACGCGGCGCGCTGTATGGTCTCCCCGCAGGCCGTCCGCAGGAGTATCGCAAGCGCCCGCCGGTTCGGCAGCGGCGTCGTCGCGGCAAAAGCAACCGACACGACCATGCTGCTTGACGGCGAAACGCCCGTTCCGCTCGACCGCGAGAAACTCATCCGCATGCAGACGCCGCAGACGTTCCGCTTCAGCGAAATCAAGCGCGCCTACGAAGGCGATCTGACCAGTGCAACGGACGACTGCTCACTCTATATCGCCGCCGGATATACGCCTCGCTTCGTTTTTGCCGGCGGGGAAAGCACAAACCAAAAACTCACGACGGCAGAAGACTGGCGGCTTGCGCTGGCGGCACACGCGCGCTTCGGCACCGGGTTCGACACGCACCGCCTGGCCGAAGGTCGGAAGCTGATACTCGGCGGTGTGGATATCCCGTTTGAGAAGGGTCTGCTTGGTCATTCGGATGCAGACGTGCTCGTGCACGCGCTGATCGACGCGCTGCTCGGCGCGGCGTCCCTGGGCGACATCGGCCGGCTTTACCCGGATTCCGATCCGGCATACAAAGACGCAGACAGCATGCTGCTGCTCTCCGACGCGGTGCGCCGCGTACAGCAGGCTGGGTTTCGTGTTGGACACGCCGACGTGACCGTGATCGCCGAACGGCCGAAACTCGCGCCGCATGTAGAGCAAATGACACAAAATCTCGCGGCGGTTCTCTGCGTCTCCCCGGAAGCGGTGTCCGTTAAGGCAACCACCACCGAAGGCATGAACGACGAGGGAAAAGGGCTTTGCATCTCCGCAAGTGCCATTGTTTCAGTCGTATAATGCGAGTTGTTCACCACAGTGTGGCTCTCGCCATGTTGTTCTTTCGTTAATGGTTACATATGATTCGGCATTAAAAAAGCGCATGTATGCGCTTTTTTATTTCAACTGATCGTTGTCAATATGCGTGATCGATTGTAAAAATACTTCTTGAAAACCGGCAAGCCCGGTAAAACCGTTCGGTATACGGCGGATACGTCGTCCCCTGCAGTAAATGCGCCTCCGGAATAAACGTCAAAAGGCGATGTTGACTGCACTCGCCCTTGGAATTAGAAGGATGTAACCGCTCCCGAACCGGAATTCAGCGGTGTTTCGTTTTTCGCACCGGTTACGGCACTGTCGGCAATGGAACAAAGCAACACTACAAATAGTAGCCGTTGAAAAGTTCTTATATGACATATGGTAATATATGCCGGCTCTCGAAAACGCTTCGTTCTTCACGAGTTTTTTATGTCGCTTCGTCATTGAAAAACACTGCCACATTCAGTAATATATTCTTTGATACATGCCCTTCTGTAAATGTAACAGCATTTGCAGCCCGATGTAACAAGTTTGGCATATACACCGTGTCGTCCCCGCCGGCCTTTCCATTCCGCCGCGGTTCGTGTATAATAGCAAACGATTATGAGAGCGCGTCTTCCCGCGGCGCCGTATCTGGAGAAAAAATGAAACGAATCTTTCTGTCCTCCGTCTGTCTGCTAGCGCTGTTTCTCGCCGGATGCACAGGTTCAACCGGTTCGGTGGACCCGTCCGCCCAGACGACGCCCGTTTTATCCGCCACCGCGGAAATTTACCTTCTCGCCGATACGCCCGAGCCGACCGCTTCCCCGACGCCGGAACCGACGCCGACGCCTGCACCAACGGACTATTACGGCCAGCGTGTGCGCGACAATCTGTTTATGGACCAGGAAGAACTCCGGCTCGTGTCGTTTTCCGGCGGAATCGATCTTTATGAGTCTCCCAGCAAAAGCGCAGATTCTGTCAGTCTGCTTAACCGCGTTACGGACCGTTCCCGCAGCGAGCTGATCGTCCTTTCAGAAGTTACGTCTGAAAACGATAAACTTTTCTATCAGGTGCAGTCCGCGTTTTCCGACGACACGGGCTACGTGCTCGCTTCCGATACCCGGGACAGCCGTCTGGCGGAGAGCGGCGTGTCCGGATACGCCCTGATGCAGTGTCCCGGCTGCTCGCTGATGAAGTCGGCGGACGAGGAAAGCGACGTGCTCGCGCAGGAAAGCTATCACGCCGTGCGCATCCTCGGCGAATACCGCGATTACTATTATGTGCGCACCGAAGACGGCAATTTCGGGTATGTGCTGCCCGGTCAGCTGAAAAGCGTCACAACGGAAGAACTTGAAGAATACCTTGCCGCGGGCGTCGTCCCGGCCGCTTCGGAAGCCTTCGATCTGGAAAATCTGATCGACTACGCGCAGAGTCAGGCGCAGGCTTCCTCCACGGAGGAATTGCTTATCGACGCACTGACCCGGCAGGGAATGTTTTTCCTCCCGGGTTATTACGAGTTCTATCAAAAAAATTTACAGGACCGGGAACTCTATCCGCACGAGTACCGTGAGGACGTGTATAACTCGCTGCTCTTCAAACTTTGGAACAGCGCGGGCAATCTTGTGTATTACGAGGGTCACCAGACGCAATGGGACTATGTGCCCGCGGACGAGCCGCTCGAACGGGGCGATTTGCTGTTTTTCTCGGAATACGGATCAGGCGATACGGCGGTCGTCGAAAACTACGAAATCGTATTCCGCGGGCGCGATTCCGGCTATATCACCGCCTGCGGGCTGTATCTCGGCGACGGAGAAATGCTTTGGGTGAGCAACGGAAACGTGGAAGTTGTGGAAAATCTGACGACATCCACGCTCTGGCAGTATTTCGACTCCGCAAGGCGGATCCATACCGAGGTGACGGACGTAAAATCTCATCTCATCGAAACCGTGATCGCCTCCGCATACGACCGTCTCGGTACCCCTTACAACAATTTCTGCCGCATGGGCGAAGACAGTTACGATTGCTCTGGGCTGGTCGGCTGGGCGCTTCGGCGCGCGGGGGTCACGCAGGTGCGCGGCGGTATAAAACAGTTCCGAGAGACGACCGCATCCGGCCTGTGCCATCTGGAAAAGCTTTATATGGGCGATCTGACGCTTGAGTTGCAGCTTGTGAGCAAGTCTTCCGGCGACCAGGAGGACATCCCGCTGCTTGAGCGCGGTGATCTGGTGTTTCTGCTCGGCGAATCCCAGCCGCGCATTTCACATGTCATGATCTATCTGGGCGGCATGCGGGTCATCCACTCCACCACCGTTACGGACGTTTACCGCGGCACGCTGGTCGCGGGGTTCCGCGAAGAACTGCAGGGGCTGTATTCCAATGCAATCCGCATCGTAAATATCGACTAATTGCGCTCGTTTGCCGGGCCATTCCGGACAACAATACGCTTTTCTTTTTCCCGCATTTCGTGTAAGATATTTTATTATGGATTGTAAACGGCATTATAAACTTTTTTTCCTGCGCATGACGCGGCCGGCCGCCGCTTTCTTTGCGCTTGCTTTCGCCGTCTGCGCACTTCCCGCGTTCAGTCTCGCCGATGGCGAATCGGACGACGATCTGCTGAAAACGCCCTCCGCCGCAAATGCCGCCAAATTGCTGCGCGCGGGCGAAGATTCCGCCGCTCTCAGCTACTGGGACACGGCGCAAAGCGACGCATCCAGCTTATACCGGATGCGGAAGGGCGTGCGCGCCATGCTCGCTTGCACCACGGGCGGCGGGGCTCCCCCGGTCGGCCGGGCGGGAATTCAGTTTCAGCCGGATCCGGAAATGCCGCTTATACAGGAAGGCGACGAACTTCAGTACAAAGACGGGTATAATATCCGCGGCTCGGTTTACACCGACAGCCCTCTTTTAAGCATTACCGCCGACGCAGAATCGCTTGAAGGAAAAAAAGGCAAAACAGCGTCCGTTACCTTTGAGTCCAGCGCCGAAGTTTACGGGTATTCTCTGGATACAAAAGCCGACAACAGCAGCCGAACCGGCCTCGATACCCTTTTTGACATCAGCACGCTTCGCACCGGACAATATCGTTTCACCCTGTCCGCGTCCACCGTTGCCCAGCCGGACGAAACGGTCCTATACACCGCCGATTTTACAATTGTCGACAACAAACAGTTCGTGCTCACACGGAATAAGTTCGACGACAATTATGACGAAGTTTCGGTCTTTTTCGGCGGGGATACCAGTAAATTCCTGTTCCGCTACTGGCTGCGCGACTCGCGCAGCATTTCCACCGATCCCGACTGGCGCGAAAGTTATCTGGTCGAATCCAGCCTCGGGCGCGTGCATGCCGACGCTCTGCCGTATTTTGAACTGGCAAATTACTATCTTGAAAACACGTATGTTTCCGTAACGCTCGTAAACGCCAGAAACGGAAACGAAACGGCGGGCCGGGTCACGCTGCTGGAAAAACTGATCTCCAAGGAAGCCACCTACGTTCCCCGGTTTCAGTCCAACCTGCAATATGTCAGTCATCATACGCTTGGCACCGCCATTGACGTTAACGACGACCTTTATCCGAATAAAAACGCCGAAAAGAACCATGCGGTCATCGGCGACGACGTTCGCGACCACCTTGTTTACAACGGCGTCAAGACGACGGACGACGGCCTGCAGTATTACGATTTTACCTACGACGGCAGCTATCCTGCGCGGTTTGCGCGTGTCCCCAAGTCCATCGTCAACTATCTGCTCTATGAGCTTGCGTTCTTCCGCGCGGGCTTCCAGTGGGGCTATTATTATGAGTCCACCTGCGACGCGATGCACTTCACGCTCGCGGAATTCGATCTCAACCGCCATATGTACTCGGATATCGGGCTGAGAAAGATTTATGAGTACATCGAAGATCCGAACGAGCCGACGCTGGCTTCTTTCTCCGCCACGGCTTCCGTCGAGGAAACGCCCGCAGCCGAGGAAACGCCCGCAGCCGAAGAAACGCCTCAGCCGGACGAAACGCAGGCTGCCGAAAGCACGCCGGACCCTTCGCCGTCTCCGGAAGGATAATCTTTCTCCACGCCGGAACGACGAACGTCCCAAAATAAAAAGATGCGTTTTCATAACAAAAGCGCATAAAAAAAGCGGGAAAACTCTCCAGTTTCCCTTCTTTCAAAAGAAAACGCCGAGGCCCTTAACAAGCCCAAGGTTTTTCTGACAGACTAAACTGTAAGTTCTCTTGCTTCTTCTCTTCCAAGAGAAGAAGCTTTTTCTTATTTTCTCGATCTGCCCCGGTTGCGCCGCTTCGCGCCGATGGTGCCCGGTTTGGGTTTTGCGGCGCGCTCGAGCGCCTCCTCGCCGGACAACTTCCTGATTTCGTCCCGCAGCTTTGCGGCATGTTCAAACTCCAGTTCGCGTGCGGCAGTACGCATTTCTTCTGTGAGCAGTTTGACCCGCGCTTCTTTTTCCTCCGCGGAATACTCCTCCGTATCGCCGTCGATTTTTGTTGTAATCAGGAGCGTGCTGCGCACCGCTTTTTTGATGCTTTGCGGCGTAATATTGTGTTCTTCGTTAAAGGCGGTCTGAATGCGGCGGCGGCGGCTCGTTTCGTCCAGTGCGTACTGCATCGACGGCGTAACCGTGTCCGCATAGAGAACGACTTTGCCTTCCACGTTTCGCGCCGCGCGGCCGATGGTCTGCACCAGGCTCGTCGACGAGCGCAGAAATCCTTCCTTGTCCGCATCCAGAATTGCAACAAGCCCCACTTCAGGCAAATCTAATCCTTCCCTAAGCAAGTTTATCCCCACTAGTACGTCAAAATCGCCCAGCCGGAGGTCGCGCACAATTTCCATGCGTTCCATGGTGTCGATGTCCGCATGCATATAACGCACCCGCACGCCCATACCATCGAGGTACTCCGTCAAGTCCTCAGCCATACGTTTGGTCAGCGTCGTCACCAGCGTACGGTACCCTTTTTCCGCCTGCAGCCGAACCTCCCCGAGGAGGTCGTCTATCTGGCCTTTTACGGGTCTTATCTCCACTTCCGGGTCAATAAGTCCTGTTGGTCGGATTATTTGCTCCACAACCTGTTCCGCTCTGTCCAGCTCATATTTTGCGGGCGTTGCAGAAACGCAGATCATCTGCGGGATACGCGCCTCGAATTCCGGAAATTGGAGAGGACGGTTGTCGTATGCGGACGGAATGCGGAAACCATAGTCCACCAGCATGGTTTTTCGTGCAAGATCGCCGCGATACATCGCGCCGATCTGCGGAATGGTCACGTGGCTTTCATCCACAAACAGGAGGAAATCCTTGGGGAAATAGTCGATTAGCGTGAACGGCGGCTGTCCGGGCACCCTGCCGTCGAAATAGCGCGAATAGTTTTCGATGCCGCTGCAGTAGCCGATTTCGCGCATCATTTCGATGTCGTACTGCGTGCGCTGCTCAATGCGCTGCGCCTCGATCAGGCGGTCCATCGCCCGGAATTCATCGCGGCGTTTGAGCGCGTCTTCCCAGATGCGGTCGATCGCGCCGTCCAGTTTTTCGCGGCTCGTGGCATAGTGCGACGCGGGAAACACCGCAACATGCGAACGTTCACCGAGCAGTTCGCCGGTCAGCGCGTTGACGTCCATGATGCGCTCGACCTCGTCGCCAAAGAACTCCACGCGCACGGCCGTGCCCGCGCTGGAAACGGGATAGATATCCAGCACGTCCCCGCGCACACGGAACGTCCCGCGTGAAAAATCGATATCGTTGCGCTGAAACTGGATGTCGACAAGCTTTTTAACGACCTCTTCGCGCGCAATCTCCATGCCCTTTCGGAGCGAAACGGACATGCGCATATACTCTTCCGGGTCGCCCAGCGCATAGATGCACGAAACGGAAGAAACGATGATCACGTCCCGCCGTTCGTTAAGCGCGCTGGTCGCGCTGTAGCGCAGACGGTCGATCTCGTCGTTGATATCGACGGTTTTTTCGATGTAAGTGTCCGAAGCCGGGATATATGCTTCCGGCTGATAATAATCGTAGTAGCTTACAAAAAACTCCACCGCGCTGTCCGGGAAAAACTCCCGGAACTCCGCGCAGAGCTGTGCTGCAAGCGTTTTGTTGTGCGCGATGACCAACGTGGGCTTCTGCACACGCTCGATCACCTTCGCCATGGTATAGGTTTTGCCGCTGCCGGTAACCCCCAGCAGCACCTGCGCTTTGTCGCCGCGCAGAACGCCCTCCGCAAGGCGGTCGATCGCCTGCGGCTGGTCGCCGGCCGGTTGATATTCGGATACGACTTTAAACTCGTTCATTGTTCATCCGGTATTTCGTACACGACGGTCCTGCCGTCCAAACGGTGCGGATAGATGATTTCCCGCGCTTTTTGGTGCAGGGGATGCTTATCGTAGACTTCGACGGCTTCCATGTTTTCAAACGTGCACGTCAGCGCAAGATCGTAACTGCGCGCGCCGTTATGCCAGATATCCGCGCCGGTCTCCATCGAAAGGATCTCCGGGATTTTGCCCTCCATGCCGTGCAGCGCTTCGATTACCTCCGGCAGGCAGTCCTCCGGGTCCCGGAACCGAAACAATACGATATACTTAACCACGCCGGCCGCTCCTTTCCATGTCCGTTTCTAAAAAGTAAAGTCCACGCTCGCGCTTGCGGTGCGGTGTGCTTTGATGTACGCACGGACCGCTTCGTGCGCAGGGTGGTGATCGTAAATTTTCAGGTCGTCGAGCGTATTGAATGTGACGATCAGCGCCATGTCGTAGCTGCGCGCGCTGTGGAGCACGTCCATGCCGGTTTCGATGGAAACGATCTGCGGGATTTTGTCCTTGAGCGAAAGCAGCATCTCGCTGGCGATCGGCGCCTGTTCCTGCGGGTTTTCAAACTTGGTAAAAATAATATGCTTGATCATATGGGTCAAACTCCTTTATGCTTGCTGACTCAAAAATTCTGCGCGCAGGCCAGGACCAACGCTTCCTCGGCTTTCGCTTCCCCCTGCTTCTGCCGCCATTCGACGGAGCCGAACGCTTCCATCGAGGCGGTGAGCTGCCTAAGCGAACGCTTTTTGGCGTTGCGTATCGCTTTTTTTGCAATAAACGGCGCAACGCCAAGCGCCGAAACAATCTGCGCTTCCGTTTTGCCGCCGAGCAAAAGCTGCTTTGCGTTCACGACGGCGCGCAGGTTCCTTTCAAACAGCGTCGCAAGGCCAATCGCGCTTTCCGATGGATCGTCCACCAGTCCGGCCAGTTCGGCCAGGCCTTCGCGCTTGTTGCCTGCCCAAAGCTTGTCCATAATGGCAAAAACCTTGTATTCCGAGGAAGGATTTACGCAGGTTTTCACCGTCTCGCGCGTAACGCGATTGCCGAACCCCACGTACGCGCCAAGCCGAAGCAGCGTGTTTTCCAGCGCGCCGAGGTCCGTGCCCAGGAACTGCACGAGCAGCCGTCCTGCGTCCCGGTCAAGCGGAATGCCGTTTTCCCTGCCGCGCTTTTGTAAAAAGGCCTCCGCCTGGGACGTCGTGAGCGGATCGAATGAAACGGCACGCCCGGCTTTGTCCAGCGCTTTATACAGCGGATTGCCCGCCGGTGCCTTGCCGCCGCGCATAAACAACAGCACCGTCGTTTCGGGCGTTTTCAGCGCATATTCCGCCAGCGCGTTCGCAGCGTCCGCGTCGAACTCCAGCACGGCCACAACGCGCGTTTCGTCGAAAAACGGCAGTGTCTCCGCCGCGTTGATCACGTCTGCCGGCGCAGGGCTTCTCAGCCGCTGCACGTTCATATCCCGCAAATCCGGGTTCGTTCTGGCAACCACGGCGCGCACGCCCTTGTCGAGGCTGTATGCGTCCTCGCCGCAGAAATAATACGCGCCGCCAAGCGGCGCGCCGTCCGCGAGATTTTTTAAAAACGTCATTCCATCCATAGGCTGTATTATACCACCGATTCTGCGTCTTGCAAACGTTTGTTCTGGATGTGTCCGTTTTTATATGTCTTTAGAAAATATTGTTCCACCATGTTTTCCACAGAATGGGGATAACGTTGTGGAAAGCGTGGACAAATACGTGGAAATCGTTGGTTTTGTCCTTGTGCTATTCAACGGTATTCCTTGTTTTGTTGATTTTTACCCGCCCGCAACCCAAACCACCGCCGTCAGCGCCGCAGACAACACAGCGTATCGCGCACGCTGCCATTTCCCGCGGAGGCAAAGCCGGGATGCAAACAGGATTGTAAGCAAATACAGCGCGTATGCGGCGGTCCCCGGCGCTTTGACCGAAACGGACATACTCCCGCCAAACGACGCGACGGCGAGAATTACGTCCAGCGAAAAACGCGCAACCGCGCACACGGCGCTGCCAAGCGGGAACCACAGAAACGACAGCGCCGTCCCGAAAAACGCGGGCACAAGGAACGCCGGCGCAATCGGCAGCACAAACAGATTCGTCACGAGGGAAAGCAGCTGCGCTTTACCGAAAAACAGCACGCTTGCCGGAAACGTTGCAACCACGACCGCCGCGCTGGCCGAGATCAGTCCGGACGCCGCCGAACCGAGCCTGGCAAGCGGTTTTTGCAGAATCGGCGAAAGGAGAATCAGCCCGTACACCGCGCAGAACGAAAGCTGGAACCCCGCGTACCAGAGCGCATACGGGTTGATAAGCAAAATTAAGATAAACGCCGCGGAAAGCGAACTGACCGGGTCGAGCCGCCGGTCCAGCGCGAACGCAAGCAGCACGAACAGAATCATCGCGCCCGCGCGCACGACCGACGGGGAAAACGCAGTCAGCGCGGCGTACAGCAGCAAAAACCCCGCCACCGCGAACAGCCGCACCCAGGCGTTCCTGCGAAACAGCAGCGCAAACGCGCCCGCCAGCACGGAAACATGCAATCCGGACACCGCAAGCAAATGCGCCGTACCCGTGTCCCGGAACGCGGAAAGCGTCTCTTCGTCCAAATCGCTCTTGTCGCCAAGCAACATACCCTTCGCCGCGCCCGCTTCGGCCGGAAAGAGCGCTTCTATGCGTTCGGCAACGATTTCCCGCAGCTCCAGCAGCCGCCCGTAAAGGTCGCGTTTGGGTGTGCCGTCCGCGGTGATTGTGCCGTTTGCAAACGCAACCGAAAAGATCCCGCGGTACCGGTCGTTTGAGCGGTATTCCGCATCCGATTCCTCTACGTTTGCATAGGCGGAGACCGTTTGTCCGTATACCGGGGGCTGCGAAAACGCCGCGTAGAATTTCAGCCTGCCGGGCACCGGTTGGCCGTCCAGTGCAGTGTCTTTCAGGTTTACGCGGTACGTTCCCCAGTCCGTCAGCTCCGGGGATTCGCAGATTATGCCCGTTACCACGCCATATCCCGTTGGAACGTCCACCGGCTGCGCAAGCCCGATGCGAAGGAACCCCGCCGCCATGCCGAGAAGGAGCACAAACCATGCGGCGCGTTTTGCCGCCTTCGCCCCGAACGCGGCGAGCAGGAGCACGCCCGCCGCAAGCAGTACGTACGTAAATAAAAACCCGTCGCCAAGCAAAAATCCCGCCGCAAGCCCCGCCGCAAACAGAAACAGTCTGCGCGTGTGAAACAGCGGTGCTTTTGCGCCGCTCTGCCCGAAAAAATCCGTTTTTCCCGGGCTTGTGTTTTCTGCTGTTTTTTCGGAAGGATCGATCGGTTGCATCGGTTCGAGTTAAACACAGCTTTCCCGCCTTGTCAACCGCCGCTTTTCGCCCGCGCGGGATTGTGCCGTTTACGCCGCGGGTGGTATACTGTTGCGTATGAAATGGTTGGAAATCAGCGTCTATACGACGGACAACGGGCTGGACGGCGTTTGCGCCGCGCTTTCGGGCGTGGGCCTCGACCAGGTCAGCATTGAGGAAAGCCACGAGCGCGCCATGGCGTTTTTAAACGAGCGCGCCGTATACTGGGATTTTGCCGACCCAAAGACGGTCGGCGTGGACGAACCCTGCGTAAAAGCATATGTTGCGGACGTACCGGAAAGCGAAGCGGTCGTCGCGGACGCAAAGCGCGCCGTAGAACGCCTTCGCTCGCTTTCGGGCGATGCGGACATGGGCTCCCTTGCGGTGGTCGTCACCCGCGTGGACGACGAGGACTGGAAAAATAACTGGAAGCAGTATTACCGTCCGCTTTCGATCGGCAAGCGGCTGTACGTGTCCCCGTGCTGGATCGAAGACCCCGCCCCGGAGGAACGCGTAACGCTCCGGCTCGATCCCGGCGTCGCGTTCGGTACCGGCTCTCACCATACCACGCGGATGTGCCTGGAACTGCTCGAACAATGCGTAACGCCCGGGGATGAAATGCTCGACCTCGGCTGCGGCAGCGGCATCCTTTCCGTAGCTTCGGTCCTGCTCGGCGCAAAAAGCGCCGTGGCGGTGGACATCGATCCGGTCGCCGAACACGTCGCGCTGGAAAACGCCGCCATGAACGGCGTGGACGGCGCGCGTTACCGTGTCCTCATCGGCGACGTACTGACCGATGAAACGCTTAAAAAGAATATCCTGCGGCAGTACGACGTGGTCGCCGCGAACATCGTCGCCGGGGTGATTATCGCGCTTGCGCCGTTCGCAAGGACATGCTGCAAGCCCGGCGCGCCGTTTATCGTTTCCGGCATCATCGACGAACGGGAAGAAGAAGTCAAACAGGCCGTCCAAAACGCCGGATTTGCCGTAACGCAGGTTCTGCGCAGCGGCGGCTGGGTCGCTATGCGGCTGACCGCAAGGTAATATACAGGGAGATTCTATGCGGCGGTTTTTCTGCGAAGACATTCAAAACAATACGGCGCGCATCACCGGCGACGACGCGAAGCACATTGCGCGCGTGCTGCGCATGCACGCGGGCGAGACGCTTTCCCTCTGCGACGGCGCCGGCATGGAGTACGACGCGCGCATCACAGCCGTTTCACCGGACGAGGTGCTTTGCAGTATAGGCGAACCGCGTCCTTCTTTGGTGGAAAGTCCCTGCCGGGTCACGCTGTTTCAGTGCCTGCCCAAAGCCGGAAAGTTCGAAACCGTCGTGCAGAAATGTACCGAACTCGGCGTATTCGCCGTCGCGCCCGTTTTCAGCGCGCGCTGCGTCGTTTTGCCGGAGCGGGACTTTGAAAAGAAGCGCGTGCGCTATCAGCGCGTCGCGCTTGAAGCGGCCAAGCAGTCCCGCCGGGCGCTGGTGCCGCAAGTATCGCGGCTGATTCCGATCGGCGTTATCGATCCGCGCGCGTTCGATCTTTTTTTGGTTGCATATGAAGATGAAACCACCCTTTCGCTGAAACAGGCTCTCCGAAAAAAGCTTTCGCCCAAAACAACCGGAGTTCTAATCGGCCCGGAGGGAGGCCTTACGGCGGACGAAGTGTCCCGCCTGACGGAAAACGGCGCGCAGAGCGTTTCGCTCGGCAGGCGTATCCTGCGAACCGAAACGGCGGGCATGGCGCTGCTTGCGCAGCTGTTTTACGAGGTGGACACATGAAGGTCGCTTTCACAACGCTCGGCTGCAAAGTCAATCATTATGAAACGGAAGCCATGCGCGAATTGTTTGCCCGCGCGGGCTGGGACATCGCCGGTTTTTCCGAAAAAGCGGACGTATACGTGGTCAACACCTGCACCGTTACACAGACGGGCGACGCAAAATCCCGCAGGATGATTGCACGCGCACACCGCCTGAATCCCGCCGCGCTGGTCGTCGCGGTCGGCTGCTATGCGCAGGTTGCGCCGGAAGCGCTCGCCGCGCTGGAAGGCGTCGGCCTCGTTCTCGGCACGAGCGGACGAAGGGAGATCGTCCGGCGCGTTGACGAAGCGCTGCAAAAAAACGCCGTGCAAACCGAAGTGAGACCGCTTGCCGAACTAAGGGAGTTTGAGCCGCTTTCCGCCGTGCGCGATTCACACACGCGCGCCACGCTGAAAATTCAGGACGGCTGTGTGAACTTCTGTTCCTACTGCATCATTCCCTATGCGCGCGGCCCGCTGCGTTCGCGCCCGCTCGACGATATTTCCCGCGAAGTGCGCATCCTGTCGAGCGAAGGCTATCAGGAAATTGTGCTCACCGGCATCCACCTGGCCAGCTACGGCCGCGAGCTCGGCGGCATAACACTGCTCGATGCGATCGCGCGCGCTAGCGCGGTGCCGGGCGTTAAACGCATCCGTCTCGGCTCGCTCGAACCGCTGTTTGTCGACGAACCCGTTGCAAACGCGCTGGCGGAAAACCCGAAAATCTGCCGTCAGTTCCATCTGTCCCTCCAAAGCGGATCGGACACGGTACTCAAGCGCATGAACCGACGCTATACAAGCGGGCAATACCTGCATGCAGTCGGCCTGCTGCGCCAGGCGATGCCGGACTGCGCCGTCACCACGGACGTAATCGCCGGCTTTTGCGGCGAAACGGAAGCGGAACACCGCGAAACGCTCGCCTTCTGCGAGAAGGCGGCGTTTGCGCGAATGCATGTGTTCCCGTTTTCCGTGCGAAAGGGAACCAAAGCCGCGGCGATGCCCGGTCAATTGCCAAAGGCCGTGAAGGAAGCGCGCGCGGCGGAGCTCATCGCGCTTGGTAAACGCCTCACGCAGCAGTTTCTCGCCGAGCAGACCGGCAGCGTCGCCGAAGTGCTCGCCGAAAGCGGCGGTGCGGGCTACAGCGGCAATTATATCCGCGTTCTGACCGACGCACCGGAGGGCGAGATCGTACGGATGCGGCTGGATGGGTTCGAGGGCGAAACCGCCTTTGGAACACGGCTGGTGTAAAAGCATAATTCCTCGGCGCTGCCGAACGGACCATAACGAAAGGAGCTGAACTGATTTGGACGAATGTATCTTTTGTAAAATCGTTGCCGGCGAAATCCCGTCCTCAAAACTCTACGAGGACGACGAGGTGATCGCTTTTCGGGATATTTCCCCGCAGGCGCCCGTGCATGTGCTCGTAGTGCCGAAAAAACACATCTCCGGCGTCAACACAATCGGCCCGGAAGATACCGGGCTGCTCGGGCATGTGTTTTCCGTCATTCAAAACCTTGTGTGCGAACTTGGCGTGGACGAAACCGGTTACCGCGTCGTCGTCAACAGCGGCAAGGACGGCCAGCAGAGCGTTCCGCATCTGCATTTTCATGTGCTCGGCGGGCGTTCGATGGAGTGGCCTCCGGGCTGAGTTTCTTTCATTCGCATAAATCCGGCAAAAGCGGCTTTTTCGTCCTGTTTCCCACAAACAGCGTGCAAAAAGCGCTTTTTGCTTTTTTCTTTTTCATAATGCGCTATCGCGGACGGTTTCTATGATAGAATATAGTATTGCCAGCAGAAAGGAACCGTACGATATTGCCAAGTCTCGGCGCACAGTTTCTCAAGCTCCAACTCAGGCTCGCCAAGCCGCTTGTGCGGTTTACGACCATTGACAACGCCCGCACCGCACAGGATCAGCTCGGACGCATCACGGCGGGCACGCTCAAGGCGAAAGTCGCTTACGAAACGGTTTCGTTTGAAGAATTCGACGCATGCTTTGCGGTTTCAACCGCATGCCCGTCCCCCTGCGGAAGGGTGGTGCTCTATCTGCACGGCGGCGGATACACGGCCGGTTCGCTCGACTATGCAAAGGGCTTCGGCGGTCTGCTCGCGGCGCATACGCGGCTGAACGTATTCTGCGTTGCGTACCGCCTCGCGCCGGAGCACAAGTTCCCCGCCGCGCTGGACGACGCGCTGCGCGCCTATCGCTATCTGCTTGAAAGCGGATATAAGCCGGAGAACATCGCCTTTGCGGGCGAAAGCGCCGGCGGCGGGCTGGAATACTGCCTGCTGCTGCGCTGCAGGGCCGAAGGCCTGCCGCTGCCGAAATGCGTGGTCGGTATTTCGCCCTGGACGGACCTGACGTTTTCCGGCGCGTCGTATTTTAACAACGTCCTGCGCGATCCGACGCTGATACGCGAATCTTTGGCCTATTATGTTCTCGCATACGCCGCGGGACACGAAGACGAACCGTATGTTTCGCCGATCTTCGGCGATTTGTCCGGCATGCCGGACTCGCTTCTGTTCGCCGGAAGCGACGAAATCCTGCTGGACGACGCAAAAACGCTCTATCGGAAACTCAAAGACGGCGGCGCAGACGCGGAACTGGTCGTTGAACCCGGCATGTGGCATGTTTACCCGCTTTACGGCACGCCGGAGGGCAAACGCGCGGTTGCGAGAATGGCCGCGTTTATCCGCAAAGAACTCGGTGCGGATGCATAATTCATAACAAGCAATCATCACAGGAGAATCCCCGCCGACCGGCAGACGCCTCCCGGCGGGGCAATTTCAGACCAATGCAGAAAAAGCGCAAAAAATACAAACCCTGGATGAAACTGGACAACGCCGCGCTGATTTATCCGGCGACGATGAACCGCAACTGGACGGCGC
>DAOTGE010000015.1:0-32071 GCA_035446965.1 Eubacteriales bacterium
AAAAGCCGCGCATTTTGCGCGGCTTTTTGCTGCAGTTATGTGGTTTCAAGTCTTCAGACAGGCGGAAACGGCTTGATTTCGTCGTCCGTCACAAGGAACGCTTCGCGCGCGATGCGCGCCAGCGGCGCGTCGGAGAGGCTGTCGGAATAAAATTGGCCGATTTCAACTTCCGGCCGCTCGGCGCGCAGACGGCGCACCTTCTCCTCGTCGTGACAGTTTCTGCCGTCGTACAGCCCCGTTTTCGGGTCGACTTTGGACGCAATCAGCGCCACGCCGAGCCGGTCGCACACGGGTTTGAGCAAAAACACCGGCGACGCGGAGATAATCAGGTCGTCTTCCCGCTTCTGCTCAAGATACCATTGTTTCAGGTTCGCTTCGCGCGTGCTCCAGAATTCGGCGACTTCCCGTTCCATGTCCGGCACGAACGAAAGATAATGATAAAAACGCTGTTTGGAACGCGTTTTATCGCGCCGGTGGATGGCAAAGTCGATCATAAGCGGGATCGCGCCGAGCACATCGCGCCGCACACGCGGATATTTCCGTCGGCAGTGCATATAAAAATCGTATGAGGAATCCCCGCGGTAGATCGTGTTGTCGAAATCGTAAACGTTAATCAGCATTGCGCCCTCCCGTCCGCGCCAAGCACCAGTTCCGGCAGGCGTTTCGGGTCCTCCGTCATGCAGACCGCTCCCGCGGCAAGCAGTTCCGCCACGGTGCGGTACCCCCAGGTTACGCAGACGCAGCGCATCCCCGCATTGCGGGCAAACTCCACGTCCACGTCCGAATCTCCAACGTAGACTGTCTCCTCCGGCGTTACGCCAAAAAAGTCCATCGTAAAGTTCAGCGAGTCCGGCGCGGGCTTGACCGCAAATTTGTTCGTCCGCCCGAGCACGAGTGAAAACGTATCCTTCGGGTACAGCGCGCTGATAACTTTGACCGTGTCCGCATGCGGTTTGTTGGAAACCACCGCAAGCTTCACGCCGGCGGCTTTGATGCGCAGCACCGCGTCGATCATGCCGTCATACGGCTTTGAGCGGTCGAGCAGATGCTTTGAATAGTGCTTTTGAAACAGTTCGAGCATATGCGGCGCGGACTCGATTTTGTCCGGCGGCACCGCGTGTTCGGACATATAGCCCGTGCTGTGGCCGACAATCGCGCCAACCTGCTCTTCGCTCAGCTGTGGAAATCCACATTCTTGCAACGCAAAATTGACGCTCGCCGCAAGGTCCGCCAGCGTGTAAATCAACGTTCCATCTAAATCAAATACACAGAGTTTTACCATTTATTGCTCCTAAAATCCCATGAGGATGCCGAACTGGCCCAGCAGCACCAAAAAGGTGCCGAATACGACCGACCCGGTTTGCTTTTCTTTCTGAAACATGCGCGCAAACAGCATCACAAACAAAAACGCCAGGATGCCGATAGGCGCAAGATAACTGATTTCGCCGCGAAGCGCCGCGTAATAGTCGCAGGCGTAACTGCCCGCGAGACTCAGCCCCGCAAACGAAACGCCGACCCAGCCGCGCGCGTTGAGATCGCCCAGCGTCCGCTGTTTGCCGCGGGCGAACGCAAACACCCAGAGAATGACGCAGGCGGCAATCGAGCGGCCCGCATGAAACAGCGTGTCATCGATCGCCGGGCCGGGCATACCGCGCCGGATCAGCTCCGTGCCCGCGGCGGCAAGCGCCGCAATCAGCGCATAGCCGAATCCAAGCCGTCCGCCGATATTTTTCATGTCGCTTTCGATGAACACCAGCCCGAGCAATATCCCAACGATGCAGCAAATTTTCCAAAGGCCCATCGCCGTGCCGAAAAGGAAGTGCGACGCAATCAGCGAAAGGACATACCACAGCGCGTAGACCGGGATAACCTTGCTCACATACCCGCCGGTAAGCGCGGTGAACAGGCAAAGCCACGTCAGCGCGGAAAGCAGCCCGCCGAGCGCAAGATAAAGGTATTGTTCCTTCCCCAGCGTCAAAAGCGGCGAAAGCGCACCCTCGTACGCAAGCAGTGCGGTAAGCGTCCCCGCAAGCAAAAGCGCAAACATCGCGGCCGCCGCGGAGGGGTCCGCGCTCTTTGCGCCGCAGCGCATCCAGCTCGGCGTTGCGCCAAGAAAGACCGTGCCGCCCAGCGCAAGGGCGATCCAGATCAGCAAGTTTCGGATTGCCAGCGGGTCCAGTTCCATAAGCGCCTCCATGTTCGTATGCCAAAGTATTGTATCACATTTGCCGCCTCTCGCTCAACCTGATCCGTTCCCGCCGGATGCGTTTGACCGGTGCTCTGCCGCAGCAAAATATGCTATACTTTATGGTGTGTTTCTGGAATCTGAAAGATGCAGTTTTGCCGAATCGGCCTACCGATTGAGGCAAAAATGCAGGCGCAGTGGCGCGGCAGCGAGGGTTTAACAAAAATATGCAAGTTGAGACGGTGAAAGCGCACTCTGTGAATTTTAGAAACGCACCCCGAACAAAAGAAGCTTGGAGGTAATCCGCCATGTGCGATACGCTCGGCGTCGTTTCCGGCGGCCGCGCGCTGTTTGCCAAGAACAGCGACCGCAGCCCCAACGAAGCGCAGATAACGGAGTTTCACCCCGCGCGCGTCTGTAAAGAACGCGACCTTGCGGCGACCTATATCACCGTCCCGCAGGCGAAGGAAACGCTCGCCGTGCTGCTTTCGCGTCCCGGCTGGATCTGGGGCGCGGAGATCGGCGTCAACGAAGCGGGCGTGGCCATCGGCAACGAGGCGGTGTTCACCAAAGGGCCGTACGGCAAACCCGCGCTCACCGGCATGGACCTTCTGCGTCTTGCGCTCGAACGCGCGCAAAGTGCAGAAGCCGCGGTGGATATGATGATTGAGCTGCTCGAAACCTATGGCCAGGGCGGCAACTGCGGCTACGATCACGAGTTCTATTACGACAACTCGTTTCTGGCGATCGACCAAAACAACCTCTTCGTGCTCGAAACCTGCGGCAAAAAATGGGTGGTCAAGCGCTATGCCGCGGCCTCCATCAGCAACCGCCTCTCCATCGGCCTGGACGGGGACCGCTATGGCGGCGGCGTGTGCGATTTTCGCAGAGCGCACACGGACCCGCTGTTCACCGCGTTCTCCGGCTCAAAAAAGCGGCGGGAACAGACAGAATGCGCGCTGAGCGGGCTGAAAAGCGTTTCGGACGCCGCCGCGGCGCTGCGCACGCACGAAGAAGGTCTGCAGAACCCGTTTGCCTGCGGCTCGGTTTCGAGCTGCTGCATGCACTTTGGCGGCGTGGTGGGTGACCAAACCACGGCGAGCATGATCGTTTCCCTCGACGGCGGCGTTCCGACGGTTTATCTCACCGGCGCGTCCCTGCCCTGCGTTTCGCTCTTTAAGCCCTATCGCTTCGGTAACCCCGCGCGCCCGCCCGTGGCCGTCCCCGGCGACGCGGAATCGGACCGGTACTGGCGCACGGCGGAAGCTTACCGCCGCGCACTGCTCGGTAAAACGCTTCCGCAGTCGTTTTACGCGGAGCGGGACGCGCTTGAACAAAGCTGGTTTGCCGATGCTTCGTCCGACGCACAGGCGATGGACGAACTGCTTGCACGCGCCGTGCGCGAAGAAGCGGCGTTTTACGCAAAGTACGATCCGGAAAAGCTGCCCGCCACCCCGGTGAAAAAAGCCTTTGCAAACAACTGGAAAAAGAAAAACACCGCGTTCGGCACGCTCTTTGGAGCAACCGCAACGCATAACGGCAAAGCATGAACACCGATTACCGAAAACTGCTGGACGAGGGCGTTTCCTATCTGGTCGGCGAACGGCGGATCGTCACCGGCATCGCGGGCGCATACGGCGGCCTGCACGGCGGCGAAACCTTCGTTTCCGGCAACATCCGCGAGGTGCGGCTTGAAAACGGCGCGTTCGTGCCGGACACCGCGCCAATGGACGAACATTCCATTTTCGATCTAGCATCGGTCACAAAGCTCTTTACGTGCATCGCCGTCATGCAGCTCTGCGAGCGCGGCGAACTCTCTCTGGACGACCCCGTCGGCAGACTCGACCCGCGCTTTGCCCACATCCGTGACGCGACTGTCGAAGGGCTGCTCTCGTTTCGCGCCGCGCTGCAGACGAGCGCGCGCGTCGACCGGACCGGCAGCGCGGAGGCGGCAAAACGCCTGCTTTTCGATATCCGGCCCGCACCGGCTCCCAAACGCCGGTTTTACACCGACATGGGTGCGATGGTGCTGCGTTATATCGTCGAATCCGTGTCCGGGCAGCCGTTTTTTGAATACCTTTCCCGGAATATTTTTCAGCCGCTCGGCATGGAGCATACGTTTGCGGACGTACCGCAGGCGCTTCTTTCCGGCACGGTCTGCTATAATTATGAAAGAACGGTTTCGGGCGATGGTGCGTTCCATGTGGACACGGCCTGTCCCGCCGGGACCGTGCACGACCCCAAAGCGCGGCTGATGCGGCGCGGCGAAGCGGGTCCCTGCGGCCACGCGGGCCTGTTTTCCACGCTCGGCGACATGCGGCGCCTCGCGGAAGGGCTGCTGCGCGGCGATATCCTCGGGCGAAAGACGCTCCTTACCATCGGCGTGAACCGCACCGGCGCGAAACTGGCCGACGGCGGGTACTCGCAGCACATGGGCTACCTTTGCTATTCCAAACATCCCGTGCAGACATACAGCGAAGTACCGGCGTGTTTTGGCGAGCGCACCATCGCGCTCAACGGCTTTACGGGCAACCATTTTTCCGTCGATCCTGACAGGAACCAATACATGATCCTGCTGGCCAACCGCATCCACAACCGCGTCACCACGCTGACCGGGCGCGCCGACCCGCACGACCACACCGAAACCACGCGATGGGACGACGGAAAAGACTATATTGTTTCACAGAACTTCGTTTATCTGAAAGACCGGTATTTAAAAAACACGATCGGCGAATTGCTGAACGAATGCTGAGCGATTATTCGGACGCACGCTTTTTCAGCGTTTCGGCGTCCAGCAGATAATAACCGCGGCTCCTTTTTTCGAGGAGTCCTTCTTCGCAGAGACGCTGGAGGCAGCGCAGCAGATGCCGGTAACTGCACCCGAGCTGATCGGCGACATTCGTAAGCGTTTCACGGAAATACCCGTCCTGCGCGCTCTGCAGCACATATCCGCAGAGCCGCTGTTCGAACGGCTGCAGGATCGTTGCGGACGTGTTTTTGATGCTCGCTTCGAGCTTCTCAACCAGTCCCGCGCCGACCCGCAACACGAACGGCAGGTTTGCGCGCAAAACCGCGGCATACCGCTCATACGGCAGCCCGATCAGCGTCAGCGGCGTGACCGCCTGCATGGAGGAAAACGCCTCGTGCGTGCCCGTCATAAGCTCCATGTCACCGATGAGGCCTTCCGAAATATAATAGCAGAGCAATAAACTCCGCCCGTTTTCAACGCTGACGGAAACCTTCGCTTTGCCCGAAAGCAAAATGTACAGATAGTCGATTGCGTGCCCTTCATTGAGCAGCCATTCGCCGCGCTCATACTGAATCAGCACTGCGCCGCCCGTGTCCAGCCCGCCAAGGCCGTATTCCGCCAGCCGCGCTTCATAGCCCGCCGGAAGCAGCGTTTTTTTCACGGTAGTCCCCCCTCCCGAATACTTCTTTTCTTTAGTGTGACATATGTCATATCCCCTGTCAAGGCCGCGCTGTATACTCTAGCTCGTAGCAAACTGCCTTTGCGGCGCGAAAGAGAGCGGCATGTATTACCTTCTTTCATTGATCATCGGTATCCTCGTTGCGGTCATGATCACCGTCAACGGCGGACTCACCACGCTCTACGGCGTGTATTCCGCAACGGTGGTCATCCATATCGTGGGCTTGCTGCTCATCGGCTCCATCATCCTCTTCCGGCGCGAAAAGCCGTTCGTGCGCGGCCTGCCCTGGTATCTTTATATCGGCGGCGTAATCGGCGTTGCGACGACGGCCTGCACGAACTATGCCTTCGGCCGCATCAGCGTTTCCGCCATTCTCGCAATAGGCCTGTTCGGCCAGAGCGTAATGGGACTGCTTGTCGATCAGTTCGGGCTGTTCAAAATGCGCGTCCATCGCTTCCGCCTTCATCAGCTGCCGGGCCTTCTGCTGGTCGCGCTCGGCATTTTCTGCATGCTCTACGGTTCTTTTCCGCTGCTGCCGACTCTCGCGGTGTTTGCCTCCGGCGTGCTGCTCGTCGTCTCCCGCACGTTCAACGCGCGCCTCGCCGAGCAGACAAGCTTTTACACGAGCACGTTTTTTAACTACGTGTTCGGCCTAGCCACCGCGATTCCGGTGTTTTTGCTGCTTGGCCGCGCGGAGCCTTCCTCGGCCGGCTTTGCGCTTTCGCAGGATTGGTGGATTTATCTCGGCGGTGCAATCGGCGTATGCACGGTGTTTTTAAGCAGCGTCGTGGTCGTGAAAATTCCTGCGCTCTACATTACGCTTTTGCTGTTCGTAGGCCAGGTGTTCACGGGCGTGTGCCTGGACGCGCTCCTCGACGGTGCGTTTTCCCTGCAAAACCTGCTCGGCGGCGTATTCGTTGCGCTGGGTCTTTCGCTCAACCTTCTCTTCGAACGGCGCGAAGCGCATAAAGCTACGCTTTCGCTGAACAAATCCCGGGAATAAACCGAATATGCAAAAAACGCGTCCGTATCGGACGCGTGAGACCGTCAAAAAACTTGTTTTTTGACGGGGTAACTGCTCTTTGCCTCTCGCCCTTCGGACTCCCGGGCGGCAAAGAGCACAGAGAAACCGCCCGTTCCGGGCGATCCGTTACGCCGGATGAACCGGCGCAGCCGGAATCAACGGGTTAAGGACTGCGGCCCTTAACAATCCCAAGGACTTTTTTGACAGGCTGACGCGTCCATATTGGACGCGTTTTTTGAGTTTTGAACTTATTTCCCCGGTTTCACGGAGCGGGTGGCAATAAATGTTGGAATGTTGAATTCGTGCAGCTTGCCGTATCCGTTGGTGTCTTCAAACAAATCGCTCAGCACGAATCCGGCGCGGAGCTGCCCGCCCAGCTGCTCCTCCATGGTGTGCGAAAACTGCACGCCGCTGTCGCTTTTTTCCAGTTCCTCCATCAGCGCGGGTTCGGCAATCGGATCGAACGGCAGTCTGTGCGTTAAGACCGATTCCGTTTCCTCATCAAAAATGAAATTGATCCCGTTTTCGAGTCCCGCAAGCAGAACGCCGCCGGGTCTAAGCACACGAAAACATTCCCGCCATACCGGCTCCACTTCGCGAATGTAGCAATTGGACACCGCGTGGAAAATCAGATCGAAGGATCCGTCCGCAAACGGCAGAGGTTTCGTCATGTCCGCACGGACAATCTTGATGTCATACCCTTCGCGCTCGGCGACCATGCGCTCGCTTTCGAGCTGCCGCGGGGAATTGTCCAGCACCGTGCAGTTCGCTCCCGCCGCCGTAAAAACGGGCATCTGCTGTCCGCCGCCGCAGGCAAGACCCAGCACGTCCAGCCCCTTCATCGGCGGAAACCACGCCGCAGGCACGAATTTGGTCGGCGTGAGCAACACGCTCCACTCGCCGTTTTTCGCCGTAAGGAACGTCTCGTGCGATATCGGTTGACCCCATTCCCAGCCGTCCTCGACCCAGCGATCGATCGTTTCGGCGTTGACGTCCGTATAAGATTTCTGCATTTTCGCTTTCCCTCCGCGCGTTGGATGACGCTGTCGCGCCGTACGCTATAGTATTGCACGGCATACGCCCGCCGTGCAAGCGTTTTACCCCGTGCCGTTTTCGCCATGCCGCAGCAAAAACCGCCGCGCGTTGCTTTTTTTCGGTGGATTCGGTATACTAATATGTACTTTTAGGATTTTACGGAGGGTGTTTTATGCCGGATATCGCAATCATCGGCGGCGGCCCGGCCGGCCTGACCGCGGGTTTGTATGCCGCGCGCGGCGGTGCGGACGTTACGTTATATGAAGAACTCTTCCCGGGCGGGCAAATTGCAAAAACGCCGCTTGTGGAAAACTATCCCGGTTTCCCGGACGGGCTGGAAGGCTACGCCGTCGGCGGACGCATCCAGAAACAAGCCGAAAAATTCGGTCTGAAGGTCGAATACGCCGGCGCGACCGCGCTGGAGCTCGACAAGGCCGTTAAAAAGATTATCCTGCCGGAGCGCGTGGACGAAGCGAAAGCCGTCATTCTCTGCATGGGCGCTTCCGCACGCATGCTTGGCCTCCCGCGCGAAGAAGAACTCACCGGCGCGGGCGTGAGCTACTGCGCCACCTGCGACGGCGCGTTTTTCAAGGATCAGGACGTTGCCGTCATCGGCGGCGGCGACACGGCCATTTCGGACGCGCTCTACCTAGCGCGCTTCTGTTCGAGCGTCACGGTCGTGCATCGGCGCGACGAACTGCGCGCCTGCCCCGCGCTGCAAAAGAGCGCGAAAGCCAATCCGAACATCCGTTTTGCGCTTTCGTGCGTGCCCGTTTCCCTGCAGGGCGAAAAGAAGGTCGACGGATTGGAAATCCGCGACGTTAAAACAAACGAAACGCGCGTGCTCCCGCTCAGCGGCGTATTCGTTGCGGTCGGCATCACGCCGCGCACCGAGCTGGTCAAAGGCCCGGTCACGCTCACGGCCGGCGGCAACATCATCACCGACGAATGGATGCGCACGAACCTGCCCGGCGTGTTCGCCGCTGGCGACATCCGCAACACCCCGCTGCGGCAGGTCATCACCGCCTGCGCGGACGGCGCGGTCGCAGCCACCGCCGCACTGGAATACATCGCATCCCTTTAACCGCAGTGACCAAAGCCGCGACGCCGGAGCAAAGAAACGACCCGGCGCCGCGCTTTCCTTTCACCGGCGAACTTTTCAGAATTGAGGAGAAAACGAACATATGGCAAGACTCTTCGGCACGGACGGCGTACGCGGCATCGCGAACCGCGATTTAAGCTGCGAACTGGCTTTTCAAATCGGCGCGGTCGGCGCGTATGTTTTGACCAACGAGGTGCATTCGCCCCGCATCCTCATCGGCATGGACACGAGAAAGTCCGGCCCGATGCTCGGCGCGGCGCTCTCTGCCGGGGTATGCTCGGTCGGCGGGGACGTTCTGGACGTCGGCGTAATGCCTACGCCCGCAATGGCGTATCTCGTGCGTCTGTACGAGGCGGACGCGGCGGTCATGATCTCCGCAAGCCATAACACGATGGAATACAACGGCATCAAATGGTTCGACCAGAACGGCTTTAAACTTTCGGACGAAATCGAAGACCGCATCGAAGCCATCATCCAAAGCGGCGAGCAAATCCCGCGGCCCGAAGGCCGCGACGTGGGGCGCATCATTTCCGCCGTGCGCGCAAGGCAGGATTACTGCGACCATCTCGTCGAGCAGTCCGAATACCGCTTTGACGGGCTGCGCATCGTGCTCGACTGCGCAAACGGCGCAAGTTCGTTCATCGCAAAAGACGTGTTCGAGCGGCTCGGCGCGGAAGTCATCGCCAAATCCTGTGCGCCGGACGGCGTAAACATCAACGACCGCTGCGGCTCCATGCATCCCGAACGGCTGCAGCAGATGGTGGTCAACTACGGCGCGGACCTCGGCTTTGCGTTCGACGGCGACGCGGACCGGCTGATCTCCTGCGACGAATACGGCAACATCGTAGACGGCGACCAGGCGATGGGCATCCTCGCGCTGCACATGCTTTCCCATGGCACGCTGAGCCACAACACGCTCGTGCTCACCATCATGAGCAACCTCGGCCTGAAAAACGCGCTCCGCAGCGCGGGCATCGAGATTGTGGAAACCAAGGTCGGCGACCGGTACGTGCTTGAAAGCATGCTCAAAAACGACTATTCCATCGGCGGCGAACAGTCCGGGCACATCATCCTGCTCTCGCATAACACCACCGGGGACGGCATGATGAGCGCCATCGCGCTGCTCGGCGTGGTCGCCGAAAGCAAGAAGCGCCTGAGCAAGCTCGCCGCGCAGATTCCGCAGTATCCGCAGGTGCTGGTCAACGTCAACGTGGAAAACGGACTGAAAGCCGAAGCCATAGAAGACGGCGACCTCGCTGCAAAGACGGCCGAAATTGAAAAAATCCTCGGCAAAAACGGCCGCGTGCTCGTGCGCGCTTCCGGCACGGAACCGCTGGTGCGCATCATGCTTGAAGGGCAGGACGAAAAACAAATTCTGAACCTTGCGCTTGAGCTCGCGCACATCATCGTCAAAAAATACAACGGAAAGATTCGTACATAAAAAATGCTGACCCAGGCGCAAAAAACCGAAGCGCTCGCCATTTTAAAGCGCACCTACCCAAACGCAAAGCCCGCGCTGCACTTTTCTTCGCCGTTCGAGCTGCTGGTTGCAACCATCCTTTCGGCGCAGAGCACGGACGTGATGGTCAACAAGTGCACAAGCGAGCTTTTCCCCGTTGCAAACACGCCGGCGCAGATCGCCGCCATGACGGAGGAGGAACTGACCCCCTACATCAAGCGCTGCGGCTTCTACCGGCTCAAGGGCGCGCACATCATCGAAACCGCGCACATCCTGCTTACGCAGTACGGCGGGCAGGTGCCGGCCGATATCGACGTGCTGCAGACACTGCCCGGCGTGGGGCGCAAAACCGCCAACGTCGTTGCAAGCAACGCTTTCGGCATCCCGGCCATCGCCGTGGACACGCATGTGTTCCGCGTGAGCAACCGCATCGGCCTTGCGCACGCAAACAACGTTGAAAAAACCGAACAGCAGCTGCAAAAGGCAATCCCGCGGGAAGATTGGGGCTCCGCGCACCATTGGCTGATCTACCACGGCCGGCAGATCTGCGACGCGCGGAAGCCAAAATGCGAAATATGCCCGCTTTCCGGCCTCTGCGAATACTATCACAACGGCGGGAAACCGGCTGCGGCCGTACCGCGCAAAAAAGCGCAAACCAACAAAAAAGGATAAATCAATGCAGTTTGTCGATCATGCGCGCATCGTCGTCAAAGCCGGCAACGGCGGCGACGGATGCGTCGCGTTTCACAGGGAAAAATATGTTGCACAGGGCGGCCCTTCCGGCGGAGACGGCGGCAAGGGCGGCGACCTGATCTTTTTTGCCGACCCGCGGATGTCCACCCTGCTGGACTTTAAGTATCAGCGCTTTTACCGCGCCGAAAACGGCGAAAACGGCAAAACCGAGCTTTCGACCGGACGCAACGGCAAGCCGCTCGTCGTCGGCGTACCCGTCGGCACGATCGTGCGGGACGTTGAAACCGGCGCGATTCTGGCGGACATGAGCGAAGCGGGCAAGGAACGCGTCGTTTTGCACGGCGGGAGCGGCGGCAAGGGAAACGCAAAATTCGCCACCGCAACGCGGCAGGCGCCGCGGTTCGCTCGTCCGGGGCAGCAGACGCCGGAGCACGAAGTGGAGCTTGAGCTCAAGTCCATTGCGGATGTAGGCCTCGTCGGCCTTCCCTCCGTCGGAAAATCGACTATCCTCTCCGTCCTGACCGCGGCAAAGCCGAAGATTGCAGCCTACCATTTCACGACGCTTTCGCCCAACCTCGGCGTGGCTTCGCGGCACGGCCGCTCGTTCGTGCTGGCGGACATCCCCGGCCTGATCGAGGGCGCAGCGGAGGGCGCGGGCCTCGGGCACGACTTTCTGCGGCACATCGAGCGCACGCGCATGCTCGTGCATGTTCTGGATGTTTCCGGCAGCGAACTGCGCGACCCACTGGACGATTACCGCAAGATCAATGACGAACTGGCGAAGTTTTCGCCGCTGCTGGCCGAACTGCCGCAGCTTGTCGCCGCGAACAAGACCGACCTGGCGGAATCCGAAGAAAATCTGAAACGCTTCCGCGAAGCGTTCCCCGGCGTGGAAATCTTCCCCGTGTCCGCCGCGACGACGCAGGGATTCGACGCGCTGCTCGACCGCATCGTACAGGTGCTTTCCGGTCTGCCGCCGGTCAAACGGTACGAAGAAACGGAGTTGACCGAAGCGCCGATGTACGAACGCGGGTTCCATATCGAAAAGGACGCGGACGGCGTATACGTCGTTTCCGGCGGAGACGTGGAGTATCTGCTGGACACCACCGACCCGAACGACGAAGCTTCCATGCGCCGCTTCCAGCAGACGCTCATCAAGTCCGGCGTAATCGCCGCGCTGCGCGAAATGGGCGCGGCCGACGGCGACAGCATCCGCATGGGCGAATGGGAATTCGACTTTGTCGACTGACCGTCTCTTCCCGAATGCGGCACGGAAGACGCTTAAACCCTTTGGAAATGCAAAAAGGCGATCCGAACGGATCGCCTTTTTCGTTTCATATGCAGTTCTTTGCGCGTTTTACGGTTTGGCGGGCGGCACGTCGAGCACGACGTCTCCCAGCGGGAACGTACAGCAGGGATGGACATAACCGTAGTCCAGGTCCGCCATACGCCGTTCGTCCACCGAAGCCGGAATGTAGACGTTCCCGCTGATCAGCCGGGAGTGACACCATCCGCAGCTGCCGCTGCGGCAGCGCGACGGCGCAGGAATCCCGTTTCGCTCCATGGCGACTAACAGCGTTTCGTCAATTTTGCAGCGCATCTTTGTTTCTTCGCCGCACATACGCACCGTCAACTCGAACTCTTCCGCCGCCGCGCCGGGGTAAGCCGCGTCTTTGGACGGATTGTGGTATTCGCCGAAGAGTTCGTGCCGGATGAATTTCCGCCGCAGGCCGAGCGACGCAAGTTCCTTGTCGACAAAATCATACATCGCCTGCGGGCCGCAGATGAAAACGGAGTATTCTTCTCCCGCCGGCGCATATTTTTTGATGAGGTCCGCGGTGATGAACCCTTTTTCGCACCCTTCGGCGGGTTCGTCGCTCAAAACGCTGACCAGGCGAAACTTGTCGCAGGAAGCGGCGATCTGCAGAAACTCTTCCTGGAATGCCGCGTCCGATTCGCACCTGCAGCCGTAAAGCAGCGTCAGGTCGGCGTCCTCGTCGCCGTCGGCAATCGCCTTTGCCAGCGAACGAAACGGCGTGATTCCGCTTCCGCCCGCAAGGCCTACGATGTGCTTCGCGTCGCGCAGCGGTTCGTAGGTGAATTCGCCAAGCGGAGCCGACGCAAGCACCTTCGTGCCCGCGTGCCATTGATCGAGAATGTAATGGGATGCAATCCCGCCTTCCGTGCGCTTTACCGTCAGCATATAGCGGCCTTCGAGCGCTTCCTTCGGAGACGAGGAAAGCGAATACGGGCGCGTGAGCACGGAATCCCCGATCGTCAGCGTGATGCTCAGGTACTGTCCCGCGGAAAAATACGCCAGCTTTTCGGTGCCGCTTTCGGCGTCCGGCGTGAGGATATAGCTCTTCATGTCCGCCGTGCGGCCGACGATCTCCTCCACCTTCAGGTGCTGGCACTGCGGATGCAGCGCGGCGGCGATCTCGTTGGCCTTATAGGAACGCAGCGGAGGCAGCGGCTTTGCGGCGGCTTCGCTAATCTTCTGTTTTCTGGTTGGAACGACCTTCAGAAAGTCCATTTTACGAAGCGAGCGCAGATTCGGTTTCGGCATTTCAGTTCGCCTCCTTCATTCTTTTGACCACTCGTTTTGCAACCGCGTCTCCCGTTACATACGCGCTGCTGTAGCCGTCGCCTCTGGTGGCGTGTCCGCCGCAGAAGCTGAGGCCGGGAATGGTGTATTCGTCCTTTTCGCAGGAAATCCTGGCGAGAAGGTTATCCCAGCCGGAGAGTTTATACCCGTAGATTGTCCCTTCGGGTGTGCCGAGGTATCTTGCAAAGGTGACCGGCGTTGCAACCGAGATTTCCTCGATATGCGGCAGAATGGAGAGTCCCATCAGTTTTTCATAATCGGCGATATACTTACGGGCAATCTCGTTTTTATATTTCTTGTATCCCTCCGGCGTAAGATCGTCCGGCAGGTCGGAACCAAAGATGGGGATCGTAAAGAACAGCGTGCAGGTGCCTTTCGGCGAGCTGTCCGGTATCACCTTGTTCAGACAATTCACAATATAAATGCCGTCCTTGTCCCGGTTTTCATACTGTCTGCGCGGGTTCGCGTCGCTCATGACGAAGACCGTGTAGTCGTCGATTCCGAGTTCTTCCATCGTGCAGTCCATACCGAGATAGACCGTTGCGACGGAAATGCCGAATTCGCGTGCGTTCGCGAGCTTCAGATCAGTCTGCGGGATTTTATCTGCGTCCGACATGTTGAACACATTATGCGGAATAACGTTTGATATCACTTCTTTTGCGTAAAGCTCCCGTCCGTTTGCGACAACTCCGCAGACGGCGCCCTGTGCGTCGTAAAGGAATTTCGTGACCTCGCTGTTGTACCAGATCTGTCCGCCGGAACCGAGGATCACGTCCGCCAGTGAAAGCGAAAGTTCATGGGAACGCTTATACGGCATCGCCGCGCCGTCCACGACATAGCAGTTCAGCATGTTCAGAAAATGCAGCGCGTTGAGTTCGTCCGTCGGAACGCCGAGGTATCCCCAGTAGGTGCAGATGATGTCGCGCGCCTTTTCCGGCATACCCAGCGCGTTCATCACGTCCTCCGCCGAATGGGACGCCGTGCGCATGAAATCGCCGTGCTTGAGCATCATGGTCAGCCCGTTCGGTTTGCCCTTCATCTTCGTAATATACGCTAGCGCCTCGTTGCACTTTTGCACCAGATCGAACAGCGCGCGCACGCTGGCGCGGCAGCCGGGGACCGCCTGCTCCATCGAATCGCAGAAGGTTTCCACGCCGGATTTGAGCGTTACGTCGTAACCGTCCTTGCCCTTGACGATTGCACGGAACATGTTGTGCTCATACCGCCAGTCCACCTTTGCGCCAAGTCCGTCAAAAATTTTGTAAACCGAATCCGGGTGTTCCTTTGTGCCGACGCTCGCAAGCTCGTGCAAAGAAGGCTCGAATTCAAAGCGCCCGCGGCAAAAACTGGTGGCGCAGCCGCCCGGGAGGTTGTGCTTTTCCAGCAGCAGTGTGTTAAGTCCGTTCTTTGCGGCCGTTGCAGCCGCAACGAGGCCTGCGTTGCCGGCGCCGACAACAATAACGTCGAACCGATTGTCCATTTGTCCCTTCCTCCATTCTGTGGTATTACCAATAAAATTATATCATGTCGTCCTGTCCAGTCAAGCCATCTTCACAGAATATATAGCTTTTTTCGATTGACAATCGCCTGCCTTATACGATACAATATTTTTAATATGTTTGTGGTAATACCATATACATTGCATTGAGGGGCTGAACTATGGGATTTACAAAGATCAACGCGCTTTCCTTAACGGACCTGTTTGTCCGGCAAGTTGAAAACATGATCCTCTCCGGGGAGCTCGACGTCGGCGAACAGCTGCCGGCCGCGCGCGAACTCTCCGCCAGAATGGGGGTCAGCCGCCCCGTCATTTCGGCCGGACTCGTCGAGCTGGAAAAGATGGGTTTTGTCGAAATTCATCCGCGCAAAGGCGTGTTTGTCGCCGATTACCGGCGCAAAGGCACGCTGGAAACGCTTGTGGCCATCATGCGCTATAACGGCGGCGCTATGCGCCAAAACGAGGTGCGGTCGCTTCTGGAAACGAGAAGCGCGCTCGAGTGCCTCTGCGTCCGGCTTGTCATTGAGCACGCAGCAGACGAAGAACTCGAAACGCTGCGGCCGATTCTTGCCGGAATTGAAACCGCTTCCGATCACGAGGACGCCGCCGGCCGGGTCTTCCATTTTCACCATGAAATGGCCGTTCTGTCCGGGAATACCCTTCTTCCGCTGATGTATTACTCGTTCCGGCCGGAAAGCGTCCACCTTTGGTCGCTGTTCTGCAAGTTCAGCGGCGTGCAGGCGCTTTACGAAATCAAGCGCAATCTTTTTGACGCGCTGATTCGGCGCGACGTGCAGGACGCGCAGACCCAGACGCGGGACGTCATGAACCGGGCGATAGCGAATCTGTCCATTTACTGCGGATAACTCGCCCAAATCGCACCGGCATCTGCGGATTCGTTTCTTCCGCTTCAGGATCGGACAGATAGCGCAGGCGCGTTTTCAGAACACGAACGGGGGGTACAAGGATGCAATCAATCTCTGCGGACGCTGCAAGGCAAGCGATGAGCGGGGCATCCTGCGCCCGCGCAAACAGGTCCGGCAGATGAGGCGCGCACTCCTCTATGTGTTTTCCGGCACCGGCAATACCCGCACCGCGGCGGACCTGATCGCCGGCGCGCTGACGCGGCGCGGCATTGAGACGACCGTCTGGAGCGTGCGCATGCCGTTTTCCGGCGCGCCGGACCCGAACGAATTCGACGTCGCGGGGTTCGGATATCCCATTCACGCGTTCAACACGCCGCAGTTTTTCCTGCGCTTTGCAAAAACGCTGCCGGACGTTTCCGGCATACCCGCATTCGTTTTCAAAACGTCCGGCGAGCCGTTCCACCCCAACAGCGCGTCCAGCCTGCCGCTGGTGCGCATCCTCCGGAAGAAAGGCTTTCGACCACAGTTCGAGCGGCACCTGCTCATGCCGTACAACATTATGTTCCGCTATCCGGACGTGCTCGCAAAACAGATGTACCTGCATACGCGCGGCATGGCGGAAGTGATTGCGTCCGCCGTCGCCGATGGAAAAGCGCAGCCGCTCCGCTACAGGCCATGGACGGCGGCCTGTATGTACCTATTCCGGCTCCAGTGGTTCGGCGCATGGATCAACGGCCCGCTCATCCATGTAAAAAAAGACCTCTGCACCGGCTGCGGGCTCTGCGCCGCGCGCTGTCCGGCACAGAACATCCGCATGGAAAACGGCCTGCCGCATTTTTCCGTCCACTGCACCATGTGCATGAGCTGTGCGTTCAGCTGCCCGAAGGACGCGGTGCGCCCGGGGTTCCTCAACCCCTGGCGCGTCAACGGCGCATACCCGTTTCAGGCGCTGGCCCGGGACGCGAACGTGCCACCCGTTTTTGTGGACGCGTCCACGAAGGGATATTTTCGCCTGTTCCGCCAGTATTACCGCAGCACAAACGCAGAAATCCTTGCGCAGACCGGCAAAGCCGGCCTGCCGGAACAAAAAAACTGATTGGAGGGCATCCGTTATGACGCTGCAGCAGCTAAAATACTTCATTGAAGTGGTGAACTGCGCCTCCATCAACCGGGCGGCGGAGCGTCTTTTCATTGCGCAGCCGAGCCTCTCCGCCGCAATGAAGGACCTCGAAAGCGAACTCGGTACGGAGCTTTTTACCCGCTCCCCGCGGGGCGTCTCGCTGACGGCGGACGGCGCGGAATTCCTCGGCTATGCGCGGCAGGTGACCGAGCAGGCGGATTTGCTCGAACAGCGCTACCTCAACCGAAAGCCGTCCCGCCGCCTTTGCTCCATCTCCACACAGCACTATGCGTTTGCGGTCAACGCATTCGTCAACATGGTGAAAAAGTGCGCCGCGGAAGAATATGAATTCACTCTGCGCGAGACACGCACGTATGAAATCATCGACGACGTAAAAACGCTGCGCAGCGAGCTCGGCATCCTCTACCGAAACCCGTTCAACTGCAAGGTGATCGACAAAATCCTGCGCGAAAGCGGGCTGACGTTCCATCCGCTCTTCACGGCAAAGCCGCATATCTTCGTCAGCGCCGCAAACCCGCTTGCAAAAGCCGCCTCCGTCACGCTTAAAGATTTGGAACCGTATCCCTGCCTTACGTTCGAGCAGGGTGAATATAACTCGTTTTACTTCTCCGAGGAAATCCTCAGCACCGTATACAGCAAAAAAAGCATCAAGGTCAGCGACCGCGCGACCATTTTCAACCTGATGATCGGCCTGAACGGCTATACCGTTTCGACCGGTATCGTAAGCGCGGACCTCAACGGGGAAAACATCGTCGCCGTTCCGCTGGAAGCCGAAGACTCCATTGAGGTCGGTTGGATTTGCCACGCCGCCATGCAGCTGACCCGGCAGGCGCAGGACTATCTGGAAGAACTCAAGCGGGTGATTGCCGAATACGGCGCAGGCCGATAAAACAGTTATAGTTCCAGGCTATAACGCATAAAAGAAATTTGATGTTACCCTATAGGACTGCTTTTCCGCTAGAGTAAAAGCAAGCCCGCAGGGTAACATTTTTTAAGGAGGAATTTCTATTATGAGCCGGAGATTTCAAACCGTCGGAAGCCTTTTAAGGCCGGAGGACCTGCTCGTTTACAAACGCAAGATCGAACACACGGAAGATATCGCCTATCCTTTTTACGGCGACTTTCCGGGCTATGAAGCCTGTGAAGCGGCGGCAACCGAAGCGGTGGTGCAAAAGCAGCTGCGGCACGGAATTGAAATCCTTACAGACGGCGAGTATTCCAAGTCCCTCTGGCATCTGGATTTCGTCTGGGGTCTGCAGGGAATCCGGCGCTATATCGCACCGCACGGATACTTTTTCTGCGACAAAGACGGCGTAAGCAAATATGAAACCCGCCGCGACATCGGCATCCGCATCACCGGCGAACTGGGCGGCAAAAACCACCACTTCATCGACGTTTTCCGGCGGCTGCAGTCGCTTGCGGACGGCCGCCCGGTCAAGCTCTGCATCCCTTCCCCTTCGCACATCTTTGGAGAACTCTCCTGGTCGGACAACATCGGCGGCAGGGACTCCGTCTACGCCGACTCCGCCGCGCTCAAGGCGGGGCTTGTGAAAGCCTACCGCGAATTTGTCTGCGACTACGCGGCCGCCGGCGGAAAAATCCTGCAGCTCGACGACTGCCTATGGGAGCTTTTTGCGGACGACAACCCGAATTCCCCTTATACCGGCGAACAGATCGACCAGGAAACGGTGCGCGCGCTGGCCGCGGAATTCATTGAGATCAACAACGCGATCATCGACTACGGTCATTCGCTCGGACTGGCGATGTGGACGCACAACTGCCGCGGCAATTACGATTCGCGCAACATGGGCGGCGGTTCGTACGTGAAAATCGCCAACCTCTTCCTCAAGCAGCTCAAATATGACCGCTTCTTCCTTGAATGGGACGACGAGCGCGCGGGCTCGCTTGAAGCGCTCCGCGTGTTTTCGGACAGACCGGACGCCGAAATCGTGCTCGGCCTGCTCTCGAGCAAAACGTCCGCGCCCGACGACGAAGCGCGCGTTCTGCGCATGCTCGACGAAGCGGCCGGCATCCTCGGCAAAGACCGCCTGTACCTTTCGCATCAATGCGGGTTCGCCTCCTGCGATGGCGGCAACGACCTCAGCGAAGCCGAACAATGGGCAAAAATCGATCAGGGACAGCGGCTCGCCCGGCAATACTGGGGTGAATGACAGGGCCTTCCCGAACGAGCCAAAAACGCAAGGCCATCCTGAAAACGGATGGCCTTGACTGCATATAAAGCCGCGCCTGCCGGCGAATTATCAGAGCACGTATACCCGCGTTTCATACGGTCGCGTGACAAAACCGCCGTTTTTGACCGCGGCGTCCGGGTAGTTGCAGAGCACGGGCTTTTTGCCTTCGAGCCGGAACCCGCCGGGCGCTTTAAACCGCACCGGCTTTTCGCTGAAGGAGCAGACGACAAGCAGCCTTTGCCCTTCGTATTCGCGTGCGTATACATAGAGTTTTCCGCTGATTTTTCTATATTCGCGGTAATCTCCCCAAATCGCTGCCGGCGTGTTTTTGCGCAGCGAAAGTGCCGCGCGATAAAAATTCAGCAGCGAATCCGGATCGGCGTCTTCTTTGGCCACATTGACTTCCGGATAGTTCGGGTTGAGCGCAAACCACGGCTCGCCCTCTGAAAAGCCCGCATTGGCTCCGCCGCTCCACTGCATCGGCGTGCGGGACGAATCCCGGCAGGCGCGCTGGATGCGCCGGAGCGCCTTTTCGGGCGACTGACGCTTGATGTATTTTTTGTAGTTGTTCTTTGCCAGCACGTCCGTATAATCGTCGATCGACGGGAGGGCGATATTGCTCATGCCGATCTCCTGCCCCTGATAGACGAACGGCGTGCCCTGCTGAAAAAGGTAGGCCGCCGCAAGCGTCTTGCCGCTCTCTGCGCGGTACTTCTCGCTGCCGTAGCGGCTGATGATGCGCGGGTGATCGTGATTTTCCAGATAGAGCGTATTCCATGCTTTGCCCGCAAGCTTTTTCTGCCAGCGGCGAAACGCGCGTTTGAGCTTGCGCAGCCGGAACGGCAGATGCATATATTCGGTAAAGAAACAGTCCGCTTCCATGTGCTGAAAATGGAACATCAGATCGAGCGTCTGACCTTCGCCCTCGGCGATGAATCCGAGCGCCTTTTCCGGCGTCATCATCGGGGCCTCGCCGAGCGCAAAGCAATCGTATTGGTCCAGCACGTCGTGCCGGAATTCCGCAAGGTATTCGCGCAGATGCGGCCCGTTTTTATAGTATTTCATGCCCCTGGCAAACGGCGTCGGGTCGTCCGGCAGCCCTGCCTGCTTGGAGATAAAGGTGATGACGTCCTCGCGGAACCCGTCGACCCCCATATCCAGCCAGAAGCGCATAACGGCTTTCACTTCCTCGCGCACAGCCGGGTTGTCCATGTTGAGGTCGGGCTGTTTTTTTGCAAACAGATGCAGGTAATATTCGCCCCGCACGTCGTCGAACGCCCAGGCCTTGCCCTCAAACAGGCTGTCCCAGTTGTTGGGCGGCGCGCCGTCCGCTTTGCCGGGCCGCCAGATATAATAGTCGGTATACGGCGCTTCGCGTCTGCGGCTCCTTTGAAACCACTCGTGTTCGTCGGACGTATGGTTGACCACAAGATCCATAACCACCTTCAGTCCGAGTGCATGCGCCTTTTCCAGCACCTTTTTGAATATTGCAAGATCGCCGTATTCGGGCGAAATGTTCCGGTAATCGGCAATATCGTAGCCATAATCGGCGTTTGGTGAAACATACAGCGGCGAAAACCAGATCCCGTCTACGCCGACGCTCTTAATGTATTCCAGTTTGTCTAAAACCCCATACAGGTCGCCGATGCCGTCACCGTTGCCATCCTTAAAGCTGCGCGGCCAGACCTGGTAAAAGGCCATGGGCTTATACCATTTTTCTTTCATTTGCGGTTCGTCTCCTCAATAAGGATGGCTGAGGCCCGCGCTGCATTCTTCGCGGCTGATTTCCCCGTCATTGTATTTCGCCATCCATTCCACGTCCTGCGTGTTGAGCTTGTAGCGCGTCCAGAGCAGCAGCGCGGCAATTGCGCCGATGGCGGGCAGCAGCGCGTATACCGCCCAGAGGGCGTTCAGCGCGGTCTGCGTCTGCGTTACGTTGAGCGCGGCAAGCTCGGCAAAACTCGCGGCCTCCACGCTCTTCCAGCCAAACCAGCCCAAAATCGCCAGACCCAGCGCGGCGGACACCGCGCTGACCAGCTTCATGGTGAACGTCTGCGTTGCAAAGGTGATGCCTTTTGCCTCGATGCCGGTCTTATACTGTCCGTATTCGGCACAGTCCGGCGTAAACATGAACTGCAGCACGACGATTCCGCCGTAAGCAAACCCGCGCAGCACCATCAAGACCAGATGCGGCACCAAGTGCGGGCCAACAGCCCATATAACGACCGACAATGCGGCATACGCGGCGGTGCTGAGGAAAAACACACGGAATTTATCGAACCGCTTAAGTAAGGAAGGCATGAAAAACGCGATGATCACCGAAGGAACAAAGGACAGCGCCGCCACGACGGTTGCAATCATTGCGCTGTTGAAAAGATAGAAGCAGGAAAACTGCAGCACCGAAGACGCGGTGTTCAACCCCGTAAGCAGAAACAGCCCGCCGAAATAGATCAGCAGATATTTGTTTTGCCCGAGATAGTGGAACATTTCGCGGATCGTGTATGACTTCTCCTTTTCTTCGTGCCGTATTGCGCGTTCCTTCACGCCGGTGCAAAGCCATATCATCAGCGGTATCGCGATTGCAACGACAATGGCCGCCGTTGCGCTGAAGGACAGCCCGACCTGCTCCGTAGGGAGCACATACCCCAGCGCCATCGCAAGGAGCACGCCGATGTTGGCAAAAATCCGGCTTTTGGTCATCAGGTCCGTCCGTTCGGCCTGGATGCTCGTCAGTGTCGTGACCAATCCGTAGAGCGGCACGTCGCAAAGCGTGTATGCCGCGTCCCAAAGGATGTACGCCACCGCGAACCAGACCAGCTTCGCGCCCGATGCAAGACCCTGCGGAATAAAGAACAGCAGCAAAGTCGTAACGCAGATGATCGGCAGGGATATGCGCAGCCAGGGAATAAACCGTCCGCCCTTCTTAAATTTCAGCTGGTCCATCAACCCACCAAACAGACAGTCGTTGACCGCATCCCAGATTTTGACAAGAACCAGCACGCCCGCGGTAGCCGCAGCATTCAGTCCGCACATTAAGAGATATGTGGCAAGGAACATGTACTGAAAGGTATAGATCATGTTTTGCCCCATGAAATACACGGTGTAGCTGTGCCGTTCCTTCTTCGTCGTCATCCATCCGGAGACATCTTCTTTGACTTTTTCCATTCGTACGCCTCTTTTGTTGTGATTATTGTTAAAACAAACATAAAATGATATGCAGGCACGATTTGCCTTCTCCGCTATCATAGCAGACTGTGCGGCCGACCGCAAACGGATTCATTCGGTTCATCGCAAAATACCTCGCCGCTTTTTCAGGTTTACATTTTCTCTTCATGAATCGCCGCCCAATTCTGCGATTGCGCGAAGAAACCCGAAGGCAAACGGCAATTCCGCTTTTCCATCAAACCAATCCCATACGATTGCCGGGCCCGGCAAAACGGACGGATCATTCCCACGCAAATGCGCCCGTTCCGGCAAAAAAAGCGCCTGTTTTCAAATATTTTCCCGTTTCATTGGACGGCAGGCTTTTTTTTGCTTATAATATATGAAATATCGACTGTTTGAACTGCATCAGCCCGACGGATCGGAGGCGAAAAGGAACCCCGTGCTTTTGTTTCATATCGTCAGTCTGTATCTGATTTCCATCGCTGTCGTCGTAACGTTTTGGGCCGCATATGTGAAAGTGCTCAACGGTTCGAGCTTCACCAACACCAGCCTGCTGCTTTGCATTGCGATTTGTTTTTACATATTGGGGTACGCGTTAGAGATCAACTCCTCCAACGAAACGCAGATCCTTTTTTGGAATCACGTGGAGTATATCGGCATCCCGTTCGTCTCCGCATTCTGGCTTACAACCGCGTTGCTGTACACCGGACATTTTTCAAAACACCGCACCGTTTTGCTTGCGGCTATTTATATCATCCCGATCCTGTCGCTTGTGCTGCGCTACACAAACAATTTCCACCATCTGTATTTTCAGTCGGTTTCTTTTACGGAAGAATTCGGCAGGCTGATCCTCGTGAAAAAATCCGGGGTGTGGATGTATGTGCAAGCGGTGCATTCCATGCTCATGATCATCATTTCGATGACACTGTTCATACGGGACGCCGTAAAGAGCAGGGAGAAACAAAAAGGCAAAATTCTGCTCACCGCGCTTGCTTCCGCGGTCGCCGTGACCGGGCTTGTGCTCTCCCAGATAAAATCGTTCCGCTTTACAATCGACTATATGGCGCTTTGTCTCCCCTGTACGGCCCTGCTGATTATCATTGCAATTGCAAAATATGATCTGTTGGAAACGAAGTCCGTTGCGCGGAGCCGCGCATTTGAATTCGGCGGCGACGCAACCCTGCTTGTCAACAATCATAATCGCGTCATCGATTTTAACGCCGGTGCAAAACATCTTTTCGAGCAACTCGGTATCCGCCTTTACAATGGAACATTGGTTTCCCTGCTGCACGAAATGCCCGGATTTTTAAGCGGGCTGCTCTCCACGCAAAAAAACATTGTCACGCTGCGCCTTAACGGCGAAGAGCGCTATTTCGAAATCTCAACAAGATGCATCGACGAGCGCAGAGCCACGCGCGGCTGGATCAAAACCATCCGGGACATCTCGGAGGTATATCGCCTGAATGCGGAGCTCCGCCGGCAGGCTATTACGGACGAGCTGAGCATGCTCAACAACCGCCGCGCCTTTATCCAGATCGGGCGCGAACTGACGGAAGCGGCCGAGCGGGACGGCACGCCGCTGTATCTGGCTATGTTCGATATCGATTTTTTCAAAAACGTAAACGATCGGTTCGGCCATCCGGCGGGCGATTTTGTAATCCATACGTTCGGGCGGCTTTTAAAGGACCACTTCGGCAAGAACAGCTTGGTTGCGCGGCTCGGCGGCGAAGAATTTGCGGTCATGCTCTCAGGCGTCGGCAAAAAAGCCGCACTGCAGTCGTTCAACACGTTTTTAAAAACAATCCGGCAATACCGCTTCGTCTGCCGTGAAGACCAGATTCAAATTACCGTCAGCATCGGCGTCACGGTAAAATCTCCCGGTCAGAAGCTGGAAAGCCTGATGCGCAACGCCGATAAAGCGCTCTATCGTTCCAAAGACCACGGACGTGACCGCATCACGGTTATCTGATTATTTGATCACAAGCGCCGCTGAACAGCGACGCTTGAGTTTATCGGTGAAGTCCAACGTTACCAAACTGATTGAATTCGATTTGCAAAGATGAATTATTAGAGTTGAAATCCGTCAAAACCGGCGGCATGTACGGTGGTTTTAACTCGCTTCATACAGTTAAGCCGACAAACGGCGCAGCCGTTCGAGGCTGCCGCTGCATGGAAAATTCCGCCGCAGCGGTTCCTATCGAAAAACCAAAGTTTTTCGATGGCCTAAAGCGGCGCTTTTTTATTTGGATTTTACGCACTCCATTCCCGGATTCAATCTGCACAGCATCGCGGCATGCCGCCACTTTGCGAAAAGTTTTTGAATCTATATATAATATATTGCATAAAATTACATTCCTGTGGTAAGATACTAAAAATTGTCCTTCGTTATGCGAAATATTGCGGAATCGTTCGTTGCATAGCCCGGCGGTTCCGCGTTTTTATCACCCACTGCAAGCGGCTTTATGCGCGTGCTCTGCGCCGCTGTTTGAAAGCGGGGGAATATATGGGAATGGGAGAAGTTTCAAGTTATGGAGAACAATGCAGCGTCAGAGCGCCAATATGGCGTGAAAATCAGTCCGAAGATGATCATCGGTATGTGCATCCTCTTCTTTGCGCTCCTCATCGGCGTCGGCATCCTCACAAAGGTTCTGCCGCAGGGCGCATACGAGCGCACCACCGTCGACGGACAGGAGACTATCGTTAACGGCACCTATCAGTTGATTGAAAATCCGACGACGCTTCCGGTCTGGAAATGGTTCACCGCACCCGTCGAGGTGCTCTTTTCCAGTGACGGACCGTTGGTCGTGTTCGTCATTTTCCTTTCCGTTTTCATCGGCGGCATCTACTATGTGCTGGACAAGGCGGACATACTAAAAAGGCTCATCGCCTGGATCTATCGGAAATTCAACGGCCGCAGGTACGCAATCCTGTTTTTCATGGTATCCGCGTTCCTTGTGCTGGGCTCGACCATCGGGTTCGGGGAAAGCATCATCGGCATTATCCCGCTGCTGATTCTCATGTCCATCTCGTTTGGATGGGACTCGCTCATCGGCGTCGCACTGTGCTATCTGGCAACCACCCGCGGCTACGCCGCGTCCACGCTGAACCCATACGGCACCGCGCTTGTGCAGAGCATCGCCGGCGTGCCCGTGTATTCCGGCCTGTGGATGAGGATTATTTACTTCATCCTCACCAGCGCCGTGCTGATCGTTTTTGTATATCTCTATGCAAAGCGGATCGAACGCGACCCCAAAAAATCGTTCACCTATGAAACGGATCAGAAATGGCGCGAGCAGTACACCGGGCAGGCGCTCTTTTCCTATGAAAAGCGCAAGTATCCTTTCAAGGAACTCGTGAAAGACTTCTTCAAAGGCGCGCTGAACATCCTGCCCACCGGCCTGATTGCGTGCCTGATCCTTGGGATTCAATATCTTATCAAGGAAGGCAACGTCCTCGACACCATCATCTACGGCCTGTCGCATTTAACGGCGAACGCCTCGCCGTTCGGCGCGGCGCTGATCATGTGCGCGTTCGTGCTCATCGTGGAAGTCGCGCTGCCCGGCACGATGGTCAAAGCGCTGACCATCCTGCCCATCCTGGTGCCGCTCGGCGAGTTTTCCGGGATCTCGCGCCAGAGCACCAGCCTGATTTTCGCCATCGGCGACGCGTTCCCGAATATGCTTTATCCGACCGACAGTCTTTTGATCTTCACGCTCGCCATCCTCGGCTGCCGCTACAAATCCTGGATTAAGTGGCTCTGGCCGTATGTGCTCGTCTGCGCGGCGGTCAGCGTCGGTGTGATCGGTCTCGCAGTAGCCGTCGGATACTGACAGGCGGCGATCCAAAATGGAAAAAAGAGGCATCGAAATCGTTGAAGAATACGTCCCGGTCAATGGCGTGGACACCTATTTCCTCCACTTTCCGGAAGAAACGGGAAAGCCCGTGCTGTTGATGCTGCATGGCGGCCCCGGGGAAAGCATGGCGACGATGAGCTGCTATTTCAAGCGGCATTTCGGGAAGATGTGCACGCTGGTCACCTATGACCAGCGCGGTGCGGGCAGGACGTTCCTGAAAAACCCCGGCGCAAAGCCGGAGCTTTCCCTCCTGCTCAGCGATCTGCATGCCGTCATCGCGCTGCTCAAAGAGCGCTACGGCGTTTCGCGCGTCGCGCTGCTCGGACAGTCCTGGGGCTCCGGACTCGGTTCCGTCTATGCGCTTGAACACCCGGAAGATCTGCTCTGTTATATCGGCGTCGGCCAGCTCGTGAACGGAACAAAGAACGAAGCCGAAGGCGCACGCGTGCTCAAGGAGAAAATACTGGCCGCGGGGAACCAGAAGGATTTAGCGCAGTTTGAGGCGATCGGGGCGTATCCCGTCGGGGAAAACGCGCCGTTCGACTGGGGGAAAATCATGCAGATGCGCCGCCTGCAGCGCAAATACGGCCTTGCGGTGCGTTTCAACGCCGCTTTCTTTAAGGCGTTCTTCAGTTCGCCGACACTCAGGTTTTCCGACCTGACGTCCATGAAAAAGATATTCGCCTTCAACGCTGCGATGATCGAATGGGTTATCACGCAGTTTACGCTCGAAACCTACCCCCGCGAGTACGCCGTTCCGGTATTCTACCTGCTGGGCGAGCGGGACTATCAAACCCCCGTCACGCTGGCCACTGCTTACTTCGATTCCATCGAAGCGCCGTATAAAAGGCTCACGCTGCTCAAAAACGCGGGACATTTCCCGGAGCTCGACAACATGGCGGACTTCACCGCCGCGCTGCAAAGCGCGCTGGACACAGCCGTTTCTCTCTGAATGGTTCTGGCCAAAAAGCAACAAGACCCATGCTAAAAAGCATGGGTCTTTGAGACCGTCAAAAAACTTGTTTTTTGACGGGATAACCGCTCTTTGTCTCTCGCCTTTCGGGCTCCCGGGCGGCAAAGAGCGCAAAGACACCGCCCATTCTGGGCGACCGTACAGCGCCGGATGAACCGGCGCAGCTGGAAAAACGGGTAAAAGGCTGTGGCCCTTAACAATCCCAAGAACTTTTTTGACAATTCACTTCGAGGCGCATTAAACGGCGTTTATGTTTTCACGTCTAAAAAGTCGGTGGTTTCGAGCCATGCAAGATAATCCTGCGAAAGCTGTTCCGGCGTGACCCCCAGCACCGTTTCCAGCGCCGCATGCGTGGTTTCGATGTTGTCCACTTTAAAATTTTCGTTCGTCACGCTGTCGTTAAAGGGCTTTTCGCCCGCCTCGTAATACAGCTGCATAAATGTATCCTTGCCATAGGTTTCCACAAGGTAAGCAACATATCCAAAGCTCGTGTTATACCAGTCCCATACCTCCTGCTGGCTGCTCGGGTTGTAAAGATCGGTGGCTTCCAGCGCTTCAATCGTTTGCTGCAGGTTTTCCTTTACAATGTTGGAAAGCGCGCCCGTTAGCGAATAGTCGTAGTATGCGTTGCCGTAATAGATCGCCGTTCCTTCGAGCAGCCAGTCCGAAAGATTGTTGTTGCAGATTTTGATCGTGATGTGATGGACGAGTTCGTGCTGGATTGTCCCACGGTAGCCCTCGATATCCTCGTGTCCGGTGTAAAGCTTGAGCGATTCGTTCGGTTCGCCCCAGCCGGTGAACTGCCATGCGATCGACGGAATGGTCCTTTGCCGGAGCATCTCGCGGTCCCAGAAGAGCTTGATTTCAAAATGGTCGTCCGCCTGTTCTTCAAAAACGGTCGCAAGATTTTCGTAGGCGGTATCGATCATCTCGGTGAACGCTTCCACATGCGTTTCGCCCGGCATGTATTTGAGCGTGTAACGCGGCTTTTCAATGCTCTCAAAATTGTATCCGCAGTCCTTCCATTCGCCGTTTTCCATCCGGAACAGCAGCGGATACGTAAAGTCAAACGCTTCGCCGTTGCCGGTATGCCGCTGCCGGACCGTCGCTTCAAGCGACGCTTCGTCGATTTGCCGGATGGATTCAACCTCGAAGGAAACGCCGCTGATTACGGGCTTGATCATCTCGGAATACCAGCGCGCCTGCTCGTTATAGTAGTATTCATCCTCCGTCGTCACGGTAGAAAGGTATTTTTCGTAATCCTCGTCCGTCAGCGCGTCAAGCTTAACCTGCATGACCGCTTCAATTTCCTCTTTCAAGGTTTCTTCCGGCGAAAGCGACGGCGTCGGCTGCGCGGTGGCCGTCGGCTCGGCTGCCGCCGTTGCCTGCGCCTTTTCTTCCACGCTCCGGCATCCGGCTAGAAAGCAGAGCAACGCCGGCGCTGCGATGCAAAGCGCCGTAAATATCCGTCCCGTACGTTTCATACGTTCCTCCATTTCGTTTATATCGTCCGCTCCGCCGCCGTTGTTCCGCTATACCATTTTGCTTCTGGGTGCATTTTGCAAGAATATATTATATTTTACTGTGAACCAAACACCACTGTCAACGCAGGTCGTTCCCCGCAAAAAACGGCGGGCGGCCCAAACCCGGGCCGCCCGCCGTCGCCGATATATGGTGGTTTGCGCGCAAACCGGCGCAAAACAAATTTCGTTTTATATGAACTGTATGATATCGTCAGACGCCGAAAAACCGGGACAGAAACTCCCTGGTCTCCTGCTTTTCCGGGTTGCCGAAGATTCGTTCCGGCGCGCCGTCCTCCCAGATCACGCCGTCGCGCATGAACACGGCGCGGCTGGAAACGTCGCGTGCAAACGCCATTTCATGCGTGACCACGATCATCGTCAGCCCTTCTTTGACCAGCGTCTTCATAACATCGAGCACTTCGCCGACCATCTGCGGGTCGAGCGCCGAAGTCGGCTCGTCAAAAAGCAGTACTTCCGGTTCCATGGAGAGTGCACGCGCGATGGCGACGCGCTGTTTCTGCCCGCCGGAAATCTGGCGCGGCTTTGCATTGATATACGGCGCCATGCCGACCTTGTCAAGATAGGCGCGCGCAGTCCTCTCCGCGGTGGCTCTGTCCTTGTGGAGCACTTTTCGCTGACCGATCATGCAGTTTTCCAGCACGGTCATATTGGAAAAAAGGTTGAAACTCTGGAAAACCATACCGACTTTCGCGCGGTAGGCGGGCACATTGAACCCGCGCTCCGTGATGTCCCCGCCGTGGAAGAAAATCTGCCCGGATGTCGGGATTTCCAGCAGGTTGATGCAGCGCAGCAGCGTCGATTTCCCGGAACCGGAAGCGCCGATGATGCTCGTAACGTCTCCTTTGCTCACAGAAAAGTCGATATCCTTCAGAACGGGGTTGGTGCCGAACGTTTTGGAAAGATGTCGAATCTGCAGAATGTTTTCTTCCATTTTTCAGCGCCCTCCCTTCATTGCCGCGCGCCGCCTGCCGCCGGGAAACCGCGTCAGGCCGCTGGTATGCGCAAGCGTATCCGTCGTTGCAAGGTCATAGCTGTCGCTTCCGTCCATCCGCTTTTCCCAGCGCCGCAGCAGAAACGAACTGACCAGCGTCATAAACAGATACCCTGCCATTTCGATTGTTGCCGACGGGAAATAGAGGAACGTTGCGCCGACCACCGCTTTGTGGGTCGCAAAAAACTCGGTGTAACCGATGATGAACATCACCGACGTATCCTTGAGATTGATGATGAAGTTGTTGCCGATCTGCGGCATAATGCTGCGCAGCGCCTGCGGCAGGATGACATGCAGCATAGTCTGCACGTGCGTCATGCCGATCGCCTTTGCGCCTTCCGTCTGGCCGGGGTCGACGGAAAGAATCCCGCCGCGCACCGTTTCGGCCATATACGCACCCGTGTTGATCGAAACGACCGTAAACGCCGCCAGCCAAACGCTGCTCCAGTGCACCGCGTTGTTGGTAAAATACGGCAGGCCGTAATAGACGAACACCGCCTGCAGAATCATCGGCGTTCCACGAAATACTTCGACATAAATGCGCACGAGCGCACGAACCAGTCCCAGCAGCGCGCGCTTTGCGGCGTGGTCGGTTTTTGCGCAGGGAATCGTCTGAAGAATTCCGCAGATGAACCCGATGATGCAGCCAACCACTGTGCAGATCACGGCAAGGGAAACCGTCTTCCACATGCCGTTCAGATACACGAGGCCGTAATGATTCCAGAGCTTCACAATGTCACTGCCAAGCTGAGCAATATTACTCACTGCAACCATTCTCCTTTCTTAATCACGGCAAGGCGCGCCGTCTAACCGGCCCGCCCTGTCCGTGATTCGTTCGCTTCTTGGAATCGTTCCGGCCAAAGCCGGACAAAATTAGTCGTTGGTGATGGGCTGTACGGCAATCGCCTGCGCCATGAGCGCATTGAAGTCGTCCGCACTCATCGTGGCGAGCACGCTGTCGAGCGCGTCTTTCAGCACGGTGTTTCCCTTCATCACGGAAATGCCGATGTTGACGTCGCTGTCCTCCACGGTAAAGTCGTCCCCGCTGCCCGCGAAATCAAGGATTACCATGTCGGGGTACGCGGCAACCGCGCCCTGCGCGGTCGGCATATCGGTGCAGACAAAGTCGACCGTGCCGGTTTCCAGCGCCATCAGCATTGCGGGCGCCGTTTCGGACGCAGACTGAATCTGCGCATCCGGGATCTGCGGCAGGCAGGTATCATACCAAATCGTTCCAAGCTGACTGGTGCAGGTCCCGCCCGCGAGATCGGAAATCCCCGCGGCGGATGCAAAGCTGCTGCTGTCCAGCGTGAGGCATACAATCGTTGCATAGAGGTACGGACCCGCAAAATCGACCTGTTCCATGCGCTCCGGCGTCATGGACTGGCCGGCGATGACCGCGTCGATCTGGCCGGTCTGCACCGCCGGAATCAGCGAATCCCAGTCGAGCCGCACGACTTCAAGTTCCCAGCCGTTGGCATCGCAGAGCTTCTGCGCCATCATCACGTCGTATCCGTTGGCGTATTCGTTGGAATCCTTAATCGGCACGGCGCCGTTGGAGTCGTCCGTCTGCGTCCAGTTGTAGGGCGCGTATGCGCACTCCATGGCGACGGTCAGCACGCCGTCTTCCACGCCGGAAGCCACGCTCGTTTCGTCCGTGGCAGCGGCGGTTTCTTCGGTTGTGCCCGCGCATGCGCCGAACGTTACGATCAGCGCGGCGGCAAGCATCAGGGCAAGCATTTTTTTCATAGTATTTTTCTTCCTCCTGTCGATTCTTTATATAAAAAACCGTGAATCTTTCAAAATGAAAAACTCACGGCTTTACATAAACGGTTTTTGCCATGTATGCAGAGCGGGCGTACCCGCACAAACCAATGACAGCTCTCCACTTCCGTGACAGTCTGCGACATATTCTCCCGCAGCCCAGCGCGTCCGCCCGCAAATTTGCGTCTTCCGCGCTTCGGCGGCAGCCCCTTTCACCCCGGTCGTTCCCGGCGGCTACTGATGACAACCGCTCCTCTATCATTATATATTATTGAATTAGTGCAAGTTTATCATAAAAATCCGGCTTGTCAAGCGCAGAACGACATATTTATGCAAATCCATCCGCGCGCACGGCACGCCGAAACGCCTTTTCAACCCGGCGGTGCTGTGCTATACTCGGCATAAGTTTACAGGACACATATGCGGGAGGTAAAACTGTATGGAATCTCGGTTTGAGAACAGCTGCCGGTTTTCAAAAGAAAATCTGCTGGAAATGACAAAACGCATCCGGAAACCGTCCACCATCTATCTGCTTGTCTGTTCCGCGGTGCT